>DATJUF010000211.1:0-4857 GCA_035502655.1 Binataceae bacterium (SeqCode)
AGCGCCGATCAGGTTTTTCGCCGCCGGATGGTTAATGCCGGTCTTGCCGCCGAGCGCGGAATCGACCTGCGCGGTAAGCGTGGTCGGAAGCTGCACCAGCGCGATTCCACGGAGAAAGGTGGCCGCAGCAAAGCCAACTAAGTCGCCCGTCACGCCGCCGCCCAAGGCAAAAATTGTGCTTGAGCGGTCCAGATGCGCCTCGACCATCCGGTCATAAAGGCCGCTCAGCACCTCGAGCGACTTGCTCGCCTCGCCCGCCGGAACCTCGATCGTCACCGGCTCAAATCCGGCTGCCACCAGCGCATCAGTGACACGACCAGCATAGAGCAGCGAGACATTCGTGTCGGTGATTAGCGCCGCGCGCCCCGGCTTCAGTCCCGCGGCACGCGCCAACTCGCCGGCCTGCTCGAGGAGGCCGGCTCCGCTATGTACCGGATGGCTATTGCGGCCGAGTTCTACGCTGAAGCTTTCCATTGGCTCGACCCATATTTGGCGAAGGCCTCGAGAACCATGCCGGCGACCTTGCCGATTCCGGCCTCCGATGTGTCAATTATAATCGGCGCACGCGCATAAACCGCTCGCCGTTCTTCCAGCAACTCGGCGATCCGTTCTGGCAAAGGCCTACCACCCTCTGTCAACATCGGACGTGAGGCCGCGTGACGCCCGATACGCCGGGCGATCACTTCCGGCCGTGCAACCAAGCAGATGATCACCCCGACGCGCTGGAGCGCCGCAAAGTTGACCGGATCGATCAGCGTGCCGCCGCCGGTCGCGACAACGGCCGGTAATGGCAGGCCGGATTGCGGACAGCGTTCGCGGTCACTCGCGATCGCCGCGACCACTTTGCGTTCCAGCGCGCGAAAATGAGCTTCCCCATGGTCGCGGAAAATCTCAGGGATAGGTTTTCCGGCGTACGCGACGAGGCGTTCATCGCAATCTATCAGCCGCCAGGCAAGGCGCTCGGCTACTGCGCGCGCGACCGTAGTTTTGCCGGTCGCCATAAAGCCGGTGAGAATCAGCTTAGGCGGCATGGGATAGTCTCAGGGCGTCATCTTCAGTAGCGCTACAGACGCAAGTGGCCCTAATAGGCTCGCACTTGCTCAAGATAGCCTTCGTAGTTGCGCTTGATTTCGGTAAACGAATCGCCACCGAACTTTTCGAGGAACGCATCCGCGAGGACGAACGCCACTACCGCTTCGGCGATCACCGCCGCGGCCGGAATCGCGCATACGTCAGAGCGCTCGATCGCCCCGGCGGCCTCTTCCTTGCTGCGGATATCGGCCGACTTGAGCGGACGCATCAGGGTCGAGAGCGGCTTGAACGCCACCCTGACACGCAGCGGTTCGCCAGTGGTCATCCCGCCTTCGGTCCCTCCCGAATTGTTGGATTCGCGGGTAAAGCGGCGCTGCTCGCGGTCATAACCAATCTCGTCATGGAGCTGCGAGCCGCGCACGCGCGCCGCCCCGAAGCCCAGCCCGATCTCGACGCCTTTGACTGCCTGCAAGCCAAGCAGCGCGTGGCCCAGGCGGCCGTCGAGCTTGCGATCCCATTGGACGTGGCTGCCAAGACCGACCGGCAGGCCTGTCGCGATTACCTCCACGACCCCGCCAAGCGTGTCGCCGGTCTTTTTGCAGGCGTCAATCTCGGCGATCATCGCACGTTCGGCTTCAGCGTCGGCGACCCGCACCAGTGATTCTTCGGTAACCCGCGCCAGCTCATCGATGGGGATTTCCGGTGTGGGGCGTGCCTCGGTTGCTCCGATACTGGCAACGTAACCCAGCACTGTCACGCCAAACGGTGCGATCAGTTGCCGCGCAAACCCGCCGATCGCAACCCGCGCTGTGGTCTCCCGCGCGGAGGCCCGTTCCAAGACATCGCGGATATCTTCAAGATTGTACTTGAGCACACCGGCTAAATCGGCGTGGCCAGGACGCGGACGGGTGACGACTTTGGCCTCGGCGCGATCCGCTGGGTCGGGCGACATCCGCTTCTCCCAGTTCTTGAAGTCGCGATTCGCGATAATAAAGGTGACCGGACTGCCCATCGTACGCCCGAAGCGGATGCCTGAAACTACCCGCACCTCGTCCTTCTCGATCAGCATCCGGCCGCCGCGCCCGTAGCCCTTTTGGCGCCGCGCGAGATCGTGGTTAATACGCGCGAGGTCGATATCGAAGCCGGCTGGCGTCCCCTCGATTACCGCAACCAATTCCGGTCCGTGGGATTCGCCCGCGGTCAAAAAGCGCAACATAGCAGCCTATGTTACCGCGCATGGGCCTCGCCTGCGAGTCCGCGCGCAAGGCGGCCGAAATAGGTTCGCCGCGAATCCGGGCAGCACGAGCGGAGCCGAAGGTGGAACGCGCAAACAAGCCTGGGAGCTGCGTTAAAGGAAGTAAGCCTGCGAGTGAGCCGCTGTGAGATGCTGTGTCATTCTTTAAGAATCTGAGTCGCCGATGGCCGTCTCTGAGCCCTTAAACTTCCGGGCAATGCGACCGCCGCCTTCAGGAGTAGCTTCAGTCTTTGACCAAACTGAAACTCATATTAACTCACTGGCACTATGAATAAGTTTTATGTACGGTAGCCGCGCTCTGGAACCAAAACTGGGTTTCGAGAGTTATTCAAGCAGTCGTTTGTTAGATTGGAGGAAGTATGCGTATCAGTTTTCTGAGTGTTATCGGCGGCATCGCCTTACTAGGGCTACCTTCCCTATGTCTGGCGCAATCGTCGACCGATATCAGCGACCTGAAACAGTTCATCACCGCGACCCAAGACCAAGGCACACCGCCCGCACCTGGGACCAAGATTACAATGGCCAACTGGCAGCAGTATAAAGCTTTCATGCCATTCGGCATGACCAAGCTATTTCAGGGCGGCTACCAATTGAAGATGCCGAGCGACATCGAGATTGATATCGGCGAAACGAAAGTCGGCGGCAATCTACTGCCAACCTTCCTGGCGGCCACCGAAAAATATAGCGCACAGAATTCAGTGACCGTAACACCAGATGGCCATTATATCCTGCAGAACTATCAGGGCGGCATCCCGTTCCCGAATCCAGCCGAACCTCATAAGGGTTGGAAAGCACTCGCGAACGTTTTCTTCGCCTACCAGCCCGCGATCGTAGCCAGCACGCCGGAAAATACCGGGGCAATCTGGTTCGCCGATCGTTTTGGCAATATTTCCGAGGACACTTTTGACCTCGTGTACCGCCAGAGCGGCTACAATACCGATCCCGGAATTCCCAAAGATGAGAGCTACGCCCCGGGAACCTGGACCACTCAATGGTTCATGGAAGAGACACCTGAGCAGGCGCGCTACACCGCCTCGCTGGCACTCTTCTTCAAAGATCAGGAGGCCCATCCGTTCCCTGACCAATATGTCTTCGTGCCAGCCCTTCGCCGCTCGCTGCGGCTGTCAAGTTCCGCTCGTTGCGCTCCAATTTTCGGCAGCGACTGGGCCAATGACGACGCCAAGCTCAATGGCTTCAACGGGTCAACCTCAATTTATGATGCCGAATATCTGAGTGACCGTAAGGAAATTGAGCTGCTCGACCCGAACATGGACAAGGGCTACAGCTTCCCCAACGATTACTTCATGCCGATCGGCTTCCCGAAGCCTGATTGGGGTGCATGGCAGGTGCGGCCCGCCGCGGTTATCGACGTGCATCGGATTCCTAGCGAAGCCTCTGGCTATTGCTATGGAGACCGCGTGATGTATCTGGATAAGGAAGTTTGGCAGACCTACTGGAACGACAACTTCGACGCGAACCACAAGCTTTGGAAGGTTTTCGCGTATGAAAATGCCTTCGGCGATGCTTCTGGCCTGGGCCATACCTGGGTCGGCATTGCCGCGATGGCCTGGGACCTTCAGAACACCCATATGACGATCTGGAGTAGCTGGGCCAACCCGAACAAGAAAGGGTTTTTCCTCGACAACCAGGTTCCAGCCGAATATCGCAATGGGGTCAAGTACGGTAGTCCGGCCGGCCTGATGGAAATTATGCGTTAACGGGTTAGCACTAACGGCGAAGACTGACATCAGGGCAGCCAAGTCTGTCTGAGCCGGAGATTGACAGCAGGGCGCGGAGCTTTCCGCGCCCTGCTTATTTTTGTCGAGTGAATGTTATAAGAGGCAGGCGCAACGACAGGCTAGCGCTAGTCCCGCGCGGCGGACTCATTACGCCAATTGGCGAGGCGACTGCTATCGCGCGTCGCGGTAGGCGCGGCTTTTGAGCATCCGCTTGACCTCGCAGGTCATCACCTCTTCGCCGTCTTGATTCACTACCCGGTGCTCGAACGTGACGATCCCGCGGTCCGGCTTACTGGTCGGACGCGCCGCCGTAACCTCGACGATCACCTTCATCGTGTCACCAGCAAACAGCGGACGCTTGAAGGTCATCTTATCGACCGAAACCAGCGCCAAGCCTACGCCATGAATACATCCGCTGAGGATGATCAGTCCCTCAGTGAAGGAGAAAATCAGTGCGCCAGGGGCAAAGCGTTTCGGATAAAGCGAGCGCTTCGCGACGTATTCATTGCTGATGAACAGCTCCTCGAAGAAGCCGCCAAGCGCCACGAACTGCGAGATTTCGGCATCACCGACCGTGCGCCCGAGCGTCTCGATACGGTCCCCTACCTTCCACTCGTCAAAGTAGCGCGCGTCCATTTGTTAGCCTCTTATTTCTCGCAGTTGTATTGCTGTAGCTCTGGGGAAGTCACAAGCGTCAATCCCACACCAGCCCGCCATCGACGTTGAATGACTGCCCAGTGATATTATCCGCTTCCGCCGAGGCCAGAAACGCCGCCATATTGGCAATATCGCCGGGTGCGTTGGATCGCCCAATCGGAATCATTGCTTCGA
>DATJUF010000212.1:0-3023 GCA_035502655.1 Binataceae bacterium (SeqCode)
GGCGCTGGCGTTATTCGCAGTCAGCCACCAGACGGCCAAAGCCGATGACCAGCCTCTGGTCGTCCCCGCGGTGGGCACAATGGCCCCCGATTTCACGCTCGAGTCGCAAGAGGGTCCCGTCAGCCTGCACGATTACAAAGGCAAGTGGGTCGTGCTCTACTTCTATCCCAAGGACCAGACCCCCGGCTGCACCATTGAGGCGCACGGCTTCCAGAACGATCTCGAGAAATACCACAAGATCAATGCAGTGGTTCTCGGAGTCAGCGTTGATACCGTGCAGTCGCACAAGGACTGGTGTGCCAAAGACGGCCTGAACTTCAAACTTCTCTCCGACGCCGAAAAGAAAGTCTCCGCGATGTACGGATCGCAGATGACGATTCCGCAGATGCCGGAGCTCGGCACAATCGCCGCGCGCAACACCTTCCTGATCGATCCCGACGGCAAGATCGTCAAAGAGTTCATCAAGGTCAATCCGACCGGGCACAGCGCTCAGGTGCTCGATGCGCTCTCCGAACTCCAGAAAGGCGCCGCCAACTAGCGCCGGGAGGTCGAGCCGTGGTATCAATGAGGCAGGCAAGCGGGCGTTCTCCAACCAATGCCTGCCTCATTCCCCCGGAGCCGATCTCCACACCGTGAACGAGCGGCAGAACGAATTTGAGTCCGTTGCCATGCCGCAATCGCGGAGCCTGCTTCGCGTGGCACGGCGCCTGACCTTCGATCCGGCGATCGCCGAAGATCTCGTGCAGGAAACCTTTTTGCGCGCGTGGCGCGGCTTCGACCAGTTTCAGCCCGGAACGAACGCGCGGGCCTGGCTGTTTCGAATTCTTTTCAACGTATTTTACGCGCGGGGCCGGAAGATTCGCTCGGGGCCTGTTTTGGTTCCGCTTCAAATGCCCGGTCGCGTGGCCGAGCAGCACAGCTCGACAAGTTTTTCGCTCCTGGACAGCGCGATGCTCAGCGCGGCGCTCGACGATCTCTCCGAAGACCACCGGACCGTCATCCTGCTGGCGGTCGTCGAAGGTTTTACGTGTCGCGAGCTGGCCGATATCCTGAGCATACCGATCGGCACGGTGATGTCGCGTCTTGGACGCGCCCGGCGGACGTTGCGCGAAAGCCTTACGCCGTCCGCGCCAAAGCTGTTCCGGGTGCAAGCTAGCGCGAAATGAGAGGCAGCTGTATGAGCGCCAGGAGGCCGAATCAGGAATCGTGATGGATTGCAATCAAGTCGCCGAACTCGCGCCGCTCTACCTGAGCGGCGAGCTTGATCGCGAACGCTCAGGTGCGATCGACGCGCATCTGCGCTCGTGCCCATCGTGCATGCACGAGCTTGAAAGTCAGGCTCATCTCGACGCTCGCATGCGCGAAGTGATCGCCGGCGAGCATGTAGACGCCAGCGCGGTAGAGCGTTGGATTCGCGCGCGCATCTCGATGGAAACGCGCAGCAAAATCGCATCGATGTCCCCGCGTCCGTCGGCTCAGCCGCACCGCCGCCGCTGGATTGTTGGCGCGGCGACAATCGCCGCAGTATTGCTGCTCGCCGCCGTCGGCTATCACGGTCTGATGAGTCCACATGTCGCGCCTGTCTATGCGGCTGCTGCCCAGGATCATCAGCTCGAAGTCGTCAATCATGCGCCGCGTTCCTGGCTCTTCGATCGCGCGGCGATCTCCGCCTTGGCCGAAGGGCAGGGAATTGCCTCCGCGGTGCCTTTCGCGCTTTCCTCCGGTCCGTACCGCCTCGAACGCGCCAAGCTCTGCTTCCTCGGCGGGCGCATCTTCTTTCATGCCGTCTATACGGACGGCACGCGCGAGTTCTCAGTCTATTTTCGAGTCCGCGACGCTGGGCCCTTGCCAGGCACCCCGCACGAAATCGACAATGGCCACATCGTCCACGCCTCGACCCTCGGTGCCGAACAAGTCGCGTCTCTGCAGACAAAAGACCTCACCATCATGGTGGTCGCCGATCGTTATTCCGGCGACGCGCTGCAAGTCGCCCGCTTCGCCGCCGCAGCCCTCTGATCCCGCGAATCTTTGCAGGTCGTCGCTTCCCGCCGCCACACAAGCCCCGTAAAATCGTCTTGGGCTTCCGCCCCAAAGAAAGTCTCGGCTATCGATGAGAGGTTGCCTGTGGTTGCCAGCCGAGAGCAACACGCATCTGAGTCGTTTGGCAGGATCAGCGTGAAACGCAAGATCATCGCGATTGTGACGTCACTGTGGCTGATCGTGCCGGTGGCGCTCGTGTGCCGCGTCGGCTACGCCTATCAACAAGTGCGCGAAATTCCGCCGCAGGTGCTGGCGACGGTCCCATTCGCGCAAGAGACCGGCAACATCGCGATGTCGCTCGCTACGGGCAAAGGATTCAGCTCGCCGACGCGCCACGACACCGGGCCGACGGCATGGCTCCCGCCTATTTATCCGCTGCTGATCGCGGCAATCTTCCGGGCCTTCGGCATCTTCACTCTGCACGCGTTCTACGCCGCAGTCGCACTGAATATCCTTTGTTCCGTCGCAACGTGCGTGCCAATTTACTTCGCTGCGAAACGCATCGCGGGCGCCGGCGTCGCGACCCTCGCAGCATGGCTCTGGGTGTTCTACCCCAGCGCCGTCGTGATGCCGTTTCAATGGATCTGGGAGACGTCGCTTTCGGCCCTCCTTGCAGCAACGATTCTGTGGGCGACCATCGCGCTAGCCGGATCGCGACGAACGCCCGATTGGTGCGCGTACGGACTCCTCTGGGGCCTCTCGCTCTTGACGAATCCGGCGCTCGGCGCAGTGCTCCCATTTCTACTCGGCTGGCTCGTCTACAGCCAGCAGCGCGACCCCGAAGCACGCGGCCGATTCGCAAAACATGGGCTGGCGCTCGGAGTCGCCATCCTATGCTGCGTCCCCTGGACGATCCGCAACTACGCCGAATTTCATCGGCTCATCCCACTGCGCTCGAATTTCCCATTCGAGCTCTGGATCGGCAACAACGAGGTGTTCGACCCGCACTCGCCCGACATCAACGCGCGCGTAACCCGCTACGA
>DATJUF010000213.1:0-4857 GCA_035502655.1 Binataceae bacterium (SeqCode)
AATTGGCGTCATAGCTGCGTTCGCGATTGTCAGTCCCGCGTTCGCACAGATGGGCGTGAACAATTCCCGTGCCATCGCTGCCAGCCAGAGTCCGCTTTCGCTGGAGTCTCTGGAAAGTTCAGGCAACCGAAAACAGGGTCAGAAGGATGAGGACGTTATCAAGGACGCGAAAAGGATGATAGCGGATGCCGATCCGCGGGTGCGTGTCGAGGGCCTCGAAAAGTTGCGGTACGTGCAGAGCAATGACGCCAATGAATTGCTGTTCCGTGGGCTTGTCGATTCGGACGTACGTGTACGGATTAAAGCCATTGACGTGCTGGGTGCGCGCGGCGTTGACGATGCAGTTCCGGCGATGACGCAGGAGCTGTTCCTACGCGAGACCCCGGCGATCGAGAAGCTTCATCTAATTGCAGCGCTGGGCCGCATTGGCGATCAGCGTGGCACCTTGCCGGTCATTGAATATCTCAAAGAAACCAGCGACAGCGACAGCCGCGGTACGGCTGTATTTGCACTCGGCGAGATGGCCGATCCGCGCGCAAACGATACGTTAATCCAAATCGTCGACAACGATCCGAACCCGATGGTGCGGAAGCTGGCGCAGGAAGCCCTTGAGAAGATTGATGGCGAACTGCCGAGTAATCATCAGGCGCAGGTCGAGGCGGCACGCGACCAGGCGCTCGAACCTACCGACGAGAAGCTCGCGAAAATGCGCGAGATAGATCAACAGATTCAGAAAAACCAATACTGAAACCGTCTTTTTGGCTGATGATCCCGCGCGCTGCCAGCAAGCGGCTTTATGCGCGGACCAAGCTGCTCAAATGGCCATCGTCAGCGGGCCGGCGGGGAAAAATCAGATTAATCTGCTGGGGCGTTACGCGCATATGCGAGCGCAGGATGCTGCTGATAGGCGCGCGGAAGTCAGTGGTCACCGGCAGGTCGCGCTCCTGGTATAGATCAGAGGAAGCCAAGCCGTTCCAGTCCGCGTAAACGCGCCCTCCACTGATCGCACCGCCCATCACCCACATCACATTGCCGTGGCCGTGATCGGTGCCACCGTTACCATTTTCATGCACGGTGCGGCCGAATTCGGAGATTACCAGGACGACAGTATCTGCGTATGCCGGGCCAAGCTGATTGACGAAACTAGCAAGCCCGTCCCCGAACGGCTTCAGGCGATTGGCAAGCTGGCCTTTGAAAGATCCCTCGTTGACATGGGTGTCCCATCCGCCAACCGCGAGAAATGCGAGGCGGATGGTGGGATCGCGCGCAATCAGGCGGGCCAGCCGTGCTGTATCGTCAGGGAAGCCGTCTGGTGGCGGTGCACCAGCGTTGGCCACAGTCATGTCCTGCTCCAACTCTGCGAGAAGCCTTTTTCGCGCGGCCTGGCCTTCGCGAAACGCCGCACTGAGCTGATCGCTGCCGGCGTAAAGCTGGCCGAATGCGGTTTCGATTCTGGGGTTATCCAACGGCATTGGGCGGGCTGCCGCGCGTCCAAGCAGGATGTTTGCCACTGCCATCCGGCCGGTAAGAATCCGCGGCAGCGTCGCACCGAGACTCACCGCTTCGGTTGGGCCATGAAAGCCCGGCAGAGCTGCGAGCACCCGGTTCATCCAGCCGTCCGGCGTGGTTCTTACGCCGGGCGTACCGCTCTCCATGAAGTCCTGCGCATCAAAATGAGAACGCGTCGGATCAGGTGAGCCGCAGGCATGAACGAAGGCCAGGGTCCGATCGCGCCATAGCGGCATCAGTGAACTGAGCGCGGGATGAAGGCCGAAGTGCCCGTCCAAATCGAGGGCCGAGCCGTCTCCGCCGTCAGGGCGTGGAATCGCGATATTCGGGCGCTGTTCGTAATACTGCGAATCGCCATAAGGGACGACTACGTTGAGTCCGTCTACCGCGCCGCGCATGAAGACGACAACGAGCCGGCTTTGATTGCTGTCATGGCCAGCGGCTGATGCGGCCCATCCATGGGTGCCGATCAGGACCACGCCAGCGGCCGAAAGCGCCGCGGCCGCACGCAGGAAGTCGCGCCGTCCGATGATGCCACCGGCTGAATCGCAAAGATCGTTTGCTATTGCCAAAGGTTCGCTCCGATAGAGAATGGAAGCTGCATCTATAATCGCGACCGGCGGATTACTCAGTTGTGGTCGCGATGGCCGATCGTCATCGCGAGCCGCATTCGCTCAGTTTCAATCAAACTTGCGATCGCAACGCGGATGGCATTCTGCCGGGATAACATGCGCCGCTTAAAGCTGAAGAGTTCCAGCATATAGTTCACAGCTATCGATACCGCGCGGCTTAGGCGCATGTGCCAGCGCAGGCAGGTGAATCGATTACTCATTGTAATCTCCTTAACGCATCATGAATTCGGGACTGCCGAGGATCAGCGGCGCGCGCAGATCTGGCGGCGCACTCTCGATCACTTCAGCAGTACGTGAAGAAAAGAGGTCACCGAGAGTCAGCGCGAGCTGGGCCGGCTGCGGGGCTGGATTGCCTTCTGCGATGAAGGCCGCCGTCCTGAAGCCCGGTGTTCCGCTGATTGGATCAACCGGATGCTCAAGTTGGAGATGGCCTTTGCCGAGCGCGGTGGCGAAGCTGAGCCGTAGCATCATCGCATCGGGATTAAGCCACGCTTCGGTGGTGTTCTTATAGCCGTCAGGGGTCTGGCAGCCGTATAGAGGCATGCCTAGCGCGGCCATCGTGCCTGCGAGCGGATTAACGTTCAGCACTTCCACGCCGGTCGCGCGCGCGGCAGAAATTACATATTCGTAGGGCGTCTTGAATTTGTTGCCATAATTGCGCCGATCCCAGAACTCGGCGCTGCTGAAGATGACTTCCAGCACTTGGCGGATATTGCCATCGCTCGCTAGATAGCGTGCCGACATCCGTTTGACCAGGGTAGGTGGTGGATCATCGGCGACGAAATACTGCGCGAGCTTATAGCTGAGATGGCTGGCAGTTGCGGGACTGCCCGCGAGTATGTCGAGCGCCTGCTCACCCTCGCCAAGGCCGCCTCCTTTAATTTCACGCCCGAGGAAAGTCTTGTCCGTGAAGTCGTGCCGGCGGCCGTAAAACATGAAGCCATACTGGCCCGCGACATTCTGCATCCGGCCCTGCCTTGACTGTCTTCTGCCCTGGTGTTGACCGGGCTCGCGCCACCCCCCCTCAGCGGGTACGAATGGCCGGAACCGGCGAAAGCTGAATGGCCCTCGGAAAATGCCCGCGAGATTATATGGACGCTGCCCCTGCTGAGCGTGTTGCCTTGGCCTGGCAGGTGCGCCTAACCCGCCCCGCTCGATACTCCAGCCAGTCAGGATGTGGGCGAGAGCGATAACATCCTGCTGTGAGTAGCCGCCATTCACGCCAAGGGTGTGGAGTTCCATCACTTCGCGTGCGTAATTCTCGTTGATGCCGTCGAACTTGCCGTGGCTTCCGGGCGCGCCGGGAGCGGTGTTCTGCCAATTGTCGAGATAGAAGAGCATGGCCGGATGATGGGCGGTCGCACCGAGCAGATCGCGGAAACGGCCCATCGTATGCGGCCGAATCGCTTCCTGTTCAAAAGCGCCAGTCCAAACTGAACAGAGCTGTTTGCCGGCGAAGACATTGAAGTGATTGAACCAGAACGCAGTCATCACTTCCTGTAACTGCCGCGGTCCATACAGGGCGCGAATAATCCGCGCCTCCACCGCCTCCGTTATTACAACCTTGGCCGCTTGCCGGGCCTCCCGTTTAGCTGCCTGATCGCCTTTCAAAGCCTGCCGCACTGGCAGTTGAAATTTCTCGAACAACTCGACCGGGTTCATTTTGAGGGTCGGCAGCGCATCAAGGCGTTGCAGCAGTTCCGGTGGTTCAGGAATCGACGTGGGATCGAGCTGGCGATGGATAAATTCCTGGATGCCGAGGCTTCCGATTTCGCCGCTATCGCCAGGCCGTGGACCGAAAGCAAGCCGGTTCAAAACGTGAATCGCACGCTGGTGGCCGGCGATGGAGGTTGAATATGTTTGTGAGATGGCCAAATTAATCAAGCACGCCGCAAAAGCTATACTGGTTTGATACTAACTAGCTATTGCGTTCAGTCCATTTTGACTTGTGCATAGATCAGAACTCAGAACCAATGCAGGCGCTGCGATCCACGTTAACGGTCTCATGCCGATCGCAGCGCCTTTCAGCCCATCCACACCTCATGCACATTCATTGGCTACAGGGCCGCGCCGCCAGTGTAACGGCACCAGCGATGATGCACGCGATCCCAGCGCCAGTGATTCATCGCATGTTCCTCATGAACGAAGCTGTATGGATGCTCGCGGAACGCTTCCCTGACGCCCGGATGTGACCACATATACTGCCGCAACTGCGGATGGGCGGCGAGGTAATGTGGATTATCAATCAGCCGCGGATCCGCTGAAAGCTCACGTGCCGTGTCCGGATGAGTATCGAAGAAATGATTAAAGTCCCTAACGTATGGATGGCTGTGAGTATATCCGCCCAGATAGCCATACCCGCCTGGCGGCGGCGCTGGTATCATCGGATAGCTCTGCGCCATCGCGGATAGCGCGAGGGTACCTGTCAAAAGCGTTGTTGAGACGATTGTGAACAGGCGTTTCATGTCATTCGCCTCCCGTTGCTTGATAATACGGAGTAGCGCATGGCAGGTTTCAGCAATGGGAGGGCATCAGCGCGCTTGCACCTCGCGCGCAGAGGGTTATGGTGAGTGGCGATGGCAGCCGCGAAACGGACATATCCACAGCAGGTCGGTGCAGCGCTGCATGGAATCCTGGCCCAGCTCGACTCTGGCGGGCATTTCGATCTGATTCGGCTGATTAGAATTTGGCCCGAAACCGTGGGCGAAGCGATTGC
>DATJUF010000214.1:0-7541 GCA_035502655.1 Binataceae bacterium (SeqCode)
ATGGAGTTCACTATCGAACGTGAACGCCTGTTCATGCTGCAAACCCGCAACGGCAAGCGTACCGCCGAAGCTGCCGTTCGCGCCGCCGTCGAAATGGCGGACGAAAAGCTCATCGACCGCCGCACCGCTTTGATGCGTGTCGAGCCGGTCCAGCTCGAACAACTCGTTCATCCGCGCCTCGACCCGAAATCCGCCAAGGAAGTGATCGCTCGCGGGCTGCCGGCTTCGCCGGGGGCTGTCTGTGGCGAAGTGGTGTTCTCCGCCGACGAAGCAGTCCAGGTACATACTGCCAGCCGTCCGGTTATCCTCGTGCGCATCGAAACCTCGCCAGAGGACATCCACGGCATGCAGGTGGCAGAGGGCATCCTGACTGCGCGTGGCGGCATGACCAGTCACGCTGCCGTCGTCGCGCGCGGGATGGGCAAATGCTGCGTCGCCGGCTGTGGCTCGCTGGAAATCAGCTACGAAGATGGGTTCTTCAAAGCCGGGGATCACATCGTCAAGCGCGGCGACTCGATCACGCTCGACGGCTCAACCGGCGAAGTCATCCTCGGAACCGTGCCGACCGTTCAACCCGAGATGTCCGAGCATTTCCGCAAATTCATGAAATGGGCCGACCAGGAGCGGCGGCTTGGCGTACGTGCGAATGCCGATACACCTACCGACGCGCACATTGCGATCGAGTTCGGCGCTGAAGGCATCGGCCTGTGCCGCACTGAGCATATGTTCTTCGCTCCCGAACGCATCGACGCCGTGCGTGAGATGATCCTGGCGGAAACGGCCGAACAGCGTGCCGCAGCTCTCGCCAAAATCGCGCCGATGCAGCGCGGCGATTTCGCCGGCATCCTCCGTGAGATGGCCGGCAAGCCGGTGACGATCCGCCTGCTTGATCCGCCCCTGCATGAATTCCTGCCCAAGGACGACGAAGAAATTCACAAGCTCGCCACGATTATCGGCACCGATCCTGAACGCTTGCGCCACGTGCGCAACAGCCTGCAGGAATTCAATCCGATGCTCGGGCATCGCGGCTCGCGGCTCGGCGTCAGCTATCCCGAAATTTACCGGATGCAGGCGCGTGCGATTTTAGAGGCGGCGCAGGAACTCCGCGCTGAAGGTGTCAATGCGATGCCTGAGATCATGTTGCCGCTGATTGGCGAACGCAAGGAATTCGAATTCCTCGCCAGCGAGATCCGCGAGGTCGCGAAGGAGGTCAGCGAGGGCCATCGCGGCCGCCTCCGCTATCATATCGGCACCATGATCGAAGTGCCGCGCGCCTGTATAGAGGCGGCCGAAATCGGCGAGGTGGCTGACTTCTTCTCCTTCGGCACCAACGACTTAACACAGATGACCTATGGCTTGTCGCGCGACGACTCCTCGCGTTTTCTCGACGACTACGTTCGGCGCAGTATCTACCGCAAAGACCCCTTTCAGGAGCTCGATCCCGATGGTGTGGGCGGCCTGATGAAGATTGCAATCGAACGCGGACGCAAGGCCAACAAGAATCTCTCAATCGGCATCTGCGGTGAGCATGGCGGCGATCCCGCCAGCGTCAAGCTCTGCCATCGGCTGGGGCTCGATTACGTATCATGCTCGCCCTTCCGCTTGCCTATCGCGCGGCTCGCGGCGGCCCAAGCTGCTATCGAGGATCAGAAGGCCAAAACAACCAAAACTAAGAGTAAGCGCGAATTCAAGGACGTCTAGCCGGTCATATTCACCAAGTTGAACCGCGCACCTGCGGCGTCTTGCCAATAGCGCTGCGGTGCTTCCT
This sequence comes from Binataceae bacterium (SeqCode), assembly GCA_035502655.1. Taxonomy (GTDB): domain Bacteria; phylum Desulfobacterota; class Binatia; order Binatales; family Binataceae; genus DATJUF01. The sequence goes on from DATJUF010000214.1 coordinate 1,769, forward strand.
TCCGGCGCGATTCGCTACAAGAGGCTAACGGACCCTTCTAGCCAAGATAGTCGTCCACGATTATTGCCGGCACTTCGAGGCTATGCACCTCGTTGTTGCGCAGGATTCGCAACCGTACTGATTCGCCTGGCCGATGCTTATTGATCGCGTCATATAGGGCCTTGCGCTCATGGATCTCCGAACCGTCGGCGCTCAACACCAGATCGCCCTGGCGCAGGCCCGCTCTATCGCTCGGACTTCCGGGGAATACCCCCGCAATCACCACGTGCTCGCGCAGCGTAAACGACAACACGCCAAGGCACAGCCGGCGCGGCATACTCACACGATGGCCGTGGCGCACCAGCTCGTCACGTCCCGAGATAAAGCATTCGGCAGGGATGCCGAGAATCGGCCGCAGCAGATCCGCGAAATTCAGATAAGAAACCGCGATCAATTGCCCCTTGGCGTTGCAGATCGGCCCGCCGTTGAGGCCGATATTCAGCGACGACGCGGTCACGCATACGCATCGCTCCAGTACGAATTCCCATGCCGCATCGAATGGTCCCAGGTAGGTGATCATTCCCGTATCGGCGCCGCGCTTTTCATCTCCAAAGCTCGATATGAGAAAGATCTCCTGGCCGATAACGCAGGTCTCGGATGACACCGGTTCGATATGCGGGTGCCCGTGGCCTTCGATCTTCAGCACGCCGAGGCTCGTGGTAAAGTCGCGCGCAACTACCTGTGCTGGAACCTGTTCGCCATTCGCCAGTGTCACCGCGACACTTTTCGCGCCCATGACCATATAGTTGACGGTGAGGATCAGGCCGTCCTGGCTGACGATCGTGCCAGTTCCGCTGCGCTCGGTACCCAATCCAATCGCAACTGATGAATGCGACTGAGGTACCTGGCACTGGATGCTCACAGTCGCGCTGGCAACCTTCTCGAGCAAAGGTACGGCAGCATTCACGGCTCGCGCTCCACTATCCGGCTATCGCGCCTGATCAACATAATCAACCGGTCCTATCCCGTTCAACGCTTCACACTACTACTGCAACACTATGACGCATCAGCCTGAGATGCCAACTCCACGATCCCGCCCATCAACAGGCGTGCCTTAGCTTGACATCTGCGGTCCCGCTGGCTTAGCACAGCAATGGAGGGTCACGACATGCCGCATGATCTGATCATTCGCAATGGTACCGTCGTTGACGGCACGGGCGCGGCTGCGCGCGAAGCTGATCTCGCGATCAGCGGCGGACGCATCAGCGCTATCGGCGTACGCGGGACTATAACCGGTAACGCGGCGCGTGTAATTGATGCCAAAGAGCTAATCGTCACACCAGGCTTCATTGATCCGCATACACATTATGACGCCCAGATTTGCTGGGATCCCCTGATCTCATGCTCCTCATGGCATGGTGTCACCTCGGTCATCATGGGCAACTGCGGTGTCGGCCTGGCGCCCTGCAAGCCGTCCGAACGCGATATCGCAACCTGGAACCTCGTTCACGTCGAGGCCATTCCCTATGAGGTCCTGAACGAAGGGTTGACGTGGGATTGGGAAACCTTCCCGCAATATATGGATGCGGCCCAGCGGCGCGGCCTCGGCATCAATGTTGGTTTTCTCGCCGCACTGTCGCCTTTCCGCCAATGGGTGATGGGCGATGACGCGATGGCGCGCCCTGCTTCGACGGACGAAACCGCCAGCATCCGCGCATTGCTGCAAGAGGCGATCGGCGCCGGCGCATTCGGCTTTTCGCTGACGGTGATGCCACAGCATCTCGGCTACAAAGCACAGCCGCTCGCTTGCCGCCTCGCCAGTCATGACGAGTTGCGCGCCTACGCCGGCGTGCTGAATGACTATCAGCGTGGTGTAATCGAAGTCGCCCTGACCAAGCAGCCCAGCACGGTCTCCGACAAGGAATATGCACTGCTCGATTTGCTCTCGGGCGCGAGCGGCCGGCCGGTCACCTGGCTCAACCTGCGTGATCGCGACGATCAGCCCAACGCTTGGCTCGAAACGCTCGAAAAGGTCGCGCCGCTGCTCGCCCGCGGATGCGTCCCGCAAGTTGCCGCCCGTCCTTTGATTATCGAGTTCAATCTGCGCAATCCGTTTTTGTTCGCCAGCATGAATTCGATGAAGCCGATCTTCGGCGATAAATCCATCGAAGCTCAAAAGCGCGTCTATCTCGATTCTGATTTCCGCCGCGCCTTTAATGAAGAATTGAAGCGCCGTGCGGTCCTCGACGATCTTTGGAATCGCGCCACGATCAAAGAAGCGAATTCAGCCGCGCTCAAGCCATTCGAATGGCAGACCATCGCGCAAGCCGCACACGCTCGCGGTACCGATCCGCTGGACGTTTTCTTCGATCTCGCAATTGAAGATGACCTCAACCTTGCCTATATGATGCCGCTGCTCGATATCAACGAGGAGCGCGTCGCGCGCAAATTCAGCGACCCGCGCACTATGATCGGCATCTCCGACGGCGGCGCGCACGTCGATATGCTCTGCAACGCCGGCTATCCGACCTACCTGATCGGTACTTTCGTGAGGGACAGGCATGCGCTCTCGCTCGAGCACGCCATAAAGCGCATCACGTCTGAACCCGCTGCCTTCTTCGGTATCACTGATCGCGGTGTCCTGAAGCCAGGGATGGCCGCTGATATTACGATCTTCGATTTCGATCGCATCGCTTGTCCCGAGCGGCCGGAAATCCGTTTCGATCTGCCGGGCGGTGGCCGCCGTCTCGTCACCGAAGCACAGGGCATCAAATATACGATCGTTAACGGTGCTGTCCTCTTTGAAGATGGCCATCACAGCGGTGCTTTGCCCGGACATGTGCTCCGCTCCGGTGCCGCAGCAGCTTGAGCCGGCCAGTACAGGAGTTACAAATGACGGATTTTAAAGTTATGTCGGCGGATTCTCATATGACCGAACCCGGTGATTTGTGGGTCCAGCGCCTCGACGCCCGGTTTCGCGATCAAGCGCCGCGCGTGGTCAAAAATGATAAGAGTAGCGGCCCGGCGTACCTTTTTGTCGGTCCAGGCATTCATCCGATGTCAGTCGCGGCGGGCTTCGCCGCAGGCAAGAGCGGCCAGGAATTGCGCGACCACATGAATCACGGTTACGAGGCGGCGCGTCCCAGCGGCTGGGACCCCGTCGAGCGGCTGAAAGATCAGGACCTCGATGGCGTCGTCGCCGAAGTGCTCTATTCAACACTCGGCATCGTGCTCTTCAACCTGAAAGATCGCGATTTGCAGCGCGCCTGCCTGCGCGTCTATAACGACTGGCTCGCCGAGTTCTGCACGCATTCACCGCAGCGGCTAGTCGGCATCGGCCTTTACTCACTCGCCGATTTGCCCGACGTTTCCGAGATTGAGCGCTGCGCCAAACTTGGCCTGAAGGGCATACTCATTCTCGCCTCCGGCAATAATGAGCAACCCTACAGCGATTCGCATTTTGATCCTCTCTGGCGCGCCGCCTCCGCCACCGGTATGCCAATCTCGCTGCACAAGCCGCTCGTCTCCGCCATGCCCCTGACTCCCGCTATGCCAACCATGGCCGATATGCAGATCCACATCATTCATGTCGTCGAGCAATGCATCACGCGGCTCGCGTATGGCGGGGTATTCGAGCGCTTCCCGCAATTGAAAATCGTCTCTGCCGAAAATGACGTTGGCTGGATTCCAAACTGGGTCAACCGCCTCGATCATGTCAATTCCAAAATACCCAGTTCCAAGCGCCTGCCGTTGAAGCCGAGTGAGTATATCAAGCGCAACGTATGGGCGACCTTTCAAGACGACGCGCTCGGGCCAGCCACGTGGAAGTTCTTTGGCGCGGATAACTATATGTGGGCTTCGGATTTTCCGCATGCCGATTCCACTTTCCCCAATTCGCTCAAGACGATCGAGCAGAATTTCGACGGCGTCCCGCAAGCGATCACTAAAAAGATCGTTCTGGAAAATGCCGCGCGGCTATATGGATTGGACCTCAACTAGCACTTTCCCGCGCCGGCGCCGCCATCCCTTATCGCCGGCCTGCGAACTTCAGTTCCGGCGGGCAGGAGGCCGATACTATGTTCATAATGCGCTTCACCGAGCGTGCCTATGTCGCGTATACCGAAGAAGATGTCAAGAACAGCTTCCGCAGTTCAGTCCGCCTTACTTTTCCCAATACTCATTTCAATCCCGAGTTAGGCGCGGATCTCTACAATGAATATCTCGACGAATACCAGTTCTGCGAGGAAGTAGGTTTTGACGGCCTGATGCTTAATGAGCATCACAACACGCCGACCTGCATGGGCGCGGCGATGAACCTCGAAGCCGCCATCCTCGCGCGCATCACCAGGCATCCGAAGATCGTGCTGCTCGGCAATCCTCTTCCGATTTTCGAAAATCCCCTGAGACTCGCCGAGGAACTCGCCGAAATCGACATGATCTCACGCGGGCGGCTGGTTTCAGGCTTTGTTCGTGGTACCGGCATCGAAAGCTGGGCCACCAATACCAATCCAGTGCACAATCGCGAGCGCTTCGAGGAAGCGCATGATCTGATCATCAAGACCTGGACGACACCCGGCCCTTTCCGATGGGAAGGCAAGCACTATCATTTTCGTGTAGTCAATCCGTTTGAACGCCCGCTCCAGAAACCGCATCCGCCTGTGTGGATTCCCGGCATCGGCAGTCCGGAAACCCTCGAATGGAGCGCTCGCCATCATTATCCCTATATCTACTTGGAAACTGATCCGCAGGTGACCGTGCAGATGACCGAGCTTTACGGCAAGGCCGCGGCAGAGACTGGCTATGTCCCCGGCCCGCAAAATTTCGGCTACCTGTGGCGCATCCATGTGCAGGATACCGACGAAAAGGCCTATGAAGCTGGCAAGGGCTTTCTGACCGGCAACGCAGGTATCGGACGCGTGCCGATGCCAGGTGATTTCATGGCGCCGCCAGGCTACAACTCACGCGAAGGCAGCAAACGCATCCTCGAACAGTACAAGCACGCGCTCAAGCCCGACGCCCTGTACGGTGGTGTTGACGCCGCCGGATGGGACGCGGTGGTGAATAGCAACCGCGTTGTTGTTGGGAGTCCGAAGACTGTAATTAAGAAGATTCGCGAAGGCCTGGAGATTCTGCGCCCCGGCATTCTCGGCATGTGGACCAACGACGGCACTATCAGCCATAAGGATACTATGCGCTGCCTTCAACTGATGAAAGACGAGGTACTGCCGGCCGTGCGCGAAATGGGTCAGGAGCTGGATTTGCCAGGCCCCTTCGAGCAGGCTCCATAGTCAGGCTATAGCTGATCGAAATACTCACTATCGCATTAGCCGCTTCGCGCCATTCCATCGCGCGGCCCTAACGGAGATTCTTAATGGCCTCGACTGAATATCAAGAGCGCAAGATCGATGTCGGTGGCGCATCAATCCATTGCCTGGTTGGGGGCACCGGAGCGCCAATCGTGGCGTTGCATGGCTTCGACGGCAATCCCGGCTGGCTTCCTATCTACGATGATCTGGCCCGCCGCTTCACCGTCTACGCCCCGACCCACCCAGGATTTGCCGGTTCTGACCGTCCGCCATGGCTCGAAAGTTTCAGCGATCTATCGCGTTTCTATCTTTGGGTTCTGCAGGAAATGGGTTTGGCTAAGGCGGCTCTCCTCGGCTTTTCCATCGGCGGATGGCTCGCCGCCGAAATCGCAGTATTGTCACCCAATATTATCCAGCGGCTGATTCTAGTGGACGCGATGGGCGTCCGTCCTCGCGAAGGTGAGATTGCTGACATCTTCCTTCACGGC
>DATJUF010000215.1:0-9297 GCA_035502655.1 Binataceae bacterium (SeqCode)
CATCTCGGTGGCATCCTTCGGGTACGAGGCTGGGCTATCAATTGCCGCCGCCGCACGCAGCGTGTCGCTGTACTGTCCGGCGTAGAGCATGACGTTGTGACCACCCATCGAATGGCCCACCAATACCGGCTTCCCCAGCCCCCACGACTCGATCACTGCCGCCAGGTCCGCGACATAATGACGCGAACCGTAGGCCCATTCAGGGAACCACGGGCTGTCGCCATGGCCGCGCTGGTCTAGTGCCAGCACGTGACAGCGATCGGTCAATTCCGGCCCTACGAAATCCCACCAGCGGGCATGCGCCGATCCGCCATGCACCAGCAGCATCGGAGGTTTGCCGGTCCCGCCATAATCAACAGCATTAAGCGGCTGGCCGTCAGCACCTCTGAACGTGTGTGTCTCCATCAGTCCTCATTTCCGCGTCCGGCTACCAGGCAGGCCGCACCGGCAGTCCGGGTAACTGCCGCGCTTGCGCCTGCGTCTTTGCAATCGAAGGCTTTCCTGCCAAGATCACTCAAGATTATAGCAAGACCATCATCCTAATGACGCAGCTGTCAAATCGTTATCGTTACCTGTAACGCATCCTATGCCCTCGAGGCCATCATCACGAATTTCGCGGACGAGCATGCCGCCTGATTGGCCCTCACGCCTCCTCCAGCTTTCCGCTGGTTCAGCGCTTTTGCTGATCGCCGCCGCAAGCCTGATCGTGCCGCGCGTTCTGTACGCCGATAACGCCCCGCCGCTCGGCGGCGTCACTGACTATGCTGCCACCTCCAACGCCGAAAAGGCTCAGGAGCTGGTAAAGACGGCGATCAATCTCACCGACAGCGATCAGGCTCTCAAGCTGCTATGGCAGGCTACAGACATCGATCCGCAACTCGAAGACCCTTACGTTTACCTCGGCCTCTATTACAATTCGCGTTCCGACTTTGAAAAGGTCATCGAGGTCTATCAGAAGCTGGTCAAGTATCAGCCGAAAGAATCAAGTGCGTATCTGAATATCGGCGAGGCCTACATGTCCTTCAATCCGCCGCGCACAGGCAACGCCCTGGTTTATTACCAGAAGGCGCTTGACCTCGACCCCTCATCTTCGTTTGCCGCTCTCCGCATTGGTGAGATTTATGCTGAGCAGGGCAATCGCGCGATGGCCGTCCGTTACCTCAAGCTGGCCGGCAGCGACACTAAGAATCCCGATGTCGCCGCCGAGGCCAACCATTACCTGAGCCAGATGGGCGCTTCCTAAAACGCGCTACACCGAGTATATACCGGCTTCACGCTAAGACCAGCTAAGGGATTACTCGCGACCGCCGTGCGAACGTGAGGTTCGCGAACCATCCGTCTTTAGAATTTAAGCCAAGGGATTGCCTGCAATCCTGTGAGGCTATAAGTCCGTGAGCCCGCCGCTGAGTATCCGAAGTCCCATTGCGCTACTTTCTGGCGCCAGTCACAATCAACTTGACGCTAAAGGCTGCGAAAGGATCCTTATCGACGATGCCATCCAACTCCGGAAAATCTCCAGCGCGCCGCGCTCTTACATTCACAGGAACCATTGCGGCCCTCGCCCTGCTCGTGATGCTCTCAGCCTGCAGTCACAGTCAGGCGCAGGCCAACAGTCAGCCTCTGCGACCCGCCCAGCCGATCGTCACTGCCGCGCCTCCAACCTCACCTGCTCCGGTCTCTGCGCCTTCGTCGGCGATGGCCGAATCTTCGCAGGAGCACATCGCCGGTCTTGCTTCAGCCACCGTCATCACGATTCACGGCAAAGTAGTCGCAGTTGATCGTGCAAAGAAACTGGTCACGTTTGAAGGCCCGAACCGCAAATACGTCACCATACACGTCTACAATCACTACAACCTCGAACAGGCTAAAGTTGGCGACCGCTTTGTCGCCAGGTTTTACGAAATCGTTACTATCCTGAAGCAGAAGCCTGATAGCTCAATTCCGTCGGTCTCCGTCGATCAGGGCATCGTCACGGCCGAACCCGGACAGCCTGCCGGTGCCGCCTTCGGCCGCTCGATCCGTGTGGTTGCCACCGTCGACGCAGTCAATCACGCTGAACGCACCGTCGTAATCAAAGGCCCCGACGGTGCTGAGGAGACCGTCAAAGTCAACCGCCCCTTCAGCCTTAGGCACGTGAAAGTGGGCGATCAGATTGTCATGACGCTCACTAACGTCGTTGCCGTCTCGCTCAAGCGCGAAGCGTAACGGTTCACTTAATAGTCTCGCGCGCCTTTTCATGTTACTCAACGCGCGACGAAGATGCTCCTATCTTTCGATAAGAGCTTAATCTACACGATGCAGCGGCTACGGCTCGCAGAGCCGCGTCGCGGGAGACGGCCATGTCTTCACTCGCCGATCACTTTGCCGGGATGCTCAAGGATGCGTCCTTCAGCCGGAACACCCTTGATTTCAATATACGCCGCGACCTTTTCACGCTGATACACGCGGTTGCCAGTGATCCGGTCGCTAAACGTGTCGATATTCTTGCCACTGACAGCGCCAGCGATATCTCCGCCAAGCTCAAAGCCCTACGCGATAGCGGCAGCGACCTCCGCACCCTCGACCAGCTTGCCCAGGCCCTCGGCGTCTCCGAGATGCCTGGCTTTGGCCAATACGAGGAAGGCGATCCACGATGGATCGAATGCCTGATCAACTACTATAAGTATCGAAACCGCCGTGCGCCTTTCCCGGAGCCATTCGCGCCCTATCTCGGCATCAGTGAGTTGATCGCTCAACCGCAAATAAAGATCGGCATCGTCGGCGATTGGGGCACCGGCGCCACGATCGCCCAGAATGTCATCCAGGCTATGGCCTCGCACGCTCCCGACTATACGATTCATCTCGGTGACGTCTACTATTCTGGCGCTGACGACGAAGAACTCGATAAATTCCTCCCCAATTGGCCATTCAATAACGGCCGCAGCTACGCCCTGAACTCCAACCACGAGATGTACTCTGGCGGTAACGGCTATTTTGGCAAGCTGCTCGCTGATCCCAAATTTGCTGCCCAGCATAATCTCGGCTATTTCGCCCTCACTAACGATCAATGGCTAATCATTGGCCTCGACAGCGCCTACTTCACGCATAGCTTTCTCTATCAGCAAGGAGCGATCGCTGAAGCCGATTTCAGCAATCCAGAAGCCTCCGGCATGGTGCAGATCAACTGGCTCAAGCAACTGCTTCAAGACCATAAGGGCAAGCGCATCATCCTCATGACCCATCATGATGGCTTCAGCGTCGACCCCGCTCACGGCAACGTCACGATCAGTCCCCTTTACACACAAATCACCTCCCTAATGCAGGACGTACGTGATTGGTGGTGGTATTGGGGCCACGTGCACACCGTCACCGCCTATCTCTCGGTGCACTTCGGCAGCATATCAACCATGACCCCGCGCTGCGTCGGCCATGGCGCAATTCCCTATATGCCCTTTCCGCCCAACTACGGCCGTCTCGGCAGTGGCGACGTCAAGATCGATTGGACTGAGACCGACCTCGCCCGTGACCCGCAAATTCCCCTACGTGCGCCTAACGGCTTTCTGCTGCTGACCCTCACCGGCGCCGACTTGAGAGAAGAGTTCTACGACGAACGCAATCACCAGCGCTGGTCAAATTATTGAGCCGGCTCCAGAGCAAATCATCCCCGAACGAAACCTCCAAGGTAAGCCCGCAAGAAAACGCAAATGATCACCTCCGATGACCGCCTCGGCTACACCGTCACCGCCGCTCTCCAAAACGGGCTCGCCGCCGCTATCGCCGGCAAGGTCCCGCTGATTAGCCTGCGCACAGTGGCCGGTAGCAGCCTCCTCCACGATCTGCGCAGCGGCTTCCTCATCCCGCGCAGCGTCACGCTCGACTACACCCCGCTGTTCGATATCCTGCAGCTTCCCAGCTATGGCCTGGCCGATCTCAACCCGGATGCCGTCGTAAATGCCATCATCGAGCCGCTCGATACCTTGAAAAACATCTTTCGCAGTGACCGCGATGGCGCCAGCCTGCACGCGATGCTCGGACGCCTGCTCGGCTTCTTCAGTACCAAGGACTATTTCGCCCCCCTGCTCGATACATTTGGTTCCTATCTTGAAGGGCAATTTGGCATCGCGCTGTCGCTCGTCACTACGCTCAAGAATCTCGCCGATCCTGCCTTCCCCCGCGCGATCGCCGACGCCGGCCTGGCCTATTTTTTTAACGCCGACGGCTTCGTCACGGTCGACGATATCCACCTCATGCCGCCGATGAACTTTAGCGGCACGGCCAAGACTTCAGCGGACTTGCAGCGGGCAATGGTACCTAAAACCGCTGAACGCTACGTCCGCGACCTCATCACAATTACCGTCGAAGCGGCTGGCGACGTTCAATACGGGTTGCGCGACCGCTATCATCAAATGCTTGCAAAGCTAAGCTCACCGCAGCAGGAAGTCGCCAAGCGCTGGTGCAAGGGCTTTGCCGCGATGGCCGAGTCAGGGGTGATGGCGGCAGTCGAAGAAACGCTGCTGGGTATCGGCCAGTTCAGCACTAATCCAATGATTGCAGCGATTGCCGGAACTTACGCCGGAGTCGTCGCGCGCAAGGCCACGCAGCACGTCTTCTTGAGTGAATTGGGAGTTTAGGTGCTGCGCTAGTCGCGCAACGCTATTCAGCAGGCTGCGCCATCGGCGAAGCCTTCGGCGAGGCCCAGGGCGGCGGCATCACCTTGCCTTGATGCTCTAACTCCTCGGCTTCGTCGCGAAAACGGGGCGGCACGAAATCCTTATCGAAGCGCACCTGCTGTGCCGGCGTTAGCACCGTGCGAATCTGGATATACGCATTGAGCAAGACCCTGCGCCGCTGCCGGCGAAAATCCCGCCTTAGCTGTCCGACTCGCGCACGCGTGTCTTCCATCACCTCGCCAACCTGCTCGCGCTGGCTCGGTGTGAGCTTCAGTTCGCGGCTCATCCTTTCCATCGGACTCTCACCTGGCGGACGCAGCCATCCCAGCCGGTAAGCTGTGGTCGTACCCGCGAATCCCAGCGCGAGTCCGGCCAGCATAGCGGCGCATAATAGAACGATGCCGCTCTTACCCAGCAAGACCTTCGGATTCTTGGGAATTGGGGTCCGGCGCAGGCGCCACCGGCTCCTGTAAGGACGGATCGGAACCGATCACATCCTGGCTGAAAATGCTCACTGCGGGTGTATAGCTGACCGGCTCGACCGCCGGGTCATCACCTGCAATCGCTTCCATCACATTCTGCGGCGCCGGGACCGCCGTCCATGCCGCCATCCCAGCCGCCGCCCCGCTCACCAGCAGCAGGATTGCAGCCGCCGCTACTGCCCGCCAAGCCGGAATTCCGACAGTGCGCTTTGGCCCTCGATAGGCCGCTAGTGGCCTCACCGCCAGCCGTACCCCGCCACTGATACCCGCATGGGGTTCAGGTTCGCATTCGGAATGCAGCACAGGTGCGGTCAAGGCAAAAGCCCGAAACGAACGATCACATTTATCGCACACGCTCAGGTGACGGTTGAAAGCAGCCCGCGCCTCCGGCTCCAACGTGCGGCGCCAGAACGCACCGAACTCCTTGCGCGCTTCAAAGCAATTCATCGTGCCACCTTGCCTTTATGCGACGAAAGGATTTTCTCCGCATGCGCACGCATCAGTTGACGCGCGCGAAACGCCCGGATCTTAACCTTGGCTACGCTCCAGCCCATGATTTCCGCGATTTCGTTGACACTCAACTCCTCGGTCTCTTTCAAGACCATTACCATCCGATCGTCTGGCTTGAGCGCATCTAGCAGCCGATGAGCCAAATCATGTGCTTCACGCCTCTGCTCGGCTGCATTGACTATATCCTCCGGCGTGGCTTGATTGACCAGTTGTGTCCAGTTTTGTTCCGCCGCGTCGAAATCGCCAACCAGATCTTCTGGACGACGACGCCGGCGGCGCAACTCGTCGTAGCATACGTTCGCCGTTATCGCACGCAGCCATCCTCCAAAAGGCATCTCGGCCCGATAGGTCGCCAGTCCGGTGAATGCCCGCATGAAGCTTTCCTGCGCTAAGTCGCGCGCCATTTCGCGATCAGTGAAAAAACGCTGGCACAGCCTTTCGACCTTCTCGCGATGACGCGCGGTGAGTTCCGCGAAAGCCGCCGTCCGCCCGCCGAGAACTTCGGCTATTAGTTCCTCGTCGGAATTAACGGCGCCCCTCCAATTCCGAATTGTGGCGAGCGCTGCCATTGTCCCTGACGCTAAATACGCCCGCCGCCAGCGCCTGGTTACAATCATTCGCGAGCTTTGGCGAAAATCTCTTCGCGTGGCGCACTCAAACCTCTCCGCCCATTCAACCCGGAGACGGCAGACGTATACCGGCCCTGGCCAAATCGGCTGGCGTATCAAGATCGAGCACGGTCCCGGCATCCTCTACGTCCGCATAGCTGACCCGCGATGGAACCGCATTCACTACCACCCGCGCCCCCTGATCCTCCGGCGCCTCCATTAATTCTCTGAATACCAGCCGATCGAACAACACCGGATGGCCGCGGCGGCCGTGGTAGCGGGCAATTACGATCGGCTTCCCCGAGCGTTCATGTTCAGCCACCACCTCATGAAATGTAGCCGAACTCACCAGTGGATGGTCCGCCAGATGGACGATCACCGCCTCTGTCTCCGGCTCGGTTTGCGCAAGCCCAACCCTCAACGATGATAATTGCCCACGGATGAAGTCCGGATTGTAAGCGCTCACGATCCGCGAGTCGTGAGGCACAGCCGCGATGACTCGCTCGCGATAGGCCCCGGCCACGACGATCAACCGTTCTGCGACTTCGAGCATCGCCGCGGCGCTCTTCGCCAGAAAGGTCATACCGCCAATTTCGATTAGCGGCTTCGGATAGCCCATCCGGCGCGATTCGCCGGCCGCCAGCAGCAGCCCCTCGATCCGCTTCATAAAGATAATTTGTGAAGCTTTAGATTATCCTGCGGCTGGCCGTAGCCGGCCGGATTTGGTACCCAGCGTCAACTCATCCCGAACGCCAGTCCGGCGCTCCCGGATGATCTCGGCGATTATCGCGATTGCGATTTCTTCGGGTGTCTCGGCGCCAAGATCCAGCCCCAGCGGTGCGTGAATTTCTTCCAGCCGTTTCGGATCGAAGCCTTCTTCTTCGAGACGTGCGAGCGTGGCCCGCACCCGCCGCCGCGACCCAATCATGCCAATAAAACCGCACGGCTGCTTAAGCGCCGCACGCAGCGCTTCTTCGTCGAACGCATGGCCTCTCGTTACAGAAATCAGGTAGCAGTGCTGGTCGAGGGCAAGCCCGCCAATCGCCTCGGCAAACGGCTTCACGAGAATCTGATCAGCGGTTGGAAAGCGCTCACGATTCGCGAAGGAGGCCCTATCGTCAATCACCGTGACGTGAAACCCCAGCATCGAGCCAAGCTCGCACAGCGGCTGTGCTATATGTCCAGCGCCCACGATTATCAGCCGTTGCGCCCCGGTGATCGGGTCGAGAAAAAGCCGCGGTGCTCCATTGCCCGTGGCGTGTGTGATTGGCTTTAACGTGCCATCGCCCCCGACTTCGAGTAAGCCGGGAACAGCATCAGCGGTACGCCCCGCGAGTTGTTCAAACGCCGCCTCCCCCAGCTTCACGAGACCGGAGCGCGGCTCACGTTGCGACGGGACGATCACGGTCTTTGCACCCGGCGGCGTCTCGCTCCAGGCACCGGGATCGACCACCGTCAGCAGGGCGGCAGGCCGATTATGCTCCGCAGCATCGGCCAGCCTTCGCGCGATCGGCAGGTCGCTATCACCCCACCGATCGATAAACACGTCCATCAGACCACCGCATGTGCCGATTTCCTGCTGATCGAAATCACCAGTCAAATCGATCTCGGCGAGCCGTGCACTGTTGCGTTCCGCGAGCATCAATCGAGCCTTGCGGAAGACTTCCGCTTCGCCGCAACCGCCACCGATTGTGCCGAACTGGCCGTCTTCGCGCACGATCATCTTCGCCCCGGCTTCACGCGGGGTCGATCCGCGCACGTTGATCACCGTCGCGAGCGCAAAAGGCTGACCACGCTCAAGCGTGCGTACCGCTTCCGGCCAAATTTGGTCAACCGCCGCCATGCAAAGCTCCCGCAGCGCCATCGCGTGACGCCGTTCTCAAACAGCCAACTTCATATTTTGACTTAAAACAGTCTGCGGTTTCCAGTAGCGGAGCTTAACCTAGCCGGACAGCCTCGGGAGCTTGCCACGCAAGATCGGCCGACGGCCTTTGGAAATATGATCGCAGCCCGATCATGCTCCGAAACTCCCCGAGCCCTCGGCATCTAAGATGCAGCTTTACCGGGTAAACGCTGACGCTTAGCTTCCCGGTAATTATCTTCTGAGCGAAGCCGGGCATCTGAGAAGCTGTGCAGAGGCATCCTGAGCCGTAATAGTTGTTACCGCGGCTACAGGAGCCCGGAGCCAGAACCGGTCTCGCTCTCCGGCGGGCCAGGCCGCCGGCGTCCCCCCTCCTCCGCCAGACCGTAACGCGTCAGCATACGATACAGCGTCGAGCGTGAAATCCCGAGCAAATCCGCGGCCCGCCGCCGGTTCCCTTCGGTCTCCTCGAGCGATCGGACCAGCGTCCGCTTGATTACTTCGTCGAGCAGTAACGGCGTTTGCACTTCGGCAGTATTCGCTGCCGCAACTTCTCCAGGTTCGCCGGCCAACGACTCGGATCCGAACGGCATTTCAATTAAATCCTCATTCGCCGCCGCCGAGCGCGGATATGTACAGTTCGCTACATGCTCCGGCAGCGACTGTAGGTCTAAACGGTCGCCGTCGGTCAGCATCACCGCGCTCTGAATCGCATGCGCAAACTCGCGCACATTACCGGGCCAGTCATATTGGCCCATCGCGTCCAATACATGCCGCCGTACATAGCGAATTGTCTTGCCGAACAGCCGGTTATAATGCTCGATAAAATGCCCCGTGAGAGCTTCGATAGCGTCACGCCGTTCGCGTAGCGGAGGAACCAGAATCGCCGTCGCGCTCAGCCGATAATAAAGGTCATCGCGGAATTCACCCAGCTTGACCATCGCGCGCAGGTCCCGATTCGTAGCCGCGATTAGCCGGATATCAACTTTATAACTCACCGCCGACCCGACCGGCTGAACCTCATGGGTCTCGACCGCGCGCAGCAACTTGGGTTGCAAGCGCAAGGGCAACTCGCCGATTTCGTCGAGAAACAGCGACCCGCCGTTAGCCGAACGAAAGTAGCCCAGCGAATCCTCACGCGCGTCGGTGAATGCTCCCCGTACATGGCCGAACAACTGCGATTCGGC
>DATJUF010000216.1:0-6808 GCA_035502655.1 Binataceae bacterium (SeqCode)
CCCGAGGTGGAGGTAACGGAGATCCCGCTGGATGCGCAGGTTTGCGTCGGCGCCATGCTCTTCGGAAACACTCCCTCGATACCTGAAGGACAGTATGGCCCGCTTAAATCGCCGGTCAAGGGATTAACCTTCGCGAGGACCACATCCTCGGGTGTAGCGAAATCAAGGGCCGGGCGGGAGGCGGTGGCGGCTTTCATGAAGCGCGTCCAGGCTGGCAGCGAGGCTTGCGCCCCGGTCAGGCCGAGGGCGTCTTTTTGGTCGAAGCCCGTCCATACCACGGCAAGCAAATTGGGTGTGAAACCGGCGAACCACGCGTCGACCGAATCGTTAGTAGTGCCGGTCTTGCCAGCCGCTGGGCGCGTGAAACCCATCTTGCGCGCGTCTTCGCCGGTGCCGTGATTGATGACCTGCTCGAGCATGAAATCCATCGTATAGGCGAGTTCGGGCGATAGCACCTGCGAGGCCTTGAGTTCGTGCCCCTGGATCACGTTGCCGTTTTCGTCAACCACCGCGGTGACGGCGTAGAAAGGGACTTCGAGGCCTTCGTTGGCCAGGATCGCATAGGCATTGGCGAGTTGCATGGGCGAGACTGCAATGCCGCCGAGTACGATCGATGGATAAAGCGGCAGATCCCCGAAGCCGAGCTTCTCGGCCATATCACGCACGCGCTCCAGGCCGATCTGCTGGGCCAGCCGGGAGGTCGCGGCGTTGAGCGACTCTTCGAGCGCAAATTCGAGTGTCACTTTGCCGAAATAGCGGTTCTCGTAATTGCGCGGGCTCCAGCTTGTATCATCGAATTGCCAGGTGAAGGGGGTATCATCGATATAGCTAGTGGGCAGGAAATGATTGGGGCCGCCCTCAAAGGTTTCCTGAAGCGCAGCCAGATAGGTAACTGGCTTGAAGGCCGAGCCTGGTTGCCGTTTCGACTGGGTAACGCGATTGAATTGGCTTTCGCGATAATCGCGGCCACCGACCATCGCGCGGATTTTTCCAGTCTGGGGCTCGATCGCGACCAGGCATGACTGCAATTCTTGTTTCTTTTCCTTTCGGCGCAATGAGGGATGGCGCGCTTGAAGATCGGCCAGATTATTGTCGATGGCCTTCTCCGCCTGTTTTTCGGTATGCACATCGAGCGTAGTAAAAATGCGCAACCCCTCGCCGGTGAGGACAGAGGGCGGATAGCGCTCGGCTAGTTCGTGTTTTACATAGTCCACGAAATAAGGCGCATCGTTGGTTTCAAGGTAAGGCTCGCGCGTGCGTATCGGCTGGGTTACCGCGCCGTCATAAGCGGCTTTGCTGATATAACCGTCCTCAAGCATCGAGGCCAGTACTTCGTTGCGCCGTTTGGTCGCTGCTTCCGGATGGCGGACTGGGTTGTAATGGTTGGGCGATCTAATCATGCCGGCAATTGTCGCCATTTCGCCAATAGTCAGATCACGCGGCTCACAGGAGAAGTAGAATTCGGAGGCCTCCCAGATTCCATAGATTCCTTCCTGCCCACGCTGTCCGAGATAAATATCGTTGATATAATTTTCTAGGATTACATCTTTTGAGTAGCGGCGGCTGGCGATGAAGGCCATCAGTACTTCCTTGACCTTGCGATGCCAGTCGCGTTTGCTGGTCAGGAAGAAATTCTTCATGAGCTGCTGGGTGAGGGTCGATCCGCCTTGCACCACGCGCCCGTGAGTAAAATCGATCCATGCAGCCTCGGCAGTCCGGATTAGATCAACCCCGTGATGCTCGTAAAAACGATGGTCCTCAGCGGCGAGAATCGCGTCAATAAAAGCGGGCGGCATCTCATTTAGCGGAAGCAGCCGGCGCTGCTCCCAATTACCCTGGAAAATTGCGCCGAGCATTTCGGGTTCGAGCTCGAGCGAAAAGACTTCCTGGCGCGTTGCCACGTCATGCATCGAATCGATAGTGCCATCGGGCCCGAGATTTATCATTACGAGCTCGCCCGGAAAATTCCTGTAGGGATAGTCAAAACTATGGAGGAAAATTTCGAGGCTGCCTTTTTTCTGATCGTAGCAATATTCGCCACGGGCTTTGACTTCGTCATCTGACGGAACCTGATGATAATTGAGCCGCGCAAGCTTCATCATCATGCCGAGATCGCTGATACGCAGGCCTGGATAGATGATTTCTGAATCAGAGAAGATACGGGAAGGAATCGTCCAGTGCACAGTGGACATGCGTGCGACGACTTCATCCTCGAGCGAATCATAGTATTGGATAAACTCATAGAGCAGCGGCACCATCGCGAATAACACAAGTATACAGAGGCCAAGAAGGCCGAGCTTCACTGCCCGCTTCACGCGCATGGAAAGATCTCTACCGCCGCTCCTGATTGGCTGCCGAAGCGCCCTTGCGCTCAGCCGTCTGACTGGCGCCGTAACGGAACGAACAGTGTACCGTCATTGCGCTTGATCAACAGCAAGAGAATATTGCCGCTGCCGGCGCCGAGCGCCTGCTGGCATGAGGCGACGTCGCTAACGCGCTTGCGATCGACTTCGAGAATGATGTCGCGCGGCCGCAAGCCAGCATTCGCCGCCGCGCCGTTCGGCTCAACTGAAGTAATGACGACGCCACTATGGGCATTGAGGCTTAGCTCCTGGCCGGCGCTCGCATTGAGATCCATCAATGCGAGGCCATAAATGCTGTTGGCGACCGGCTGGTCTGCGGCGGCGCTTGCAAGTTCGTCTTCATGGGAAGCCGTAATCTCGATGGGCACCTCCCGCGCGGTGTGCCCGCGTATCACAGTAAGCGTTGCGCTGCGGCCAATCGGGATCGATCCGACCATCAGAGGAAGTTCCTGCGCCTCAATCACCGGATGGCGATCGATAGCGACGATGATGTCACCATGGCGGAGTCCAGCGGCGCCGGCCGGACTGTTGCCGATCACTTCGGAGACCATCGCGCCATGCGGCACAACCAGGCCTGCGGCTGTGGCCGCGTCCTGGGTAACTGGCTCGATATAGACCCCAAGCCACCCACGCTCGACTCGCCCGAGGCTCAGCAGCTGCGGCAATTCCGCTTTGACGAGATTAACTGGGATGGCAAAGCCGATACCCATGCTCGCACCGGTGCGCGTAAAGATCGCCGAGTTGACGCCCACTGCTTCGCCGTCCAGACCGATTAACGGACCGCCTGAATTGCCGGGGTTAATCGAGGCGTCAGTCTGAATGTATTCGTCATAGCTGCCGGGGATGAAGCGGCCCTTCGCGCTCACGATACCGGCCGTGACCGAATGATCAAAGCCGAAGGGATTGCCGATCGCCATAACCCATTCACCAACCCGCACCGCGTCGGAATCTCCCAGCGGCATGATTGGCAATGGATAGGGGGCGTCGAT
Organism: Binataceae bacterium (SeqCode); assembly: GCA_035502655.1. Taxonomy (GTDB): domain Bacteria; phylum Desulfobacterota; class Binatia; order Binatales; family Binataceae; genus DATJUF01. Next base: position 3,353 of record DATJUF010000216.1, read on the forward strand.
TTTGAGCAAGGCGATGTCAGTTTTGCTGTCACGCCCAATTACGCGCGCCTTGTATTGATGGCCATCCTTAAGCGTTACGACGATCCGGCTGGAGTCCTCGACGACATGGTCATTCGTCAATATATAACCCGCGCGATTAATGATGAATCCGGAGCCGAGGCTATGAGCGTGGGGCACGTCGTAGGACTCGAAGGGCTGGCCGAAGAAGTCAAATGGGTCAGATTCCCCTTCGGAGGATTGCGCGTGGGGCATTTTACTATTTTCCTCGGTCGCGACATTGACTACGGCCGGGGAAAGACGCTGCGCCAAGTCAACGAAATCTGGCAAAGCCTGGACCCTATGCCGGACCTCCAGCTCGCTCCACAACTGGTTCGCGGATGCCTCGGTAGCGGGGGCCATCGCCAGCGCGCAGACCGTAACGGCGACCGAGATAATGAGTACGGCTGGCTTCGGCAGCATTACTTGAGGCACATAGATGCGCGGCTCAGTGATCAGTGAGGACTTTGCCGTGCCCGCTCGACATACTTCATTCGCAACTCGAACAGAATCGTCTGCACCAGTTGGGTTTCAGCCTCGTCGAGGTTGCCGCGGGTCTTGTCCTGGAGCATAGCGATCAAGTCGATGAGGTGCTCGGCGCCGGCCAAATCCTTCAAGAATTGCCCTGAATTGGGATCTGGCACTTCGCCGAGATGCATCAGCGCCTGGGTCGAAAGACTGACCATAAAGGTCGCGAAGGTCATTTCAGCTATAGCGGTGCCCTCATCGGCGGGCTGATTCACGGGCGTAGAACGCGTGGCCATATCAGATGAAGGTGTGAATGGAGGCGCAGCAACATGCTCTGCGGCAGCCGAAGTAGGACTATCAGCACGAGCGGCCTCGGCGCGGAACTCCTCCTTCAATTCGCCTTCGGACGAAAAGCGGCGGCGATCCTCGACTTTGAATGCTTTAGGCTTTTCTTCTTCCGGGTCCATATCAGCCTCACCTATGCCCTATGCGTCATCTGCTCTAACCGGCGAATACGCTCCTCAATAGGAGGATGGGTCGAGAACAGGCGCGTCAATCCCTGCGCACTCAATGGATTCACAATAAACAGATGGGCCGTCGCAGGTCCGGCTTGCTCCATCGGCAGCCGTTCGTTGGCTATCTCAAGCTTGCGGAGCGCACTCGCCAGGTAGTCGGGATGATGGGTAAGCCTGGCCCCACTCGCGTCAGCCTGGTATTCGCGGGTGCGCGAGATCGCAAGCTGAATCATCGTTGCCGCCAGTGGCGCGAGAATCGCCAATGCCAACAGCTCGATCAAGCCCCCGCCTCGGCCGTCCCTGTCACGGCCTTCAAAACCGCCAAACAATGCGGCCCACCGGGCCATGCTGGCGATAATCATAATGACGCCGGCCAGCGTCGCAGCAACCGAGCTAATCAGAATGTCACGGTTGAGCACGTGAGAGAGCTCGTGCCCAATCACGCCCTTCAATTCCTCGCGATTGCAGAGACGCATAATCCCGCTCGTCACTGCTACGGCAGCGTGATTAGGATTGCGGCCAGTGGCAAAGGCGTTCGGCGTGTCGCTATCAATCATGTACAGCCGTGGCATCGGAATTCCCGCCGAGTTCGCCAATTCGTTGACGACGGCGTAAAGCTCCGGGTTGCTCGAGGCGTCGATAGGCTGGGCTCCATAGGCTTTGAGCACCATCTTGTCGGAGAACCAATAGCTGAAAAAGTTCATACCGATAGCGATAACAAATGCTATCACCATCCCGCCCCTGCCACCCAAAATATCTCCGATACCGATAATGAGTGCGGTCAAAGCGGCCAGCAACACAGTGGTTTTGAACATGCTTGACATCTGTCTTTGATAGGCCAATGACGCATTGGCTTCAAGGATCCAATTGGCGCCACTACCTCCTCCAGCCGAGGCCGCTTGAGCGGCCTTCACAGCCGCCGTCATTGTCCGCCCCGGTCACCTATGATTCTAACCATTACGAGTGCAGTTGGAATGCCCCTCAGCGAGTCAAACTAATTATGCGGGTTGCTGCTTCCTCGGCACTGAGTGCGCTCAGCGGCTCACGACGAACCACCTCAACGCGCCCCAAGGGACGCCAGCGCGCAGGGTCTGACGGGCCAAAGATCGCGACTCCCGGCGCACCTGCGGCGGCTACCAAATGGGCGACACCGGAGTCATTCCCGATGAATGCCCGCGCGCGTTGAGCGAGTCCGGCAACAGTTCCGAGATCAAGATTCTCCACTGACGGCAACCCGCGAGCACGAAAAATCGGCGATAATGCCGCCTCGGCTGGCCCGATTAGAATAAGCGAAGGCAGTGTTGGCATGACTAAAGTGGCCAGATCTGCAAATCGTTCGGGCGGCCAAATCTTGGATGGACTGCCGCTGCCGGGCAGAATCAGGAGGAAGTTATCGGGCTGAAAACCGGTGGTAGTTAGTAATTTATCGGCAGCATTGAGATCTTCGGGCAGCACTTCGATACCGCTCAAGGTACGAGCATGCTCCTCGGAAAAGTCGGATGCTCCGGCCTCCCGCAAAAAGCACGCGGCGATATGGCCATCGCCGCCCGGCGGGAAGGGTATGAAGGTAACAGTTCCGGAAGATACGGCTTGCAGCGATGACCGGAAATCGGCATGGTCCGCAGCGAAGAAAGAATAGATATGTTCGAAGCTACCGAAAAACGAGCGCGCGGCACTGAGATCGGCGGTGGGCACAAACAGCAGCCCAGTTTCGCGCCGGTCAATCGAATGAGCATGAACGGCTCCGAGCCGCCTTATGGCGAATCGTGCCAGTTCCGGCAACGCCATCAGCTCAAGACCGGCCTTCGGATGGCGCCGAGCAATCGTCCGAATAGCGGGCATGGCACAGAGGAAATCCCCTAACGCCCCCGGGAAGATGACCAAAAATCGCTCGCGTTGCTCGGCCACGGCCAAGCGATTGTAGCATATCGTGCCAAGTCCCCAGGAAGCGGCTTGTCTTCTTAAACAATACCTACTCCGCCGAGTGGCGCGTGATTAGCGTCTAAGCGGACGGCGCTGACGGATAGCGGATCTCAAGCTTTAATCCTGTAGCTTAGTGACGGTAGCAGGCATGACTTCCGTATCGTCTCATGCTACGAATTCTAAGATTATAAGGCAGAGCGGTCATTTACGGCGGGTGTGATTTTGTTGTTGCGGGCTAAAAGGGCATTCTACACTTACATGGATGGGCGCCACCCTAGCTCAGTTGGTAGAGCAGCTGATTCGTAATCAGCAGGTCGTCGGTTCGACTCCGACGGGTGGCTCCAATGAAATCAAGGACTTTTTCGGCCTCACCATATGGAAGCGACCATTTTGATATGCGCCAGAATGCGCATCTCCAGGTCGATTCCACGCAATCGTCGCCATGATTGATCATTATCCAGAAGGAACGCGCGATCGCCCCACACCATGCCAAGTCTTGGATTTTCGATGGTTT
>DATJUF010000217.1:0-10408 GCA_035502655.1 Binataceae bacterium (SeqCode)
TTAGAGACCGAATAGGCCAAATTGCCTACGTACAATTTACTGGGCATTGATGCCCTCCGAAAGTTGAGGCGGGTGCTCCGAACAGGAAAGGCCCGGGCTAATTCCCGGGAATCGGTGAAAGGAACGTCCGAACGTTACAAATAATACGATACATGCAACGAGGAGAGATAGATAGCCCTCGCATCGGTGGGGTAGTCCTGGCCCGGACACCATTCATCGAATTGTTGCGGCGCTCGCGATGCTGCCGGAGCAATTCTTGTTTAATTTGCGGATTCGAGGGCGAGCGTTCCCGCCACGGCGATATTTCACAATAAGTCGCTGGCGCTCGACTGATTCGCTTGGTGGATTAAGCTTTTTGTTATGGGTCAAAAACCGATGGGCCTAATAGCGAAGCGGAAATCAGGCGGAACGCATTCATGCCATTTGCGAAACGTATCGGGATTTAGCTGGCGGTAAAAGGTGGCGTTGATTTCGAGGCCGGTGAAGCGCTGGGCGCAATAGCGTAGCCAGTCCTTGTTTTTGCCCCCGGTGTAAAAGCCCGATTTCCAGCCAGCGTAGCTCCATCCCTAGTGCCGATATAGTGGCGTCCCCGATTCATGGTTATGCGGCGATTGAGCGAAGGCATGATCCGGCAACCGGAGTATACTTATTCTGGCGACTGCCAACGCCATTTGTGTCAATTAACGTGCCGCAGGAGGGCATGATGCCGAAGTCATCCTATCGCGTACGGCCTGAAACCGCAGTTCTGACTAGAGGATTCGATCCGCAACTGTCAGTGGGATCGGCGCGTCCGCCGGTATATCGCAGCTCGACATATGTGTTTTCGAGTCCGGAAGCGGCTGAGAGGGCATTCGCGATTGTGCTGGGGAAGGCTCCGGCGCTGGCAGACGAAAGCCCGGACCTGATCTATGCCCGCTTGAACCATCCGAATGCCGAGATACTGGAAGATCACCTGGTTGCACTGGAGCCTGGGGCTACGGCGGCGGCGGTGTTCAATAGCGGGATGGCGGCGATTTATACGGTGCTGATGGGCCTGCTCGAACGGAACAGTTCGATGATTTATACGCAGCCGCTGTATGGGGGCACGCAGCATCTGATTCATCAGATAATCGAACCGCTGGGGTTTGCCGCCTATCCTGTGCGGGCGGGCGATGCGCGAGGACTGGCGGCGGCGATCGGGCGGCATGATGATCTGCGGCTGGTTCTGATGGAGACGCCGGCCAATCCGACGCTGATGATGAGCGATATCAAAGAGGCGGCGGAAGCGGCCAGGCGCCATCCGCGCCGTCCGCTGCTGGCCGTCGATAATACGTTGCTCGGGCCTGCGTTTCAGCATCCACTGATGCGCGGAGCCGACCTGGTAATCTACTCGGCGACGAAGTTTCTCGGCGGGTTCAGCGATTTGCTGGCGGGCGTGGTGATGGCGGCTGACGCCGGCCTGATTCAAGTCCTGCGCGGAATGCGGGGATTATTGGGAAATATACTTCAGGCGGACGAATGCTGGATACTGGATTCGCGGCTTTCGACTGTAGCGTTGCGTATGAACCGGCAAAGTAAGAATGCGCAGCGGATTGCTGAACGGCTCGCGCGCAATCCGCGCGTCGAGCGAGTGCTCTATCCCTCACTATTCGAGGATGCGGAACAAATCAGGATTCGCGATGCGCAGACTGACTATCCGGGATCGCTACTGTCGCTGAAGTTGAAAGGAGGCAAACCAGCGGCGTTTGATTTTCTGCGGCGCCTGCAAATCGGCAGAAATGCGGTGAGTCTCGGCGGAGTCGAGACGCTGGTGTGCCATCCGATGACGACGACTCATAGCGAGCTTTCGCCGGCGGAGCTGGAGGCGGCGGGAATCACAGAGGGGCTGGTGCGGATTTCCGTGGGAACCGAGCATTGGCAGGATTTATTGGACGACTTCACGCGGTCGCTGAATGCGATCGGAGAAAATTAAAGGCGGTTGTGCCAAGTGGTTCGGCGGGAATTGAAGAGCCGCACTAGATTGGCAGGCTGGCGCTACGCTGCCAGGTATCGTGCATAAGGGTGTTGCGTGGCAACGTATGGTCCAGGACTTTCCGCGCGGCGTCGGCGCCGGCGACTGGGAGGCCTTTGGGATCAAGCTTGCCGATCTGCACCAGAACCGAAGCCTGATCCCAGTAGATATGTTCGTGAGCCAGCTTGCCGTCCTTGAACTGGACGATAGCAACCGTGGGAACGCTTACCTCGCGGCCGGTTGGTGCGATACCGGGAAGCATCCAGTCAATTTCCGTCGTGTGGGTGAAGTGCATAATGAACTCGTCGACGACGCGGTCGGCACCAACAGTGCGGCTGACGGGCGTGAGCCGAAAATCGGGAGGATTCACGCCGATGAAGTGGTACTTGTAGAAACGCCTAAGTTCGTCATGGCCGACGCCTCCGGTCATGGTTGGGACGTGATTGACGTACGGCTCCCGCACCATCGTGTTCATCGTGGCGTCGGCGTCCCGAGTCTCAAACTCATAACGGCAATGTGTTTCCCAGAGACGTTCCAGATCATGGCTCGGCATCTGTCTTGGCCTCCGTTTTCTACGCCCCGCTTCAAGCCTGGTTCTTAGCGACGAGGGCGCTGTATTCCTGGAAAGTAATCGTTCCGCCTAGTTTTTCAGCGAGGTCCTTCTCGCGTTCGGGCAGAACGTTCTGAAGCATATCAATACGCTTCCATTGCGGCGCTGGCGGCATTTCGCATCCGGCCTGCGGCGCGTATTTGGAAGTTTGCAAGCGCTGATATTTATGAACGTAGCGCGGACAATTGATGAAGGTCTCGGTGACGGTGACGCGGACAATCAGCTCGGCGCCGGGGAATTCAGCCAGCAATGGATCGTTGCGGCCGACGCTCGCGAGGCCGTGCACGCGCACGCGGTTGGGATGCTCGAAATCGATGAACAGCATCCCGGCCTTGTGGTTGCCGAGAATGTTCCCCATCGAGAGGAACATGCCGTTGCCGTTGTAGCTCGGGAAGGCGATGGTCTTGCTATCGACGACTCGTACGAAGCCGGGCACCCCTCCTTTATATGAGCAGGTGGGATAGCCGCGATGGTCGATTGTAGTGAGAAAGAACATGTCGCGGCTTTCGATGAAGACCTTCTGATCGGCCGAAATCTCCGGGCGCACGATGACTTCTTCGATACGATCGGCGAGGCGGACGGTGTCGAACGCTTGCTGCAACTCGCGATGCTGTTCGTTGTAGATTTCGCTCATGTTGTCCTCGGGCATTGATTATTCATGAGGGCTTGGACGCCAGGCAGAACGGTCACTGTTGCCTGTGTGCAAGCAGAGTGTCGAGGCGGCTGTGCACGCTTTACCATCGTCTTTCGGACAAAGGCTCGCATTAGAAGGAGAGGTTTGCAAACGGGCTCTGGATCGACGAAGTTGCACCAAGGGGCTGGGAAGGCCGGTGCAGTGTGAAGGTGGGCCGCGGGCATGGTTGAGTATAGGCGGGGAATGCTCTGGCTGATGCCGAATAGCAACTGCAAGAGATAATGGAGAAAACAAGATGGGTTACGAAAACTATAAAGTAATCAATGTAGAGGTGCGGAATAAGGTTGCGTACGCGACGATCGATAATCCGCCGGTGAATATAATCACCCGTCCATTGCTCGAAGATCTGGTGCGGCTATCGTCGGAATTGGAGGCCGATCCAGATTTGCTGGTGGTGGTGTTGCGCAGTGCGAATCCGGAATTCTTCATTGCGCATTTCGATGTGGCGGCGATTCTCGAATTTCCCATTGCCAAGACGCCGAAGCATGAGGATTACGACAATGCCTTTTATCATGACATGTGCGAGCGCTTCCGGCTGATGAACAAGATTACGATTGCGCAGATCGAAGGGCGGGTCGGCGGTGGCGGCTCGGAACTGGCGATGTCATGCGATATGCGCTTCGGGGTGTATGGCAAGACCGTCGTGAATCAGATGGAAGTGCCGCTCGGAATCCTGCCGGGCGGGACCGGGACGCAGCGGATGCCGCGGCTGATTGGACGGAATCGTGCAATCGAAGTGATCCTAGGCGGGATCGATATGGATGCGGAGATGGCAGAGCGCTGGGGCTACCTCAATCGCGCGTTTTATCCGGGGCGGATTGGAACCTACGTCGAATGGCTGGCCGATAGAATCGCGTCCTTTCCGGCTGAGGCGGTGCGGTTGACGAAGCAGGCGATCAACTCGGCGGACAAGCCGCTGGCGGAAGGATTCCGCGATGAGAGCTATCTATTTGCGCAGCTAATCAGAACTGAGAGTGGGCGGGTGAATATGAAGCGGTTCCTCGAAATCGGGGGTCAGACGCGGGACGGGGAGATGAAGATCCAGGAATTGAACGGGCGGCTGGGCCGGGGCGGGGATAAGTAGGTGGCTGCCATCAGCGTCCGGATGAAACTTCTGTGGAACAGCCGCCCAAAGAATCCGAGGGGCGATTGACGCTCGTCAGGCGGACTGCTACCGACAGTAATCTATGATTGCTGCAGGAAGTGGGGGCATGAATGGGGCAAACTCGGTATGGCCAAAACCTCGATGATTTATGGCATGGGCATGATGCCACTCTCGAATTATGAGTAATGAGGTGGCTTCCAGTGCAAGCGACAAGGCTTCGCACGAACGCCCAAGCCTCGCTACAATCTTCAAAATCTTCCTGATTGCCGGCGGTATCAGCTTCGGCGGCGGCGTGGTCGCGTACCTGCGCGAATACATTGTCCGCGATGAAAAGTGGCTCAACGACGATCAGTTTCTTGATGCCCTTGAAGTCAGCGAGACGCTGCCCGGGCTCAACTCGGTTAATATGAGCGTGATTACCGGCGACCGTCTGCGCGGCACTATCGGCGCGGTGGTTGCGGTTGCGGGCCTGATGATTCCAGGCACGATTATGATGATGGTTCTCGGCGTCCTGTGGAGCGAGAATCCGCATAATCTCAATATCAAGGACCTTCTGATCGGAATTGCGGCGGCGGCAGTGGGACTCCTGACCACAGTGACGCTGCAACTGGGACGCAAACAGTTCATGCGTCCCATTGACTTGGCCCTTATTCTTGCGACTTTCGCGGAAGTCAGCCTGATGCATGTGTCCCTGCCATGGGCCCTGCTGACGGTCGGTGGGATCGCAATATGGATCTACCGGCCGGTCAGCGGAGTACCGAAGGATCACGAGCGCTATCGCCATCTGCACGACCGCGTGCAGAAAGGCCGTCATTCTCTCTGGCGGTACTGACGAATGTCTTACGGCTACAAGCTGATTCAGCTCTTTGGGGTATTCGCGCTGCTCTCCGTGATGGCGGTCGGCGGCGGCACCGCGGTGCTGCCCGAGATGAAGCGGATGACCGTCAACACCTACCATTGGGTAACGCCAGACCAGTTCCGCGACATTTATAGTCTTGGGCAAGTAGCGCCCGGGCCTAACATGCTGATGGTCCTCCTCATCGGCAATCGGCTGGCGGGTGTGGCGGGTGCGGCGGTGGTCGCGATAGCATTTTTTCTGCCGGACTGCGTATTGACGCTATTCGCCAACCGCGTGTGGCTGCGGTACGAGAACTCGCCGTGGCGCAAGGCGATCCAGCAGGGCTTGGCTCCGGTCTCGATCGGCCTGATGCTCTCGGGAACCTATTCGATCGCGCGGCTATCGATATTCAATGCGGCCGGAGTGGTGATCGCGATTATAACGATGGGTGTCCTGCTATGGCGCCACGTCAATCCGCTGATACTGATCGGTGCGGGCGGCGTCATATATGTTTTGTCCAGCAGATTTTTATGACGATACGCTTGTCGTTCGTGTCTTTAAAATTTCTTTGCTGCCGGCTCACGTTGCAAGCGAGATTTTAAAGTACCGGCTGCGTCCAAGAGCGAGTTAATCGCTTTTGTCGTCTTGGGTGTCGCCGGCGCCTTTCAGCGGGACATTTCGTAGATACTCAATCTGGTCTCGTGATGGCCGATCGAGGGAATCACGTATGCTGGCAGCGGATTCGGGGCCGATCAGGTGCAGTGCGCGGAGGGAGGCGGTGACCACGCTCCATCCCGAGGAGAAATCGGAATGATGAATGGGATCGGGTGGCGGATTGGAATTGATGAGCACCTTGCGCCCGCGATGCCACTGGACAAGCAGCATTTCATGGCCGATTTGGCGGCCCGATGCGGCGTCGATAGCGAAGCGGCCGAAGAGCGTCGATGTGCGTAGATCGTTAAACGCCGCGCGCAGACCCATTTGATCGAGCGAACCCGCCGTCCGTATCGCGGCCAGGAGCAAGAGTCCAGCCGCGTAGGCCTGAGCGGCAGGATAATCGCATAACGTGCCGTCACCGAAGGCGCGATAGCGGCGGACAAATTCATGGGGCGGCGGACCCAGTTCGGGAATGATTGGCGCCGCCGCGTCCCATTGCGAAGGCGCGACCAGCCCCTCACTATCGTCGCCGAGGTCGCGGGCGAAGCGATCCATCGCCCCGGCGACGCATCCGAGCACCGGCAGAAAGAGCTTTTGCGCGGCGGCGAAACGCATCATCGCGAGATCGTATTCGTAGCTACCCGCCGACAGCATGACGTTGATTCGATTGCGTCGCAGTCCCGCGGTGAGCATCGCGGGCGTGCGCTCGGTGAAGGGGCCGCTATACCGTAGGCGGATACGCACGCCGTGGATGCGCGCGCGCCGTTCGGATGATGCGGCTTCAGCGCCAGCCGCAACAGTGCGCGAGAAAGGGCTGTCGGCCGCCGCAATCGCGAGTCGTTTGCGAGACAGCTTGAGAGAACTCACGAGGCGGATAAAGCCGTGCATGTAGGTGCTGGCAGGCGAGAGCACGCCGACCACCATCCGGACGCCGTCATGCAGATCGTCGGCTGCGCCGCCATGGTTGACGAGCAGCCTTCCCGCGCGCTCCGTAATTGGGATTACCGCGCGCGTCAGCGCGGTGGAATAGGGGCCGAGCAGCAGATCGGCTTGGCGATCCTCGCATAAGGCGCGATAGATCTCGCGAGCACAGCCGCGGCGGCTCTGGTCGTCATGGCAGATGAGAGCGAATTCACAGCGCTCACTGGCGATCGCAAAGCCGCTGGCGTTGGCATCGCTGACGAACAGTTGCAGTGCCCGCTCAATCTGCCTGCCGAAAGCGGCGTAGGCGCCTGTCAACGGCAGTGAGAGTCCGATCGTGACTTTGCGCATGCCCACCCCGTGCAACCGCGCGGATTGGCCTCACTCTAGCGCGGCATGGGCCGAATCTGCGAGGCGGACTCGCAGACCGGGCACTCGCACGCTTCTCGCGCGCACGGCCTCGCAGGTGAGGGCTGCGAGGGCCAGCTAGTTGGCGCGGAAGCGTTCTGCAATTAGCCGCGAGAAACGCGGCAGATAGAGCAGGTCGAAGGTATCGTCCTTGCCGGGAAACATCGCAACTGCGGCGCCTTTGAGCGCGCGCACATGTTCCCATCCTTCTTCGAGGGTCATCGTGCGATCCTGCGCGATGGTTGCGAAGGTCAGCTCGACCAGGAACCGAAGGCGCCGCATCATCTTATTTTCATGGGCGATTTGGGCCGAGCGTTCATCGTCGCTCATGACGGGCCTCCGGGCCTGGGTAGTCGCCGAAGTGCGGCGCAAAGCAATTATATCCGAACTCATCGTTAGTTGGGACAGATAGCACGAGTCTGCCATTTCACTGGCGAGCCTTGCCAGAGCTGCCCGCCGCCGTTTTTTATCCCTTCGCCTGATCTGGCGAGGGCGGGGTTTGGCCGGGTGGTACTGCCCTGCTTGAGGCTCTTTGGCCGCGCCTCAATGTGCTAGGATCAGGTTATGCCAGCAATAATGATCGCCATTGCGCTTGGGATTATCGCACTCACGGTAATGGACCGAAGGGGATCGATGAAGGCGCACTATGAGGAGAAGCGGCGCTTAAGACACTGGCGCGAGCGGCATGGGATGCCGCCCGAGGTTCCGGTTCAAGGGCCCCCGCCAATGCCGATGCATATTAAGTTGAAACAGAGCGGAGAATTCGATCCGCGGATGAGCATATCTACGCAAGATACGGATAAATTTCTGGCGGCGGTTCGGCGGATATTCGCGTCCAGGCGAAGCGAAGCGTAACTGAGCTAACGAGTTTGGATAGGGGTTGCTTGCAATCTGGCACGGTTGTAAGTCCACGAACCAGCCCGTCGAAAACAAATCCCAGATACGCTGCTCGCGAAGTGAGCAAATCAAGAATCCGAAGATGATTCTGATTCTCCGCAGGATTGACTGCGAGCTGGGTTGGCGAAATCAGTCTAAGTCCGCATAAATCCTCAGAAAATGCTCCCTTGCTGACCAGCGGGTCAATAAGTCCCGACTAGTCAGTCCAAACGCCCGCGGCCGGCGCAAGAGGGAATCTCAATGTCGGAGATATTCAACGCTATTTTGTTTGACGACTAAGTGGCGAGTGGTATAAGCACAGGTTTGGGACGAAATCAGTCTAACTGAGTCCATCTAAGACAGGAGGTGACAATCAGTTAACTCGGACGGCCGTCAATAATGGGCAGTCCGAGCAATGAAACGACATTAGATACATCAGCACCGAAACCATGCAGAAGCTTAAGTTCGGCTTCCGCCGAAAACGGACAAGAACTCGGCCACGGGGACTGGCCGAAAGCTTGGGGAGAAGACTCATGGGATTCGCGAAGTTTGTATCGGGTGTGCTTGGGGGAACCAGCGTGCGTGGGGGAGTGCGCAGGTTATCGGTATCCGTAAGCGCGGCTATTCTAATTGCCGCAGTCACTGCCGCTGTGGCCTTTGCGGGCCAAATTTCAGATTCAGCAGATTCTCTTAGCGTGACCGGTGCCACCGCCGGAGTCTTGCCGCAGGCGGCGGGCGCAACGCCCGAAGCGAGCTGGCTGAACGGATTACACGACTCGGGCTTCATCAACCAGACCTTCGGCATGTGGCAGGACCCGCCGGCCCTGCGCGATTTCACGCCGAGCCGCAATAACCTCTCGACCTCGCGGACCTGGCTGCAGAACGATATCAATTACGCTTTCAACAATGACAATAATTTCTTTGTCCGCTCATGGTTCGTTTACGAACCGCCCTATTCGTTCAACAGCGCGAACAACGGCCCCTGCACACCGGAGCCGACTTGTGAGGCAACCTCCTTTCCGCATGGCTCATGGAGCGCCGCCAGCCCGAACCATTCGAGCTACGGCCACTTCATGAACAGCTATTACAACACGTGGCAGGTGCGCGACGCTTGGTGGGAAAACAAGACCGGCCCGCTGACGACTTATATCGGTAATCAAATCGTGGTGTGGGGCCAGTCAATCGCCTTCCGCGTCGGTGACGTGGTCAATCCGGTCGATACTTGCTGGGCCTTCGGTTTCGCCAACCTCGAGCAGTCACGAATACCGCAATGGATGATCCATCCGATTCTGAATCTGCCCGAAGCGGGACCCTTCACCTCGAACTTCCTCGAGGGAATCATTCAGCCCGGATGGTCGCCGAACTACTGGAACGAACAAAATGATGATCCCTATGGAAAATATATCGGCGAAGGCTACAAAGCCGCGCGCGTGCAGCCATGTTTTCCGTCGGCGAGCCATGGCCCCAGCGCTCGCTTCGACATACATTACACCGACATTCCGAAGTTCGGCCTTTCGTATTGGACGGGGTCAGGGGCGCCGGGATCCAATCCATTTGGAACAGAAGGTTGGCGCTGCGGCACGGGCTCAACGGTGGACCTTTCGGGAGCGGTCGCGCCTGGGTGGAACCCGCTGCCACCAGGCCAGCGCAACTTTAGGTGCCGCAATGGCCTGAGCAAACACAACAATCCCTATTCACCCATCGGTGACGGTACGTTGCTCGACATCGGTGTCTGGAATATTCCGGGGTATCAACCGCAGAACTGGAATGACGGGTTCCGCTTGCATACGCTGGTCGGACCGGCCGAATTGACAGCGTTTTATTACAATGACGAGGTCAATAACGGCATACCTTGGGGAGCGCGCTGGACGCCGCTGACCAACATATTTAACTACACCTTCTACGACGTGCAGGAGATGGGAGCCACCGCGGACGCGCCGCTGCCGATGCCCGCGAGTATCGGCGAATACTTTCCGGCAGTCTTCCGCGGCGAGATGCTCTACCAGAATCACGAAAATTACGCAGACGTGGGAGTCAATAACTTCTCGGGCGATGCTTACACGGACGTAGTGAAGTGGATGGCGGCGATCGATGTCGACCAGGCCTATGCGCCGTGGCTAACCGCTACCGGCAACCTCACGGCCAACGTCGAAGTCTTTGATCTCATCCCGCTGGATCTCCAGAAGTCCATGACAATTGGAAACGCCTTGGATTCAACTCCCACCAAGAACGATGTCCAGATTCTCGCGAACTTCGCAACTTCGTGGCTGTGGGCCGATATCGCGCCTGATTTCAACATGATCTACGAA
>DATJUF010000218.1:0-4538 GCA_035502655.1 Binataceae bacterium (SeqCode)
CACTGCCTCGCGCCCAATTTCATGCGAATAGCGCACACGCACTGATTCGCCGAGCAGCTTCATCTGCCGCCCGCCGTCATTGAAGTAATATTCGCGCGTGACTTCGTAGCCGCTCGCTTCAAGCAGCCGGCTTATCGCATCGCCGAGGACCGCATTGCGGCCATGCCCAACCGTCAACGGTCCGGTTGGATTCGCCGACAGAAACTCGACCTGTACCCGCCGTCCATTGCCGATCGCGGGCCGGACGAATTCCCGTCCCCGCGCTGCTGCCCGCCTTAGCTCGCCATGCCAGTACTCCGGCGCCATCCGGAAGTTGATAAAACCGGGACCGGCCACGCTGACTTCCTGAATTTCTGGCGGCAGTTCGGCTTGTATCGCCGCTTTAATCACCTCGGCTATTACGCGTGGCGGCTTGCCCTCGCGCTTGGCCATAGTCAAGGCTACATTCGAGGCCGCATCACCATGAGCCACGTCCTTAGGCGCTTCAATAACAATCACTGCGTCCGAGGACGCGAGCTTGCCATCCGCGTGCGATCTGGCGATCGCCGTTTCCAAAACTGAATTTATGAGCTCTTTCATGCAGTCCTAATAGTTTCCCAATCGTGCCAGATGAGGCCGGCGATGGGTAGTAGCGTCATAGTCAGGTGGTGGTCAGTTTGATGTTGTGCAGATTCCATTGTGTAGGTGCTTCACGGTTTGATAATCTCACGCGACTGTGAACAGGCTCCCCACTAAGCGTCTGACAGTCTCGGAGAAACGGGCGCACCTAATCGAAGTTTTGGGGGCAATTAAATCGAAATTGATCGAACTGAGGGACATGATTAGATTAAATCCTATGAAAGAGGCTCACATTAAGCCTAAAGTTAGAAAGATTGCTGGTACAGCAAAAGTGATCGGTCACAAAGTCGAAGCAATGAAAGAGATTGACAGTGCAAAACAACGAGATGAAACGGCGCTTGAGCGCCACTTAGACCGCGCAATCGTTGCTGCCGAGCTTTTGGACGGGATCTTGGAAGATACCTTGAAAGCTGCCAGCGCAGGCTAACTCGCTTTCTCCCATCATCCACAGGCTCGACGACTGGCGTTTCAAGTTCTTCGGCTACGTGCGCCGCCTTCAACCATGGCGCTAACGTCAAGATCGACGGCGGCTATACGCAACGCTTGATGGCTACCCATCACCCTTTTTCTTGAACCATTCAGCCGCCCGCGCGAGCGTTGGGTAGCCGGATCCAATCTGGAATAAGACGCCATGGCTTGCGCGTGGCGAGATAAAGCACTCATGCGAATCGGGGCCGAATTCACGCTCGTCGACCACTTTGACCCCGTCCCGCTTCAACTCAGCTATTTTTTCACCTGCATCTGGAACATCCAGAGTCAGGTGATGGACCCCCTCGCCACGCTTGTCGAGAAAGCCATGCAGAAACGATTTCTCGCCGAGCGGTTCCAGTAATTCCAGCGTCATCCCATTGAGATCCATCTCGATCAGCCGGTAGCCGGCCTCATGATTCTCATGCTCGTAGAGAAAACTTGCGCCGAGCACGCCTTCAAAGAACTTGCGCGCCTCCGCGATACTCTTCACCGCAATTCCAATATGGTCGAGTTTGCCAATCGCCGCTTTCGCCATGGTCACATCACCTGGCCCAAATTCAATGGGCTTTAACCGTTGACCTTAATCCGCGGCTTGTTGCCGCGACGGCCTCTATCGCCGTCTATGGCCCACTTCTTTTGCCCCTAAGCACTATCCGGCCAATTCGCACGGATCGGTCAACTCTTGCCGGTCCGCCACAGCCTTGATTTAACCGAAGCGATGGCCGCTCAGCTATGGAAGATGCCGCCGCTCGTGAAAATTTACGAGGCGCTGGGTGCGATCGGGGACAGCCGCGTCCACTTAGCCGACCCTTCTTACGCCACTGTTATCTCGTCGAGCGGGGACAAGACCTACACGGTCGAACTCGATAGCGCAGCACGGCAAATCTCTTCCAATGATAACGCTTCGTATTGGCAGGGCTATCTTGGCTACCCAGCGATCGCGGTACTCCTCCTGCACGGCCTTTACAGCCCGCGCCCCGAAACCCTCACCGCGCTGGCAGGGGTCCCATGGAAGGAACTCAACACGCGCTTTCGTAACGACTACGCACGCACGCTCGACGACGTCCTCGCGCGCGCTGTGGCTCATGGCGCCGACCCAGCGGAGATTCGCGCCGAGGCCGCGGCCATCTTAGAAGCCTTACGTGCTTACGGGGCACGGCGGGGAAAGCGGCTCCGCCCGCCTTCGCCGTCCCGCCCCATCTGAATCCGTAGTGGGACGGGTGCTAGACTTCATTCCCTCAATACTCCCGTTTCGCCCGCCATGTTCCCTGCTCGAATAATGAGCCGCCCGAGAAACATGAATATCCGCCGTTGATCTCGCCATCCACATTGCGGCCTCCGTAGCGGCAGGAGGTCCCGTCGGGCATAATCACGAGCACCTGCAACAATGACCGGTTGATCAGCACGTTCCCGATTTTGCCTCTGGTGTTCAAGTGGTAGCAATTCATATTGCCATAGGCGCATTTGTAGTACCCGCCGATCTTGCCGTTATCTTTCGGCGTGAGCGTGATCGTAATCAGTTGCTCCGCATTGCAACGGCTCGGCAGGCTCACTCCGCAGCTCGCCAGCGACGTTCCCTGCCATACGCCCAACATATCTTCTCTTGTGACGGCCGGCGGCGGGCCGTTCTCGCCGCTATTGCCGATCCCTGGTGAGCATCCCCCCACCGCAATCGGCAGCATCGCTGCCATTAGTATAATCAGCGCCGCTCGCCACCATCCTTGCCACGCGCGGCGTTCAACTTCCTTGCGCATGCAACCCAACCCCTTTCCAGTAAAGTATTGCCTGAGCGCCAGCAGGCCTCGCTGCCGCCCGAAGCTTCGGTTATACGCTCACATTCGCGCTGATGCCCACCCCTTATCCCTGATTCATCCTGCCAGCGGCTATCTCACTCCCGGCCAAATCATGATCGCACCGCTTACCGGATGACGCCCCACATGCACTTCTGTCTCATACACTTCGCTCAGATTCGCCGCCGTCAGCACCTCCGCCGGACTCCCGTACGCAGCACAAGCCCCGTCTTTTAGCAACATTACGTGATCTGCATACAATGCGGCGGCGTTCAAATCATGCAGTGTGGCTATCACGGCTGTTCCGCGCTCGGCGCATAGCCTGCGAAACAGCCTGAAGATCTCCGCGACGTGGCGCAAATCGAGAAAGGCGGCCGGCTCGTCGAGCAGGATGATTCGCGCCTGCTGCGCGAGCGCTCGCGCAAGAAATACCCGTTTGCGCTCGCCGCCCGATAGCTCCTCAACCGGACGCGCCGCAACCGCACTCAAGCCAAAGGCCTCGACTGCCGCCCGCGCCACCTCGACGTCATGTGGGGTCTCGAAATGAAATGCCCCCAGATGGGGCGCGCGGCCCATCAGCACCACTTCGAGCACCGAGAACTGAAACGCGATCGGATTCTCCTGGGCGACGCTTGCGACGATTCGCGCGAGACTCCGCCGATCGAATTCGCTCAGGGCGCGCCCTTCAATCGCGACTTCGCCGCGCCACGGCTCGATCATCCCACCAAGCACTTTAAGCAGGGTTGATTTACCGGCGCCATTAGGTCCGACGATCGCCAATAACTCGCCGGCCGCCGCCTTTAGCTCTATCTCCCTCAATGCTGTCCGAGAGCCATAACCCGCTGTCAGCGCGCTCGCACTGAGCAGCGGCTGGCCCGCTTCAACTTTCATCGCGGCTTCCATCTAAAACCCTAGCGAGCGCCGCCCTTCGCGCCGCAGGATGTAGATAAAAAACGGCCCGCCGCAGAGCGCCGTGATCGCTCCGACCGGCAATTCCGCGGGCGCGATTATCGTGCGCGCCAACAGGTCCGCCGCGACTGTGAACGCCGCTCCGCCGATTAGCGATGCCGGGACAAGGAGACGATGGTCCGCGCCAATCGTCATCCGCAGCACATGCGGCACGATCAGGCCGACGAAGGTGATTATCCCGCTGACCGACACTGCTACGCCGATCATCAGCGACGTCACGATGAAGATCATCCGCCGTAACCGCTCGACCTCGACTCCGAGCACGCCCGCCTCCTCGTCACCGAGGCTTAGCAGGTTGAGGTCCCGCGCATACGCGATCATCACCGCTCCGCCGCCAATCGCGGCGATCGCGGTAATTGCCACTTCGCGATAGGTCGGTGCCTCGAAGCTGCCCATCAGCCAGAAGATAATCGTGCGCACGAAAAAGAAGTTCACCACGCTGTTTACCAGCATAATCGCGGCGCCCCAAAAGGCGTTAAAGATCACGCCCGCCAGCAGCAGCGTGAACGGTTCGAGCTGCCCGCGCACTAGCGCGATCCGGTAGACGGCAAAGGTCGAGAGCAATGCCGCAACGAAGGCCCCGATCGGCACCAGCGCCTCACTACCGCCCCCGAGTTTCGCGGCCGCCACCATCGCCACGATCGCACCCATCGCGCCGCCGCCTGAAATCCCCAGGATCCCCCCTTCTGC
>DATJUF010000219.1:0-18516 GCA_035502655.1 Binataceae bacterium (SeqCode)
CGGACGTCCAAGCCCGCCACAGCGCTGACGGCGCCCGCCGCGGATACGAGCAGGGCAACGGAGACCGGCGTGGAGCCTCCGCCGCGGCCGTGGCGGCGGACAGGGCATGGCTCACGCCGCTCAACCACTACCGGCAGCTTGCAGGATTGCCACCGGTCGCGCCTGATCCAACGCTCGCCGCTGGCGATTTGGCGCACGCCCGTTATCTGGTCAAAACCGATGCAGAAAACATCAGCAAAGGCTGGCTTGGCCCCGAGGCCCACGTCGAGGACCTATCCAGTCCGTGGTACTCGCATGCTGGACAGATCGCAGCCGCGGGAAGTGACGTGGAGGCAGGCGCCAATCCCTATGGCAAACCGTGGATCACGCCGGAAGGTGCAATCGACGGATGGATTAGCACGCCATTCCATCGGCTGGCGATACTGAACCCACTACTGCAAGCCGCTGGTTACGGCCAGTATTGCGATGGAGGTTCGTGCGCTGCCGCGCTGAACCTGCTGACCGATATGGCGCCCATCCCGCTGATGCCAAAAATGCTGCCCAAGCCGATCATGTTTCCGCCCGACGGCTCTAGCTTGCCATTGAAGCAATGGGAGGGCGAATGGCCTGACCCGCTAACCTCGTGTCCCGGCTACACCGCGCCAAGCGGGCTGGCAATTACATTGCAGCTTGGCCTGAGCCTGGCGACCAATCTAGCGCAGTTCAAAGTGATGCGCGGCAGCGGAACCCCATCCGCAATTGAGGCGTGTGGCTTCGCCAGCGGCAGCTATGTCAATCCGGATCCGGCGACGCAAGCGCGTGGCCGCCATATCATGACCAACATGGGCGCGGTGATAATAGTGCCACGTAAGCCGCTCCAACCGGGACACTATACGGTTGCGCTGACCGCCAACGATCGGCCTTATGCGTGGTCATTTACGATTAGTCCTTAAGCGCCTGGCCAGATCGTGCTCCCCAGCGGCCTAAAGCCGACATTTGAGTAGCGATCTGGATTTAATCCGCGCCGCTCATGGGGCGTTTGTCCGCGGCTGTCCTATCATGGTATCGAGAATAGGTCAGGGACGGGGTTAAGGAGTCCGACATGAAGATTTCGATGTTCCATCTGATGCCGTACCGCGAATTGCCCGCGGATTTCGAAAAACGCTACCAATCCGTGTGGGTTGACCCGCCGTTTTGGGAATTAGCCGATCCGGCAAAGGTGGGGCAGTATTACAACTGGACTCTCGACGAACTGACGCATGCAGCGAAGGCTGGCTTCAATGGGATTTGCGTCAATGAGCATCATCAGAATGCCTATGGCTTCATGCCCAGCCCGAACCTGATGGGATCGGCGCTGGCTCGTGCAACCAACGGGCTGGACTGTGCAGTCGTGCAGATGGGTGCGACGCTGCCGACCACGATTCCGCCGATTCGAGTGGCCGAAGAATACGGGATGCTCGACTGTATCAGCGGCGGAAGGCTGGTCGCCGGTATGCCGCTCGGCACGCCCATGGACGCAAACCTATGCTACGGCATCACGCCGATCGAGCATCGCGAGCGCTACTATGAAGCGCATGATCTTATTTTGAAGGCATGGCAGTCGCGTGAGGTATTCGCGTGGAATGGCCGCTATTTCAAATTGCCGATGGTGAATCTGTGGCCGCGGCCGATGCAGCAGCCGCATCCTCCGGTTTGGGTGCCGGGGGCGGGCAGTCTCAGCACGTGGGATTTCGCCGCGAAGCATAACCATTGCTACTGCTTCTTGAGCTATTACGGGAACAACCTCGGCAAGCGGGTGCTGGACGGCTTCTGGGAGTTCGTCAATAAAAGCGGACTCGACAATAACCCGTATCGCGCCGGATTCCTGCAATTGGTGACGGTGGCGGAAACCGACGCTAAGGCAGAGGAACTTTATTACCCGCATATCCGGTACTTTTACGACAAGTGCCTGCATATCCTGGACGAATTCCAGATGATTCCGGGCAACCAGGATTATCGCAGCCTGAGTAATAGCGTTAAGAATCTACTGCCGATGCAGATGCAGCTGGTTAAGTCGGTCGCCGAGTGGAAATACAAGGATTTCGTTGATAACCAGTTCGTGATTTCGGGAAGCCCGGCGACCGTACGCGACATGCTGATGCAGGCGGTAAAGAAGCTCAACGTCGGCAATCTGATGGTTTTGCTACACATCGGATCGATGCCACATGAACTTACGCTTAAGAATATCGACCTGTTCGCGAGCGAAGTGCTGCCGCATTTCAAAAACGTTTGGGACGAGGACGGCTGGGAAAACCATTGGTGGCCTCAGGCTTTGAAGCCAAACGGTAAGTTGGCGGGCCGTCATGCGAACGGCGGTGGCGCTCAGGCGGCGAAATAAACGGAATCGGGCTTGAACGATGCGGCGGTCAGGCGCCGTCCAGCTGCATAGGAGAACCGGCTGCGGCTATTTTCGTTGAGGAAACGCGAGAATCCAGCGGCGCAATTCAGGCGGTAAGGACAGGGATATCAGGAATCGTATGACTGCGACTTCGGAACAGACTCTCCATCTTTGGGAAAAGAAAGTCACCGCGCACGTCAAGGTGGCCGGCCAGGGGCCGGCGCTGGTCTATCTCCATAGCGGCTATGGACTCGTTTGGGACGACATGCTCGACCTGCTGGCGCGCGACTTCACGGTCTATGCCCCAGAGCATCCGGGGACCTCGGCGGGAGATCCGGACGCGGTCAAGCCGCTCGAAGATCTGTGGGATCTGACGCTTTACTACTACGAAATGTTTGATCAGCTTCGATTGGAGGCACCAGCGGTTGTGGGCCATTCGTTCGGCGGGATGGTCGCGGCGGAAATAGCGGCCAACAATCCGCGGCGAGTCAGCCGCCTGGTGCTGATCGATTCGCTGGGACTGTGGCTGGATAGCGCGCCGATCAAAAACTACATGGTGACGCCACAGGCGCAGCTTGATCCGCTGTTCTTTCACGACACCAATCATCCGGCGCGCAAACATATTTTTATGAACCTCGAAGATCCGGAGTCGGTCATCCGGGTGACATGGGCGCTCGGATGCAGCGGGAAGTATATCTGGCCGATTCCGGACAAGGGACTGCGCAAGCGGCTCCATCGGATAGCCGCGCCGACCCTGCTGATTTGGGGTAAGGAAGACGGCCTCACCAAGCCTGTCTATGCCGACGAATTCAAAAAGCTGATCCCTGGCGCGCGAATCGAAGCTGTGGCCAACGCGGCGCATATGGCACCGCTCGAACAGCCGCAAGCGGTCAGCAAACTGATCCGCGAGTTCCTCAAGCACTAAACGCCGACGGGTGACGGGACAGCCCACTTGCGCACCGGTAGTTGTGCGTCCAGACTCTGGCTGCCGCTCGTGTGACCGACTTCGATTCCAAATTATTTCGTTAACGCTCGCATAGGCGAGCCACAATTCCAGAGATTAGGTAACGATTGCCAGTTATGCGAAAATCGATAGCGCGAACAGCCTTCCTCGCAGTCGCATTCAGCCTAACGCTCGGCCTCGCCAGCAAAAGTGCAGGGGCCGACCAAGCCAAATTAGACGGAGTTCCCGTGCGAAATACCGGACACTATGCGATTCTTGACACCGATCGCGGTGACGTTGTGATAGAGCTTTACCCTAACGTTGCGCCTAAGACGGTAGCCAATTTTGAAGAGCTATCGAAGAAAGGATTCTACAATGGCCTGACGTTCCATCGCGTCGAGCCAGGTTTCGTGGTGCAAGGTGGCGACCCGCAGGGTAATGGAATGGGCGGACCGGGCTATGATCTTCCTGCGGAGATCAGCCCGACCGAAAAGCACGTACGCGGCACCGTCGCGATGGCGCGCAAGGGCGATCAGGTTAATCCCGAGCGCAAATCGAGCGGCAGCCAGTTTTATATCTGCCTCGCACCGGCGCCGTTCCTCGATCAGCAATACACGATTTTCGGCGGCGTGGTTGAAGGCATGAACGTGGTCGATCAAATCAAAGTCGGCGATCATATCAAGAAAGTCACGATTACCGACAAATTGCCGAGTTAAGCAAGCCGAACCCGAGAGGCGTAGAACGCGAGGCGGCCAGCCGGCCGCGCAAAAAGGACTGCCTTGAACGAGTCAGACGGAAGCGGGCACCCAAACGGGCCCTACTTCACCATCGACCTTCATCTGCATACGAATCGCGGCAGCGCGGACTCGAACCTATCGTTGAAGGAGTTGGCAGAGCGCTCGAAGGCCATCGGGATCGGCGCGGTCTGCATAACAGAGCATGACAACGCCTGGAATTTGAAGGAACTGGAGCCGCTGGCCGAGGATTCGAGCGTGATTTATCTGCGCGGGATGGAAGTCACGACCGAGATGGGCCATATCGGCGTCTTCGGCCTAACCGAGTATGTCGGCGGCATCTATAAGCTCCGGGAACTGCGCAAGGTCGTGGACAAGCTCGGCGGAATTATGATCGCGAACCATCCGTTCCGCTACAAGCTCGACCCGCGATTCAGCTTCATGAACGCCGATGCTGAAGCGATTGACACGGAGCATCCGGAACGAGCGGCGCGGCTCGAAATCATGCAGGTGTGCGACGCCGTCGAAGTGCTCAACGGGGCCTGCTCGGAAGAGGAAAATCTGTTTGCGCTGAAGGTCGCGCGCAGCCTCGGACTAGCGGAGGTGGCAGGTTCTGATTCGCATTCAGCTAATTCAGTGGGATGTGTCACGACCCTGCTGCCGGAACCGGTGCGCAATGAGCGTGACCTGATCGAGCTAATCAAGGCGCATAAATCGCGCGCTGGCCGCGGCCTGATCCGGGGTGCCGTCGCGCCGTTCGAGCTGCCTGTCTGACCTGAGTCAAGTGATATTTAATTACATCGTGCCTTACCTCGCCGGGGATTTCGATCGTGGCCGGTAAAGAAAGCATTCGTATCGCACCGCCCGAAGGCAAGCTCGGCGTTCTGTTACCTGGCATGGGTGCGGTGAGCACCACGTTCATCGCGGGCGTCGAGGCGGTCAAGCGCGGCCTCGGCAAGCCAATCGGCTCGCTCACCCAGCTCGCGACGGTGCGTCTCGGCAAGCGGACCGAGGGACGGACGCCACTCATCAAGGATTTCGTTCCTTTGGCAGGCCTCGACGCGCTCGAATTCTGCGGGTGGGACATCTACGAGGACAACGCCTACGAGGCAACACGCAAAGCGGCCGTGCTGGATCCGATGCTAATTGAGAAGGTGCGGGAGCCGCTCGAGAAGCTGCATCCAATGGATGCCGTTTTTGACCAGAACTACGTCCGTCGTATCAAGGGGCCGAACGTCAAGGAAGCCGCCAACAAGATGGAGAAGGCCGAGATGTTGATGGACGACATCCGGTGCTTCCAGCAACGTACTGGCGTCGCGCGGATGGTGATGGTGTGGTGTGGTTCGACGGAAGTGTTCCATCGTCCGGCCGAAGTGCATCAGTCGCTCAAGTCATTCGAGGCCGGACTGGCCAAGAACGATCCGCGAATTGCGCCGAGTCAAATTTACGCCTATGCCGCGCTCAAGATGGGCGTTCCGCACGCCAATGGCGCGCCGAATCTGACTACGGATACGCCCGCGCTGCTCGAACTGGCGCGGGAACGCAACCTCCCGATCTGCGGCAAAGATTTCAAGACCGGCCAGACCTTCATGAAGACGCTGATCGCACCCGGATTGAAGGCCCGGATGCTTGGCATGTCGGGATGGTATTCGACCAACATCCTGGGTAACCGCGATGGCGAAGTGCTCGACGATCCAGGCTCGTTCAAGTCCAAGGAAGAGACCAAGCTTTCGGTGCTCAGCCAGATTCTCCAGCCCGAGTTGTATTCTGAGCTATACGGCAACGTTTTCCATACCGTGCGCATCAACTATTACCCACCGCGCGGCGATGCCAAGGAAGGATGGGATAATATCGATATTTTCGGATGGCTCGGCTATCCAATGCAGATCAAGATTAATTTTTTGTGTCGCGATTCAATCCTCGCGGCGCCTCTCGTGCTCGACCTGGTGCTGTTTCTCGACCTGGCGCATCGCGCCGGAATGCGCGGTATCCAGGAATGGCTGTCGTTTTACTTCAAGGCGCCGATGCATGCACCGCAGCTATATCCGGAGCACGACATCTTCATCCAGTTGATGAAGCTCAAGAATACGCTGCGCTGGATGCGCGGCGAAGATCTAATCACGCACCTCGGCCTCGAATACTACGACTGATTGCCGGCCGTCCGTTTGCGTGAGAGCGGGACGCGCCATGGACTGAGTCTCAATCACGTACCATCAAGTTCCTTCACGTATGTATAGCGTTCGACACTGGATTCCACTTCCTCCTGAGATCGACGCGCGCGAGCGTCTCCAGCGCGTTCGCTTGTCGCAATCGCGTCATCGAGGCCGTCGCCGGTCACTAGAGTAAAGCCGATCTAAGGACGGAGCCGAAAGGTAATTAGACCCAGGCCAGCGGAGAACGACCACTTCCTCGCGGAGTGCCTCGCGGGTCACGGTCGCAAGACGGGTGCGGAAAAGGTCGATGCTTTCGACCTCGTAGCCGAGCGATTGCGCAATATCGGCGAGAAGCTGGCCGGTTCTAATCATCACGCGCAGATACGAAGCCTGATCGCCGACAACGTAGGCCAGGCGGGCGCCCGGCTTGAGAACCCCGCGAAGGCTGGCGAGATGACGCGCCATTCCGCCGAAATAAAGCCGGGTCACGCGCGCGTACATCCGCTCGAAGCCAGAGGTCTTGCCCAAATCGAGACGCCGCTGCTCGATAGCGGCGGCGATACGTTGAATCTCGCGATGATTCGCCACCAGATCGTCGTCGCGATCGACGCTGTAGACGCTGCGGGTGTTTGAACGCACCAACTCCTTTTTCAACGCGCGTAACTCCGCCTGATTGCGGATAAAGCCCAGCAACACCGATTCGAGCCGCGTCGTACGCGTGTAATCCTTCTCGTTGGGATAGGGTGGGGAGGTGACTACGGCGTCGATTGAACAGGGTTCAACAAGGGTGTTGACGTCGCGCGCGTCACCGAGGCGGACGCTCGCTTCGGCTACGGAACCGCGCACCGCTTCGAGGTCGGCGGCCATCGCTTTCACAGCTTCGAGCCACGGCGCGATGACGGCGGCGTCTGATTTGGGTGGGCCGGCTCCAACTTCGGGGCCGAAATTCAAGTTGCTTGCCTCAAAAACGACAGTGCGAGCCAGCGCCAGCCGTTCGTGATCGTAATAAGCGTCGTCGCGAACCTGCTCCAGAGCTTCGAGCAAGACCAGCGTCTTGTGCAAAGGCAGGGGGCTGATCGAGTCCTTCAGCAGGAGCCTGGCGGCCTCAGGTGGCAACCGGCGAAGATCGGCAGGCGGCGCGGCGGCTTTAGAAACGTGATTGGAGAGCGGAAGCCGGGGCGAGTCCGCAATGCCTTCCGCGCGCAGCCGGTTCAACGCGCGGCCGGCAACGATCCGGGCATGGGCCAGCAATGACGCCGGCTCAATCTCCCAATTTACTTTCACGCGGGAAGCCAGATGCGCCATCGGATTCCGCTCAAGGCCGACACTCGGAACTCCCAGCTTGCGGCATTCGACGAGCGTTGTGCCGGTACCGCAGAAGGGATCCAGCACGCGGCTCGCGCCGCCCAGGCCGAAACGTTCAACATAGGTTCGAATCAGTTGCGGCGGAAACGAGAGGACGAAGCGGTACCAATGATGGGCGGCGCGGTCCTCAGGCCGCAGGCGGTTGTCGTCGCCGATTAGATTGGGACGTCCGCCGTTCATTGGATTTGTAGACGGCTGGTTCGCGGACTCAGATTCTTAGGCATCGCGCTCGCGGACTCGCGGATGCACGGGGTTGCAAGCAACCCCTATGCGGCCTTTACGGGTTCGCAAGCGAACCCTACCGCCGACAGCATAAAGAAGAGCGGGAAGGCTGTCGATGCGGCAGCCAGCGGGTTTACTCTTCCTGTTCGCGGCTTAGGGCGTCAATATCAGCAAATCCTCGAAACGTAGGCGCAGTTTGAACCACTTGTGATGACTTTTTTAATGCAAATAGTTGTGAAGACTTTAACCTGCGGGATAAAATTCAATCTCAATCCAGTATAGATCATGGCAGCTAATCACGACCGTTTCGCGCTGATCGAGATTATCTCGGGGATCGGCAGCGAACCGCCCGGCGATTTGCGCGAGACGCTCGATCGGATAGTCAAAAGTATTGCGACCGGGATGGAGGTCGAGGTTTGTTCGCTGTACCTCTTCGACGCGCGTCGTGAACGGTTGGTCCTCCGCTCCACACTTGGCTTGGATCGGGATTCGGTTGGACGGGTTTCATTACATCCCAACGAAGGCCTGGTCGGACTCGTAATCGAAAGTTCTGCGCCGGTGGCAATAGAAGACGTGATGAGCCATCCGCGCTACAAGTATTTTCCCGAAACCGGCGAAGAACGATATCATACTTTTCTCGGTGTCCCGCTGCAGGAAGGCGGGCAAAATCCAGCCGGCGTGCTGGTAATACAGACCTTGCGCCGGCGCAAATTTGGCAAGACTGAAATCCGCCTGCTGCAAACCGCGGCGAGCCAGGTCGTACAGATTCTGTCGCATTTCCAATTACGCGAAACGCTCGCGACCAAAGAAAAGGAGCGCGACGAATATCGGCGGCGGATGATCGAGGCCAACCGCCAGCTAAAGGGTTACGAAAAGGTTGGTGGAACGACTCGCGTCGCGCCGCGAATCAAGGTTCGGCGGCCACGGCTGGTCGGGCTGCCCGCGTCACCTGGATTCGCGCGAGGCTATGCGCATATCGTCAGCCCCCTGCTCGGTTCAGTTGATCGCACGCAGCGCGCACGCGACGTTAAGGGTGAATTGAAGCGGCTCGATGATGCGCTGGCGCGGTCGCGAAGCGAACTGGTGGCGCTCAAGACGCGGATGACGCCGCTTATGCCAGAGTCCGATCTGAAGATCTTTGATGGTCATCGGCTGATACTCGAAGATGAGGAGTTTACGGATCGGATTCGGGATGCGATTAACCTGGGCTATGCCGCAGAGAGCGGGTTATTTCGTGTAATTGATGAGCTTAGCGCGTCTATGATGGCCGTGGCGGACGGATATCTGAGGGAGCGTGCGGCCGACTTCAGGGATCTGGGGCATCGGATATTGCGCCATCTGCGCCAGGAAGAGAACAAGAGCGCTTTCACAAAGGCGACTATCCTGATTGCAGAAGAGCTAACGCTTTCCCAATTGACCATGATTTCACATGAAAAGCTGGTCGGAATTGCGCTGCAATCAGGCGGAGTGACATCTCATGCAGCGCTTTTAGCCCGAGCCTTCGAACTCCCGACAGTAGTCGGGGTTGAGCATCTGATGGAATCGGTGGTCGAGGGCGATTCGCTGGTAATCGACGGCAATTCGGGAGTTATCTATGACAATCCGTCGAGCGAAGTCGAGCATGAGTATCAAGGGTTAATCAAGCGCTACGACGCATTCAAAAAAGACCTGATGATTGATCAAGACCAGCCGACCATCACGCGCGATGGCCATCGTGTGCAGATGCTGGCGAATATCGCGCTGCTGGCGGATATCCAGTTGGCCTTGCGCTACGGAGCAGAAGGGATCGGCCTGCTGCGGTCGGAGTTCTCATTTTTGACTTACGAGGACTTTCCCGACGAGGAGCAGCAGTTAAAGCTTTACATTCAGATGCTTGATGCGATTGGCAGGCGTCCGGTTACGATCAGAACGCTTGATATCGGCGCCGACAAATATCCGGCCTACTTGCGGGTTCCGCGCGAGGACAATCCCTTCCTGGGATGGCGTTCGATCCGGATTTCGCTGGAATTGTCGGGGATTTTCAAAGTTCAACTGCGCGCTATCCTGCGCGCGGCGGCGCGGCGCGACGTGCGTATCCTATTTCCGATGATCTCAAGCATCGAGGAGCTGCGGCGCGCCCGCGAGTTACTAGCCGAGGCGCAGGAGGAGCTATTCAAAGAAGGCCTGGAACATAACCCGGATATCGAAGTGGGAATCATGATTGAGGTGCCATCGGCGGTGTGGCTGACACCGCGGCTGGTCCATGAGGTCGATTTCTTCTCGATTGGCACAAATGACCTGATCCAGTACCTTCTCGCGGCGGACCGGAATAATCCCAAGGTAGCGCATGTTTACGAACCGCTGCATCCGGCGGTTTTGAACGCGATTTCTGAGGTGGTGAATGTTGGACGCGGCGCGGGCAAGCAGGTATGTATCTGCGGCGAGATGGCCAGCGACCCGATTGCGACGCTCCTGATGGTGGGGATGGGACTCGATCAGTTGAGCTTAAGCCCTCTATTCATCCCGGTAGTGCGCAAGTTGATTCGCGAAACAGAATACGAAACGGCGCGCCATATTTCCCGCGACGTGCTGGAAATGTCGTCGGTGCAGGATATCAAAGGATATCTGGTAGAGCGCTATCGCGATCTTGGCCTGATCCAAATGGTCGAGATGTACCGTTGAGTCCCCACCGGTTCTGGCCTTTGATTTGCTAGCTTTTTTTGGGAGAATCAGTTGTCGATAGCTTTCCGCCAACCGATTTAGGCGGACTAATCGTCAGGACGCTGTGTTGTTTGCACCCTTCTGACCGGTCGGTTAGAAATCAAACCGCGATTGGTGTAAAAACGGGTTTAGAATAATGAGACACCAGAGAGCCGCTACGACTACCACAACGTTCCAGGAGAGAACCGCTAAAACCTATGCTTCAATTTGAAAGTTTGGCGTTGTTTGATTCTAAAGACTGATATTGTGGCATTAAAGAACCGGGTAGAGCTCTCAAAATGGTGTGTTGCAAGGGGTGGCGAGGGAATAAACAATGATCACGTTGGCCTTAATCGTTGGCCTGTTGGGCATATCCGCGACAATTCTTTACTGGTTGATTGGGCGCGGCCGATATGGTGGCAAGGACGCGCCGCTGGTGCAGCTTAGCGCGAGTGATCGGGCGCTGAGAGAAGGCTCGGTTAATCCCGAACCGTGCCGGACTATTAGAATTTATTTCATCAAACCGTCACGTTACGACGAAGAGGGGTACGTCTCGGTCTTCCGTTTCGGCGTTCAGCCGAACAATACGCTGACTGTTCTCAACGCGCTGAACGATACCTACAATCGGCGTTTTTCAGCCGAGCGCAACGTCTATCTCGACACGGTGATATGGGATGAAATCTGCGATGGCGTGGTGAGCCCTGAGACGATTAAGGCAATTAAGGAGAAGGCCGCCGAGGATGGTGTCGAGCTCCTGGTTGGGATGGCCGGTGTTCAGTCGAACCAATACCCTCGCGGGCGCGACATCGCGCTGCAATTCATCGCGCAAGGCATCCGCACGATCATGGGAGGCTTCCACGTCAGTGGCTACCCGGAATCACGGGGCTTTCTCAATAGCTGCGGAATTACAACGGTGGTCGGCGAGGCCGAAAACCTATGGGGCGAGATCATCGAGGATTTCCTGCGCGGCGAGCTGAAACTGAGCTACGCCGTGACCGATGGAATCCGTGCAAAGACGGGCCAGGAAGACATCATCGTGCCGGTGATCAACGAGGCACAGCTTCCAGTATTGGATGATCGTTATCTGACCCGGTTCTTCAGCTCAAACATGACCACGATCGATACGTCACGCGGATGTCCGTTCACGTGCTCGTATTGCAGCGTCAAGAACGTGATGGGCCGGACGATGCGGTCGCGCGAACCCGCGGCTCTGATTAGCTGGGTTCGCGACGCTATAAGCAATCATGGAATTGAATCGCTATTTCTGGTCGACGACGATTTCTTCCGCAGCCCGCGCTGGGAAGAGATTCTAAATGGTTTGATCGAGATCAAAAAGGAATTCCCCAAGCTGTCGTTCATGATGCAGGTCGACGTGGATGCGTCGTGCTATGCGAATATCGAGGAAGGCGAGACCGAAACCGCAAAACATCGGCGGAGCCGGCGCTTCGTTGAACTGGCGGCTAAGGCCGGATGCTACCAGGCGTTCGTCGGCATCGAATCATTAAATCCTGACAATCTAAACTTCGCCACGAAGTATCAAAACACTGACGACCGGCAGCACAAGCTGACCCTCGAGGACTCACAGCGGCGGGTATTCAAGAAATACGGGCGAGTGGTCGACAACTGGCATAAACATGGGGTCTCGGTGCATGCGGGCTATATGCTGGGCTTCCCATTCGACGGCCCTGACTGCGGGCGTATCGCAGCCAAGACCCTCAAGAAGATCGGCTTCGATATCGTATCGTTCTTCATCATGACGCCGCTGCCGGGCACGGAAGATCAGGTGCGCTACGCGAAAGAGGGCGCAATCATGGATTGGGACTTCAACAACCTTGATTCGCAGCACGTGACGTTGAAGCATCCAAGGCTTGATCGCGACACTTGGATGCGCGCCTATACCGAAGCCTTCAAGGGCTTTTATTCCATCCGCCGGCTACTGCATACGATTTTCACGGTTGCCGGTGGACGCGGATTGGCGGCCGAGCCGCGGCGCGCGACGGTTCGTCAATTCGTTTATTATTTCTTTAGCTATCGGCAGGGACGCCATCCGATGGTAGGTGGAGTGTGGCAGATCCGCCGGCGCGACGTTCGCCGCCTGGTGATGACCGATGAAGAGGCGCGGCATCAGTATCTCGGCGGACTGCGTTTCGACGCGATCCTGCGCGGCGAGGGCGGTGCTTTCGCGGCAGCACCGGCGTAACAGGTTCAGATAACAATTCTGGGAAATGGCGCGGCGGCAAGGCCCTGCGCCATTTTTTGTCTATTCTACCTGCGCTAAGCTGAGAACCGGGATGGGCACTCAGAGGCCCAGAACTTATCTGAGCGGTTCACATTATGCTAAGTGAGGCCCAAATCGACACGCTTGCAACGCATTTGGTGCAAGGATTGATAACTCGTGGCGTAATTCTACCTAAAGCCGACGAAAAGGACCTGATCGCGTGCGTGGTCGAGCTGATGTCGGAAAATTTCGAGACGGAAGCGCGAATTGATGAGGAAGCTGACCGAGTCGCGACAGAAGAGGCGCGGAAAGATTCCCGCCTCGACGTGACCCGGCTGCGCGGGATGATCAGGCAGCGGCTAGCGGAAAAGAAAGGCTTCACGCTTTGAAACGTCTTAAATATTTAGACATAAAGCTTGTGTACAACCGGAAGCCATAAGCTATGAAGTTGAGCGAGCCGAGGATTCTCTATCTGGCGCGTGAATCGCTGGCCAAAATTCGAGAAGAGAAATTGGCCGAGGTTCCGAATTTTCAGGTCGCACTGCGCCACGCGCGTGAGCTGGTAGCCGATTGGAACGAGAAGGGTGATGCAATCGACGCGATTGTGCGGCGAAAAATCGCCTCTATCAAGCGCGGCATCGTTGAGGGCGGAGCCGAATGGAACATCCTTTATCGGCGCTACCGTGATGAGGAATTGCGGAAGAAGGGGCCAGCTCGCTAGCCTTTTGATGGTCTCATTGGACAGTCGCGAAATCGTTTTGCCAAACTCTCTCCCGGTTATTCCGTTACAATAGGGAAACCTTAGGGTTGCTGCCTGGCAAATAGGCTCGGAAAAATCCCCGGGCTGCCTGAAAATTACCTGATTTTCTGTTACGTATTGGCTAAATTTCGCTGACGGTATTTCAAATCGCCGACGATTTATTTATGATTTTGCGAGTTGGCACTCATTACCGTCGAGTGCCAATTGACATTCATCAATTGGTGATTAGGTTTTCAGCGCGACCCTGCTGCGAAAATGAGCACGCTTAGGGGATAAAAACCAACAGCTAGGAGGCTGCTAAGGTACTATGAGCAAAATTCGACCTTTAGGAGACAGGATTCTGGTAAAGCGGATCCAGGAAGAGGAAAAGACCAAAGGTGGGATCATCATTCCTGATACCGCCAAGGAAAAGCCCCAGGAAGGGATGGTAGTTGCGGTAGGCAAGGGGAAGACGACGGAAGATGGCAAGCTGCTTACGCCCGACGTGAAGGCCGGGGACCGTATCCTGTTCGGCAAATATGCCGGCAGTGAGGTAAAGATCGAAGGCGAGGAGCACCTGATCCTGCGCGAAGACGATATTCTCGGCGTGCTCGAAGGCTAAGTCTGCGCGCGCTTTTAGATTCTTCCAACATATTTCCAAGGAGATAGCTTATGCCTGCCAAACAGGTACGTTTTGCTCAAGAAGCCCGCGAGAAGATTCTTCGTGGGGTTAATATTCTTGCCGACGCGGTTACTGTCACGCTCGGACCCAAGGGCCGGAACGTCGTGCTCGAAAAGAGTTTCGGCGCCCCGACGGTGACCAAGGATGGTGTAACCGTCGCCAAAGAAATCGAACTTGAAGACAAGTTCGAGAACATGGGCGCACAGATGGTCAAGGAGGTCGCATCGAAAACTTCCGATGTGGCCGGTGATGGCACGACCACAGCAACTGTGCTCGCCCGTTCGATTTTCACTGAAGGCATCAAAATGGTCGCGGCTGGCCATGATCCGATGTCGATCAAGCGCGGGATCGATCGCGCCGTTTCGTCGATCACCAGCGAATTGAAAAGCCTGTCTAAACCGACCAAGGATCGCAAAGAGATTGCCCAGGTCGGCACCATTTCGGCGAACAACGACTCGACTATCGGCGATATCATTGCCGAGGCGATGGAAAAGGTCGGCAAAGAAGGCGTCATCACGGTTGAGGAAGCCAAAGGTCTGGAGACCACGCTGGAAGTGGTCGAGGGCATGCAATTCGACCGTGGCTATTTGTCGCCCTACTTCGTGACTGATCCGGAGCGGATGGAAGCGAAACTGGATGACGCGTATGTGCTGATTCACGAGAAGAAGATCTCGTCGATGAAGGACCTGCTGCCGATTCTGGAGTCGATCGCCAAGACCGGCAAGCCATTTCTACTGCTCGCCGAAGACGTTGAGGGCGAGGCACTCGCGACTTTGGTGGTCAATAAGATTCGCGGCACGTTGCAGTGTACGGCAGTCAAGGCGCCCGGCTTCGGCGACCGCCGCAAGGCAATGCTCGAGGATATCGCGATCCTGACGGGTGGCAAGGTTATTGCCGAAGAGCTCGGGATCAAGCTCGAGTCGATTACGCTGCAGGATCTCGGCCGAGCGAAGCGGATCGTGGTGGACAAGGACAACAGCACGATTATCGACGGAGCTGGCAAGAAAGATGATATCGAGGGCCGGATCAAGCAGATCCGCGCTCAAATCGAAGAGACGACTTCGGACTATGACCGCGAGAAGCTGCAGGAGCGGCTGGCCAAACTGGTCGGTGGCGTGGCAGTGATTCGCGTCGGCGCAGCGACGGAAGTCGAGATGAAAGAGAAGAAGGCGCGCGTCGAAGATGCCTTGCATGCGACCCGTGCGGCGGTCGAAGAAGGCGTCGTGCCCGGCGGTGGAGTGGCTTTGATTCGCGCATCGGCGGCGCTCGATAATCTGCGCAACAGTGAAGAGGAAAAGATCGGCGTCAATATCATCCGCAAAGCGATTGAAGATCCTTCGCGATGGATTGCGGCCAATGCGGGTTGGGAAGGCTCGGTAGTGGTCGATAAGGTCAAGAACAACAAGGGTGCCTTTGGCTTTAACGCCGCCACCGAGGAGTTCGAGGACCTGATGAAGGCCGGTATCATCGACCCGACCAAGGTCGTGCGTAGCGCGTTGCAGAATGCGGCATCAGTTGCGGCGTTATTGCTAACAACGGAGTGCATGGTGGCCGAGAAGCCCGATGAGAATAAGGGCGCAGGCGCACCCGGAATGCCTCCTGGCGGCATGATGTAGGAATAAGTGAGCCGCGCGTCAGGCGGCTTAGAGTGAATGCGCCAACGGCGGCTGTCATCAGGCAGCCGCCGTTGGTCATTTCACGCTCAAAATTTTGCAGCAGGACCGCGCGAGAGCTTCAGGCCGCTAGCTTGCGCCTGTCTTCAGTTGCCAGGAGGCTGAGGGGCCGCATTGTCATCGGAAGGCGCCGCGTTGTCCGAATTGTCCTGATTATCGTCGTTCTGGTTCTGATCATTATCCCCGCTACTGGCATTGTCATCCGAACTATTGTCGTCATCATCTGAGTTCACGTTCGAGTCGTCGGAGTCACCATTGGGGACCGGCTGAAACTGCGGCGGACTGTCGGGATTATCGGGGTCCTGTGAAAGCTGATATTCCTGTCCAATTGCCACTTGAGGCAGCTGGCCAATCGTTGAGGACACCGTGCCGCTATTGTCCTGAGCAGCCAACGGCAGCGGAGCCATCAATAACGTCACCAGCATCGCCATAGCGACATAAGCCGCGCGACGAGGCGAGGACTGCAGCGAAAGGCCTGCCGGCGGATTCGCCATTTGAATTTTACCTGATTGAGGGTCACTCATTGATTTGTCCGCCAATTGAAGCGTTAAGGCTAAGCCTGTCAGGTAGCCGCTAAATTCATCGCATAGAGCAGAGGTGGCTCAGCGATGAAACATCCAGTCGGCTTAGGTTCTAACTTGCAACCGAGGGTGTCAATCCCTGGCAATTTTGAGCGGCCTACGGAGCGCTACCCCAGCATTGACGGATGTAGCCGCATCCAAGCTTGCGGCAGGCCGGCTCATTGGCGGGCCGTTTACTCCATTGGCCGGAACTTTGCGCGGCAAGGGATTCGCAGGTTAAGCGATGCAAGCGGCTGCGAATGGAATCGAGCGGCGGCAGAGCCAGCGGCATCGATTGAGGCGCGTCACGGAGAAAAACCACTTCGGCGTCAACCCGGCGGCCGGGATACGCTTCAGCCGCCGCCAGTGCGTAGATTTCCATTTGAATCTGGTGAGCGGCAGCATCGGTA
The DNA here is from genome assembly GCA_035502655.1 of Binataceae bacterium (SeqCode). Taxonomy (GTDB): domain Bacteria; phylum Desulfobacterota; class Binatia; order Binatales; family Binataceae; genus DATJUF01. The sequence continues at coordinate 16,735 of DATJUF010000219.1, forward strand.
GGGTGAGTGTATTTGTAGTCGCGAATGATAATGCGGGAGGGCGTGACACATAATAGGTCGATACGGCCGCGCACGAATAACACCGGAGCGTCACCGGCCCGGAGAAAAAACGGCACCTCACGTTCGATTACCGCATCAGAGGGGAAGCTCACTTCGCTAAGATAACGGTTCAGGTCACGCCTCAGGCGGGTGCGCTCTTCCGGATTCAAGTCAGTTTCGAGGCCGGCCGCATCGATCAGCCGCCCAAGTTCGTCACAGGCGATACCGCCGTTAATGCCGAAGTCCACCCGTTCGAGGACAGCGTGCGCTGCGAGACCCATCCGCAGAGCGCCATCGGATGTAGCGTCCGGCGTGGCGGCGGCAATCCACGGACCCGCGCGATGATCATGATTTGGCGGCAGCCTGGCCTGATAGCGCCAATAGTATTCGCGCGGGCAGCGAGCGATCACTTCGAGCTCGCTGGGGCTGAGTATGACACTGTCGGGGGACGGCGGCTCAAAGCAGAGCCGGGTACGGGCGAGTGCGGCGAACTGATCGCGTTCGCCGTGCGAGATTGGCGGCCGATCAGTGGGCGTCGCGGGGAATGGCATTGGGTCGGGGGCGCGCACCAGCAGGTGAATCCTATCGCTGATTAGCGTCTGGCTAGCCGCGCCGGTGATATCGAGGGTTCCGCCCAGATCGTCAATGAACTGCGACAGCAAGCTGCCCCAGGTGCCGGATTGGCGCTTGCCGGCCGCGCTTAGAATCAGGCGGTCACGGGCGCGCGTGATCGCGACATAGAGGATGCGGGCGGACTCGGCTTGTTCCTCATCGGCACGCAAATCGCGCAATTCTTTTAAGGCAGGATTAGGCACTTCCTCATAGCCGGCGCCGATGGTATCGCACAGGACCAGGCCCGCAGTGGGCGAGATAAGTGGAGTGGCATTCTCACGAGGCGGCTTACGCCAGAGGTCGGCGACGATCACGATCGGAAATTCGAGACCCTTGGCCTGATGCACGGTCATCAGGCGCACGACGTTTTCATTCTCGCCGAGAATCTGGGCCTGGGGCTCACGCGGCTCCTCCTCGACGAGCCGGCGCAGATAGGCGACTAAATCGTGAAACTTAAAAAAATGATAGGCCTCGAAGGCACGCGCGAGTTCGAGCATCCGGCGGACGTTTGCAGCGCGCTGAGCTGACGGGTCAGCCGCGAGCATGACCGCCTCGAAATGGGTCAGCTCGATTACACGATCAAGCAGTTCGGTAATCGTGATGCGATCGCGGGCCTCGCGCAATTCATTGAGCACGCGCCAGGCCGACTCGGCCTCCGCGCGATCGTGCTCAAGCCAGGTGAAATCCGGTGGGTCAGGTGCGGCGAAAAGCTGCGCGAGAGTTGACGGGCCGCCGGCTCCGTTTTCAGCGCATTCGCGGAGATGGAGGGCGATATCGAGCAGGGCGTCGTCCGAAAGCGTGAAGAAGGGCGAGCGCAAGGCGGCGGCGAGCGCGAGCGAATCGCGCGGGTCGTTTACGGAGGTCAGAAGCTCGACGAGATCGATCACCTCCTGGCATCCGAAGAGGCCGCGGCCTTTGACCGTGTAAAAGGGAACATCGGCAGCGCGCAGCGCGCGTTCGTAGATGGCGACGCCGGTGAACGCGCGCATCAGAATGGTGATATCGCCATAGGCGGCGGCGCGTTCAGCTTCGAGGGCTGGGTCGAAAACGGTGATGCCTTCGGCAATCATCGCATTTATGTGCCTTGCGATCGCGGCAGCTTCAGTTCTCCGTCCAGCGGCAGCGCTGGCC
>DATJUF010000220.1:0-2798 GCA_035502655.1 Binataceae bacterium (SeqCode)
GCCAGTTGTTCATCGTCAAACAAGGCTTCGGGCGGCCGCACGGTCGCATAGGGTAGGCGCAAGCTCTGCGCGCGTTCGAGCAATTCGTCGCGGTTGTAATCTTTGACCCATTCGTCGAGCACGTCGAACAAATGCTCCGCATGCTCGGCCCGATAGAGCACGTCCTCCCAGGCGGGATCCAGCAGATCCTGAGCCTTGCCATCGCCTGCTACCCATTGCACGAGCGAGGTCCAGTCGCCGAGCGTGCAATGCATGATATAGCCGTCGCGGCATTTGCCGACGCGAAAGTAGCGGCTCCAATGGAGGGTGCCGCGGCGCGGTTCGATTGCCCCCGTCCCGAAATAGCTTCCGGCCACATGTTCGACCGCTGAAGCAGTGGCCTCTTGCATGCTGAGATCAATCCATTGGCCGAGGCCCTCGCGGTCCCGAGCGAAAAGCGCGCACATCGTAGCGATCAGGGCATAATAGGCTGAGGAATGATAGGCTTGCAGTCCCAGCGGGCGGACCGGTGGCCGTCCTGGAAAACCGTTGATGTAGAGCATACCGCCGAGCGCCGTGAGCACGGTATCGTCAGCCGCATAGTCGCGATATGGGCCGGTCTGTCCGAAGGGCGTGATTGAGAGCATGATTAGCGCCGGATTAAGCTCATGCAGGGCTTGCCATCCGAGTTTCAGTTCATCCATGCGGCCTGGCTTGAAGCTTTCAATTACGATATCCGCTGATTGCAGCAGCTTCCGCAGAATCTCGACCGCACGCCAACGCTCCAGGTCGAGCGTCATCGCGCGCTTATTTAGATTGTAGAACCAGAAGAACAGGCTGCGGTCGCGATGCACCACGTCGTCAACGAATGGGCCGATCGTGCGGCCCTCATCACCTCCGCGCGGCTCGACCTTGATAACGTCGGCGCCCATATCAGCCAGCAGCCGTCCGCATAGATGGCCGCGCCAGGTAGTTAAATCGATTACCCGCAGGCCAGCCAGGGCAGCAGGAGCATTTGCGGTCGCGATAGTCGCCATAGAATAGAAAATATAATATGGGGTCTAGCGAGCGCGAAACTCAGGGAGGTGACCCGGCAGCAAAACGGCGGCCGGCTTTTAACGCATCGTGTCAGAGACTGATTACAAAGCGACCCTCAAGCTGCCGAAAACTGATTTCCCGATGAAGGCGAATTTGCCCAAGCGGGAGCCGGAGACACTCAAGCGCTGGAACGATACCCATTTGTACGAGCGGCTACTCAAGGCGCGCAAGGATGCGACACCGTGGATTCTGCATGACGGACCGCCGTACGCTAATGGACGCGTCCATTTCGGCACCGCCTTGAACAAAATTCTCAAAGACTTCATCGTGCGCTCGCGCTCGATGATGGGTTACCGTACGGAGTTCGTCCCCGGCTGGGATTGTCATGGGATGCCGATCGAGCTTCAGGTGGCACGCTCGCTGGGTGATAAGGCCCGCTCGATGCCGAAGGCGGAATTGCGCAAGCTGTGCCGCGAATTCGCCGAAAAATGGATCGCAACGCAGCGCGAGGAGTTTATCCGGCTCGGTGCGATCGGCGATTGGTGGCGTCCGTATTTGACCTTCGCCCCCGAATACGAGGCGGCCGAGATCGGCATGTTGCGCCGCCTCAATCAGGAAGGCTTCATCTATCGCGACTTGCGCCCGGTCCATTGGTGCTTCGATTGCCGCACGGCGCTGGCTGAAGCCGAAGTCGAATATCGCGACCACACTTCACCGTCGATTTATGTTGCCTTCCGCGTTAACCAAAGCGCGGCCGACGGGTTGGCCAACACTAGCCCGCAGGCGCCAGCCCTCGCCGATACACCTGCCGAAATCGAAGAGCTTGTAAATGCGATCGCCAACGGCAAGCTCTTTGCCGTAATCTGGACCACCACACCGTGGACGCTGCCCGCGAACCTCGGTATCTCGCTGAATGAGACCTTCGATTATGTAGCGCTCGAGGCAGGCGGGAATTATTACGTCGTGGCCGAGCGGCTGGCTGAATCGTTTGCGCAGGCCTGCAAACTGGAAGTTGACGGCCGTATCAGGCTGAATCGGGGCGCGCTCAAGGCTCTCGACGGGAAGGATGTCTTTCGGCATCCGTTTGCCGAGCGCGACACCCGCCTGATGTTTGGCGAGCACGTCACTGCCGATGCCGGCACGGGCCTCGTCCATACCGCGCCCGGCCATGGCTACGAAGATTTTGTGATCGGCACGCGCTACGGGTTGCCGATTCTGACTCCGGTCGATGATGGCGGTGTTTTTACTGCCGAGGCTGGTGAATGGGCGGGGCGGCGGGTCTTTGAAGCGAATGATGCGATCGTGGAGAAGCTGCGGTCCGTCGGAGCGCTGCTCGAAGCCGAGAAGCTATCGCATAGTTATCCGCATTGCTGGCGCTGCAAGAATCCGCTGATCTTTCGCGCGACCGAGCAGTGGTTCCTGCGCATCGACCATGGAATGTTGCGGGATCGTGCCATTGGCGAAATCGACAAGGTGCGCTGGGTGCCGTCATGGTCGCGCGATCGGATCCGCAACATGGTTGCGACCCGTCCGGATTGGTGCCTCTCGCGCCAGCGCGCGTGGGGCGTACCGATCCCGGCGCTCCGCTGCATCAAATGCCGGAAAGTCTTGCTCGACGATACAGTTTTGAATCGCGCTCAGGCGGTCTTCGTGGAGCAAGGTTCCGACGCGTGGTACCACCGTCCGGTGGCTGATTTCGCCGCCGGCCTTCGATGCGGCTGCGGTTCGAACGCGTTTACGAAAGAAGAAGATGTGCTTGACGTCTGGTTCGACTCCGGATG
>DATJUF010000221.1:0-3458 GCA_035502655.1 Binataceae bacterium (SeqCode)
ATTCTCCCTGATGGCTTCGGCTTCCTGCGCGCACCCGATTACAACTATTTGCCCGGACCCGACGACATCTATATCTCGCCCAGTCAGATACGGAAGTTCAATCTGCGTACGGGCGACGTGGTTTCGGGGCTTATTCGGCCGCCCAAGGAGGGTGAGCGCTACTTCGCGCTGCTCAAGGTCGAATCGATCAACTATGAAGAGCCAGAGAAGGCTCGTGACAAAATCCTGTTTGATAACCTGACACCGCTCTATCCCGAAGAGCGGATCAAGCTCGAATACGACCACGAAGATTATACGACGCGGCTGATTGACCTCGTCGCGCCGATCGGCAAAGGCCAGCGCGGATTGATCGTCGCAGCGCCGTTTACCGGCAAGACGATGATGCTGCAGGCGATTGCAAAGGCGATCGCACGGAATCACCCGGAGATCGTGCTGATCGTCCTGTTGGTAGACGAGCGACCGGAAGAAGTCACGGACATGCTGAGGTCGGTGCACGGCGAGGTGGTGAGCTCGACATTTGACGAGCCGGCTACGCGCCACGTGCAAGTGGCCGAGATGGTGATTGAGAAGGCGCGGCGACTGGTCGAGCATGGGCGCGACGTGGTGATTCTGCTCGATTCAATTACGCGGCTGGCGCGCGCGTACAATACGGTCGTGCCACCGTCGGGAAAGATCCTTTCAGGCGGCGTCGATTCTAATGCCCTGCATAAGCCGAAGAAATTCTTCGGCGCGGCGCGCAACACCGAAGACGGTGGCAGCCTGACGATTATCGCGACGGCGCTGGTAGATACCGGCAGCCGGATGGACGAAGTGATTTTCGAGGAATTCAAGGGCACCGGCAATCAGCAGATTGCGCTGGATCGGCGGCTATTGGAAAAGCGGATTTTCCCGACAATTGATATTCAACGTTCCTCGACGCGCAAAGAAGAACTGCTGTTGCCGCGTAGCACGCTGAATCGAATCTGGATCCTGCGCAAATTGCTGTCGCAGCTGAACGCAGTTGAGGCGATGGAATTCCTGCTCGACAAGATGCAGGGCAGCAAGACCAATGAGGAATTCCTGGAGTCGATGAACGCGTAGAAGCGCTAACGTGAGCGGCGGCAATCGATAGGGTGTTAATCTGCTCGAAGAGATGCTGGATCCGCCAAAAATTCACGGACTGCGCAGGCTTGCGGACCAACAAATCAACGACACGAATTAGAAAGCTTTGCGGCGGCGCGCGAGGCTGATAATGATTAAGCTTTTAGATGAACCGGACTAAAGTCCCGCGTCTGCGGGTGGAGAGGTTCCAAAGTACAACATGACCGAAATCAGTATGAAGCAGTTGCTGGAAGCTGGGGTCCATTTCGGCCATCAGACCAGCCGCTGGAATCCGAAGATGAAGCCTTACATCTTCGGCGCTCGAAACGGAATTTACATCATAGACTTGCAGCAGACCGTCAAGATGTTCCGCCATACCTATGATTTCGTGCGGGACTTATCCGCGCAGGGCGGCACGGTCTTGTTCGTCGGGACCAAGAAGCAGGCCCAGGATATCGTGCGCGAAGAAGCCGAACGCTGCGGAATGTTTTACGTCAATAACCGCTGGCTCGGTGGAATGTTGACGAATTTCCAGACGATCAGGGCGTCAATTGACCGGCTAAAGAAACTCGAAGAAGTGATGGCCGATCCGGAGATGATCCAGGCACTGACGAAGCGCGAGATGAGCGAGAATGCGCGTGAGCATGAGAAGCTAATGGCCACGCTCGGCGGGATCAAGAACATGCGCAAACTGCCCGACGCGCTGTGGGTGATCGATACTAAGAAGGAAGAGATCGCGGTCGCCGAGGCGAAGCGGCTGGGGATTCCAGTGGTAGCCGTAGTCGATACGAACTGCGACCCTGACCTGATCGCCTATCGAATCCCGGGCAATGATGACGCGATCCGTGCGATCAAGCTGTTCACGGCGGCAATTGCCGACGCGATTATCGAAGGGCGGCAGCTAGCCGAGGAGCGGGCTAAAGGTGTGGCGGATATCGAGCAAGCGGCTGAGATGGAATCCGCGCCCGAGGCACCGCCGCAAGCATAGTAACGCCAAATTCACGTAACAGGGATAATTGAATACGGGCGGAACGATATTCCGCCCGCAATTGCACCAGCCGCCAGGGATCGGCGCTCGGAAAAAAAGAATGGATGTAAATGCAACTCTGGTAAGAGACCTGCGCGACAAGACCGGGGCCGGCGTGATGGACTGCAAAAAGGCGCTGGCGGAGAGCAAGGGCGACCTTGAAAAGGCAGTCGTATGGCTGCGTGAGAAGGGTATCGCCCAGGCAGCCAAACGCTCGGGACGGGTGGCGTCTGACGGCTCGGTCGGATCGTATATCCATGCGGGCGGCAAGCTCGGAGTGCTGGTCGAGGTTAACTGCGAGAGCGATTTTGTGGCGAAAACCCCCGAATTCCAGGCGTTGGTAAAGGAAATCGCGATGCAGATTGCGGCATCGAATCCGCGCGCCGTCACTCGCGAGGCGCTGGCGCCGGAAATAATCCAGCAGGAGCGCGAGATTTACGCTGCACAAGCAGCCGAAACCGGCAAGCCGCCGCAGGTTATCGACAAGATTGTCGAAGGGCGGCTTCAGAAGTTTTACAGCGAAGTATGCCTCTACGATCAGGCATGGGTACGCGACCCGAATCGGACGATCAAGGATTTGCTCGGGGAGTATGTTGGCAAGCTTGGCGAAAAGATCGAGGTGCGGCGCTTCATCCGCTTTCAGTTAGGCGAGAGTCTCGACTCCAAGGCATCATAGGTAGAGACTGATTGCATCCTCGGGGTTTCACTTAGCCAGTTGATCGGCCAGGCGATGGCCAAAAGGGGCGCGAAGTCAAAGATGAGTGATGCGGAAGCGGCCGGGGAAGCGAAGCCACGCTATCGGCGCGTGTTGCTCAAGCTTTCCGGGGAAGCGCTTGCGCCCGCCCAAGGCCACGGTATCGACCTCGATGCGCTTGGCCTTGTAGCCCAGGAAGTCACTGACGCCGCGCACCTCGGAATAGAACTGGCATTGGTCATCGGTGGGGGCAATATCCTGCGGGGCAGCGAATACGAAGCGCGTGGGATGGATCGCTCGACTGCTGACCAGATGGGAATGCTGGCGACGGCAATCAACGCATTGGCTCTGCAAAACGCACTTGAACAGTTGGGCGTGACCACGCGGGTGCTGTCGGCAATTGAAATGCAGGCGGTCTGCGAGCCGTATATCCGGCGGCGCGCCGTGCGCCATCTGGAGAAAGGCCGGGTGGTGATTTTCGCGGCGGGTTCAGGGAATCCATATTTCACCACTGATACGGCTGCTAGCCTGCGGGCGATGGAAATCGGCGCGGAGATTATCCTCAAGGCGACTCATCAGGTGGATGGGGTATATGATCGCGATCCTTTACGCTTTCCCGAGGCGCGGCGCTTTGACCGGCTGACCTATATCGAGGTT
>DATJUF010000222.1:0-26224 GCA_035502655.1 Binataceae bacterium (SeqCode)
TCCAATAACGATCTGGCCCATCTCGATTGGACGCGGCTCCTCCAGATGGCCGCCGAACACGCCGTCCAGCCGCTTATCTATCTTCGCCTCAGGCATCAGGAAGGGCTGCCGCCAGCAGTTCTGAAGGCGATGCGTGCGCAGTATTACGCCAGTTCACTCAGCAATCTCAAACTCGCTCGCGAATTGGTTCGCCTGACCGCGCTGCTCGATGAAGCCGGCATCCCAGCCCTTGCCTTCAAAGGACCAGTCCTTGCGCTCAAGCTCCGTGGGGACCTCTCGCTCCGCCAATTCAATGACCTTGACCTGCTGGTCCGCCCTGAGGACGCTGGCCGTGCCGCTGAGCTTCTGATCCGCGAAAATCACTATCCCCGCCACTTTGACCCCGCCAACGTTGCGCGCTCCCTCCGCCGCTGCAACGAAGACGAATTCATTCGTCCTCACGACTTGCAGATGATCGATTTGCATTGGGCGCTCGGGCCTCATTATTTTCCCTATGGCCCCGCCGCCGAACTCGTCTGGCAGCGCGCGATAGCCTGTCACCTCGAAGGCGGCGAAGTACTTACGATGGGCGGGCTTGATACCGTCCTTTACCTCGCCGTTCATGGCACCAAGCACGGCTGGGCCATGCTAGGCGCGGTCTGCGATCTCGCCGCAGCATTCGGCCCCGCTCAGGCTATCGACCCGCACCAGTTGCTCGCCGAGGCTGCTCGATGCGGCTGCCTCAACATGGTTCTGCTCGGCGCCATCCTCGCACGTAATCTGCTCGGCGCTACCCTTCCGTCGCCCATCGCCGATCGCATCATCCGCCAACCCGGACTGAATGCGCTCGCGGCCGGCATCGAGCGGCGCATGTTCAAATACGCCGGCCTCCGCTCTGGGCTCTATTTAGACTGGTTCGTCTCGCTTCGCCTGCTCCAGGATAGCCGCAGCCGGCTGCGTTATTTCGCTAATCGCGCCTTTCTTCCCGCCCCTGAAGATGTCGAATTCATCGAGCTGCCCGCCGTCCTCTATCTCCTCTATTTTCCGTTGCGACCCTTCCGCCTTCTGCTTCAGCACGGCAAGCGCCTGTTCATCGACGTGCCGATTGCCCGCAAGCGGGTCAAACGGATTTCCCTGTGACTGGTTCGCTCCGCGCCTTCCTGCGCGACCTTCGCGACGCTTCCGGCCGCCGCCTCTGGTGGACGCTCAGTCTTTCAATCCTCTGTTCGCTCAGTGAAGGCGCCGGCCTTGCCCTGATCATCCCAACGCTCGCGGCTGCCGGCTTCAATCTTGGCCCGCAAGGCCGCGCCGATCGCTACGCCACGCTGGTTCGCTCCACCCTCGCGAGTCTTGGCCTGAAACCTGACCTCCTGAAGCTCCTGGCCATCCTGATCGTCGTTATTGGCGCACGCGCGATGCTCGACCGCAGCCGCGATCTTTCGCTGTGGGCCGTGCAGCAGCATTTCGAGGATGTCCTTCGCCGCCGCCTCTATCGCGCTATCGCCAACGCCAACTGGCTCTTCATCACGCGCAGCCGCTTCGCTGATTTTAGCCATGCGCTGACCGCCGAAATAACCCGCGTCGGCGAAGTGGTTCTCTTTACCCTGATGCTCGCCTCCGATATCGCCCTCGCCCTCCTGTATCTGGGTGCAGCACTCGCGCTCTCCGCTGCCACCACCTTGATCGTCATCACTGCAGCTTGCTTCCTCGCCTTCCTGCTCAGGCGTAAAACGCTCGCGGTCCAACACCATGGCGCTGAACTTGCCTCTGTTACCAATCAGCTCTACGCCGCGGCCGGCGACCATCTGCAGAATCTCAAGACCGCCCGCACTTACGACGCTCCCGAACGCAACTTCGAGCTTTTTGCCGATCTTAGCCAACGCATCGCCACCACCAACCTCGCCGCCGTCCGCGAGCAAGCTGCCGCCACGCTATGGTTCCAGCTTGGCGCGGTGCTCCTGATGCTTCCGACGCTCTTCCTCGCGCTCCGCCTCTTCGGCGTCGCTCCCGCCACCCTGCTTATCCTTCTTTTGATCTTCATCCGCGTGATGCCGCGCTTCCAGATGAGCCATCGCAACTATCAGAACCTGTTTAAGTCGTTGCCTTCATTCGCTAATGTATTAGCCCTCGAACAGCGTTGCCGCGCCGCCGCCGAGCCACCGGCTAAAAGTGGCGATCCACCTCCCTTCAATCACCAGATTCGCCTGTCCGGCGTCAGCTTTCGCTATCGGCCTGACGCACCGCCAGCTCTTCGCAGTCTCGACCTGACGATTCCAGCCGGCCTCATCACCGCTGTCGTTGGTCCTTCCGGCGCCGGCAAAAGCACCATCCTCGATCTCGTGATGGGCTTGCTCGTGCCGGATTCAGGGAACGTCATGCTCGACGGCGTGCCGCTCACGCCGGACGCCGCTCAAGCCTGGCGCCGCCGTATCGGCTACGTCGCCCAGGAGACCACACTCTTTCATTTGAGTATTCGCGATAATTTGATTTGGGCTCGCCCTGGAGCCACAGAAGCGGAGCTCTGGGATGCTCTCCGCTGCGCCGCCGCAGCCGACTTTGTGCAAGCCCTTCCGCACGGCCTCGATTCTATTGTCGGCGACCGCGGTTTGACGCTGTCGCAGGGTGAGCGCCAGCGCGTCGCCCTCGCCCGCGCCCTTCTGCGCCGGCCATCGCTGCTTATTCTCGACGAAGCCACCAACAGCATGGATTACGTTAACGAGGCTCGCGCACTCGCCGCAATTGCCGCCCTGCGCGGCTCGGTCACTACTCTTACGGTCGCCCACCGCCTCTCGGCTATTCGCTCTGCTGACCTCATCTACGTGGTCGAAGACGGTTGCGTGGTCGAATCCGGCGGATGGGAAGATCTCAACAGCCGAGAAAATGGCCGCTTTCGAGCATTGTGCGACGCACATCGTCTTGACATATAACCTTTTCAGCGATGCTATTTTGTGCAACGTTTCTTATTGACTTTCAACCATACGTAGCTCAGAGTTAATTTACTACGTCGCAAGCTATTGTGGTGTTTAGAGAGTCACAGTATGTACAAACGTATTCTCGGCGTTTTTGTTCTGATGATCGGTTTAACTGTCGGCGGTTTCGGTATCGCGCATGCCTACAACCACGGCTGGGGCAACGACGCCCCCGAACTCGATCCGACCACTCTCGGCAGCGGCATCGCGGTCTTGGCGGGCGGCGTGATCCTGCTGAATGAGCGTCGCCGCTCCCGCAAGTAGTCTGTCTGCATCGCCGCGCAGCGCGGAAATCTTCGCCACAGCAGCTTTCTTAGGCGCTGGTCAGGGAAACTAAGACAGTCGGAGCAACCGCTCAAGGGCCTCAACTCCATGCCATCAAAGAATTGAGGCCCGTTTGTAATCTTGCAATCGCCGTTCTCTCTGGTGCTCCGTCCGCTGTTTTTCGACGCGGCATTTCGTCGATGCTACTTCATAGCTAAAAAAATTTCCTTGAATCTCCACATGATAAGGGCTCAGAGTTAAGGCACGGCTTCACACCGTACTACACTGTTGGAGAGTGTCTGCTATGATTACACGTCTTATAACTATCTCACTCTTGGCTAGCTGCCTCGCCTTAGGTGGAATCGGTACGGCAAGCGCTCACGAGAGCGTTGCATGGACAGGTATAGAACACTGGGGATGGGGTGACGGTGGCGGATGGGGATGGAGTGGTGGCCGGCGAGATTACCACTTTGGACATGACAATTTCGGCGATAGTCCTACCGTCCCCGAGCTCGACCCCAGTGCATTAGGCGGCGGTATCGCATTGCTAGGTGCCGGTCTCCTCGCGATCAACGAGCGCCGCCGCTCACGCAAATAGCAGGTAATAGGTGAAAGTTCCGTTCTCAGCTCGGCGATGGACCCTTGGTCTTAGGCTTAATGTGCCCAAATTAGTTAGGCCGTTCATGACCGGCAATTGTGAGCCAGCCTACGACTAAGTCCTCGCTGAGAGGGATCGCGCCGACCGAATGAGAGTCGTTCATTTGCTTTTGCCTGTCTTTGTTGGTGGTTGCGCTTGAGCTGTCGCCCCCGCCCAAGCGATTCCTGGGCTGAGCGGCCACTCTTGCGGTCAACTGCTGGGCGGTGTCGGCGGCGCTCTCCTCGTGCTTCGGCGAACGCCCCCCTTCTCAACGAATGCCGGTGCGGCCGCGAATAATAGCTCGCCCAGACGTCGTTTTAACCTCGCAGTCAAATTTCTCGGATAGCTGTAAAGTGTAGCCGTTGGAACTCGTCGCAATCGCTATGCTTCCGGCTTCTACTGCGTCAAGGACGGAAACCAATTCCGCATTTAAGATACATCCCTCATTGTAAAGTTTAACTGTTCTTGTTTAGGCATTGTTCATTATTGACTTCCAAGTCTTAGCATTCTAGACTCTTGTCATCCCGATGTCTCAATTAATGCTGAAGGAGACTCACAACGTGGTTTCTCGTTTTCTCGGCATCCTGAGCTTGATGATTTGCCTTTGCTTTAGCATTAGTGGCATCGCATTGGCTGGCCCCGGTCCTGGTGGGCCTGGTGGCGGGCAATGGCCCGGCGGTCCAGGGCCTGGCGACCCTCCGCGGGCCTTCGAACTTGATCCGGCGATTCTCGCTAGCGGAGTCGCGATTCTGGTGGGTGGCGTTCTTCTTCTGAACGAACGTCGCCGCAAGAACCGCTAAAGCCCTATCGCGTCCGCCGGTCGCTGACATTCAATCATTTGCGGCCAGCTCCACCATCACCGGCGGCATCGATCGTGAGCTTTAGCGCACCATGCTCGTGGAGTGCAGTTCTTTAAGCCTTTGACTCATATGCTGGACGCCGATGCTGCTGCATCTGGCCCGTTTGCGGCTCAGCGCATTCGCCCCGGCCACCGCCATATTCTGCGAGTGATCCTACTCGCCCTGCTAATGGCGGGCGAGCTGGTCCATTTCGGCGTTCAGATCATCCCATCACTCAATCCGACGCTCGGCGGATGGTGGTGGCCAATCGTCCACGACGGACGCAAGTTGGGCGAGGCCGCACTTGGCGGAGTGCTGGTGACAGTCTTCCTAAGCTGGCCGATCGTACGCTCAACACTACCTGCCGCACTCAGCGCGCCTGGCCTTGCCCGCCGCAATTTCTGGCTCGCAATTCATCTCCTATGCATCGGACTGGCCGTCCTCTGGCTCGCTTCCGGGATGACCTCCGGAAGCTTCACCGCCACCGCCAGCCTGCTATGGTTCCTCGCTGGCGTCCTGGTCCTGCCCGCCGTCGCAATTACCTGGTTAGCCGCACTTCTCCCATCGAGTTTCTGGATCGATTGGTTAGCGAGCAGTCCGGGCGCTTTCATCGCCGGCGCGATTACCGCCATCCTGACGCGCACCTCGAACGCTCTCATAGAGATGCTATGGCCGCCGCTGAGCCGATACACCTTCGCTACCGTCGCGCTGATTCTTCACGTCCTCGGCCTCGCGGTTGTCAGCTACCCGAGCCAATCTATCCTCGGCACTGAGCATTTTGCCGTTCGCATCGCCCCCGCCTGCTCCGGCCTTGAGGGCATCGTTCTTATATCTGCCTTCATCGCCGTCTATCTATGGTTCTATCGCACAGATTATCGCTTCCCCGCTGCGTTCGTGCTGCTTCCGGCGGGTATCGCGATCATTTGGATTTTCAATGCGATTCGTATCACAGCGCTGATTTTGATTGGGCAATGGGATAGCGGCCTCGCTGTCGCCGGATTCCATACCGTAGCTGGCTGGATCTTCTTTAATCTCGCCGCCTTGGGACTCGTCACGGCCAGCCATAGCAGCGGATGGCTGACCCGTACTGATCAAGCCGATGCCGCTAATGCCGGTGAGCGCGTGCCCAATCCCGCTCTGCCTTTTTTGATCCCGCTGATGCTCACGCTCGGTATCGCGATGGTCACCGCACCGTTTGCTGAGGGCTTCGACGCTGCCTATCCGCTGCGGGTGATCCTCACCGGGTTCGCCATTTGGTGGTACCGCGATCGCATCGGCGCTGCGCTCGTGGGAGTTTCGTGGGGCAGCTTCGGCCTCGGTGCACTATGTTTTCTTTCCTGGATCGCATTGACCCATCGCGATCGGAGCGCCGATGCCCTGATCGCCGGACACTTGCGGAACCTGCCAATCTTCGCATTGGGGATTTGGACCCTGTTCCGCATCATCGGCGCAATCATCACCGTCCCAATCGCGGAAGAGCTGGCCTTTCGCGGCTTTTTGCAGCGCAAGCTCATCGCTTCTGATTTCGAGTCGGTGCCGTTTAGCCGTTTCACCTGGACGTCATTCATCGTCTCGTCGGTCGCCTTTGGCCTTCTTCATCAAAGCTGGATCGCCGGAGTGATTGCTGGGACGCTCTTCGCGTTCGCAATTTATCGCCGCGGCCGCCTGGCCGACGCGATTACCGCGCACGCCACTGCCAACGCACTGCTCTCCATCTATGTCATCGCCACTGGCGCCTGGTCGCTCTGGACCTGACCCGCACGTTCTTTACGTAATTTGATTTCATCCGGCGGCGCCTCCTGCTAAGCGCCCATGTCTCGTCAGCCGGCCGTTGACTCTGCTATGTAGCCCGAAGCGGCTTTCGACGCCGTGCTTTACAACGGAGATAAGACATGGACCTGGGTCTGAAAGGTAAAACAGCGCTCGTTCTCGGTGGCAGTAAAGGACTCGGACGTGGCGTCGCCGACGCGCTCGCAGCCGAAGGCGTGGCAGTTGCCATTATGGCGCGCGGGCAGGAGGCGATCGACCGCGCTGTCGTGGAAATCAAGGCAACTGGGGCCCGCGCGATCGGCTTCTCTGCTGATACTGGCAATTGGGACTCGGTTGAACGCGCCGCCAACGGCGCACGTACACAGCTTGGCCCAATCGATATCCTGGTCAATAATTCCGGTGGACCGCCCCCCGCCCGCGTAATCGGCATCAAACCCGAATTATGGGAGGCGCAGTTCCATTCTATGGTGCTGGTTTACTTCCGCCTCACCGACCTCCTCTTGCCCAGCATGCGCGAGCATAAATGGGGCCGTATCATCAATATTGCCTCCGAATCCGTCGTCCAGCCAATTCCACAAATCGCCATCTCTAACACCCTGCGCGGCGCCGTCGTCGGATGGGCCAAGACTCTCGCCAACGAAGTGGCGCGCGACGGCGTTACCGTTAACACTCTGCTGCCCGGCGCTTTTGATACCGACCGCGTGCGCCAGATTCAGCAGGCAACGTCCGCACGCGAGGGCGTCTCGGTCGAGGAATTCGCTCAGCGTGCCGCCCGCAGTATCCCGGTCGGCCGCATGGGCAAACCGGAGGAGTTCGGTGCAGCCGCGGCCTTTATCGCGAGCCAATGGGCGGGCTATATCACCGGTTCGCTGATTCGTCTCGATGGCGGCTCGATCCGCTCCGTCTAGCTGGTTCGGCAACACGCATTCCCGAACACGCTTTTACGGCTTCGTATACGTCTATATAAGCGCGGCGGCAGAGCCGCGCTTAATCCAAACCGACCGCCTATCATGTAGCTTTTACAGCGCACGCCGCTTCATGCTCTGACACTGATCCAGCAGCAGATAAACACCATCGCGTTCAAAAGCGCATCTTTTTTCTTCCAATTTCGTATTTATTTGCTGCTGGCAAACGATTTGCTCGATTAGACCATCAGCAGCAATAGCCATCATCAATGCGGTGGGAGCAATCCGATGAGGCGTTATCTAATTTTATGCACTATCCTGGTTCTCACAGGATGTGCCGCTCATCAGCCCGAAGACCGGCCCTTCTTTCAGCAGGAGTACGATACCGAAACTCACGGACGCAAAACTATCTTAGATCGTCTCGTCGAAACCGATCCGGGTGCCTTCCATGTCGATGTCGCACCGCAATATGAAGCTGATCCGCCTGAGCGAATCGCGGTGCTGCCTTTCGGCGACCTCGGCAGCGCCAACTTCGTCGTCGATAAAATTCCTCTGACCCATCGCAATCAGCTGGAGCGCTATAACTGGGCCTGGACCGACGGCCAGCGCCTGCGCCGCGCGATGCAGGGCTATCTCGCTGAGCGCGAATTCGTGATGGATAACCTTATCGGCGTTGACGCCGTTCTCAAGCAGCATGGCATCGATTCGACAGCTAGGCTCAATAGCATATCACCACAACAACTCGGCCAATGGCTTGACGTTGACGCCGTGGTTTACGGCAACGTCCTCCATTATGAGAGTTACTATTTCTTCCTCTTCGCCGCCTGGCAGGTCGGTATCGAAACGCGAATAGTCTCGACCCATACCGGGAAAACCTTGATCCACGCCACCGGTAGCCGCTGGGATGATCAGCTGCTGCCGGCCATCGATATCATGGACATCGCCATAAACTCTGGCGAAAACCTGCTCCAGCTTCGCGATATTAATCTCGCCCGCGCCGAGGAAGAGGCTTGCCGCGAAATCGTTATCCGAATTCCGCAGTCTCCCAAGCTCAAGCACGAGGAATCCGAGCAGGCCATCATGTACGCCAATCAGAGTGATCTCGCGAGAGAATTAGCCAACTCCGCCGAACTGCCAAAGGTGCCCGGTCCCTGATGGCCTGGGACCAACTCACGATCAGCTTAGCAACCTCATTAACCGGTCTTCGATGCGTCCAAATATGCCGTCAAGTCATTGATATGCGGGCCCAGCCACGGCAGCGGCCGCATGATATGCGTATGCCGCTTCGGATCGTAACCTACTGGATACGCTCCACGCAGGACGCGCGCCGCGATCAGATCCTTCGGCGAACCCGCTATCGCCGGTCCAACCGGACCTGGCAGATTCGGATTCTCGTTATGGCAGGCGCTGCAATTCGAGCGGTAGATAACCGCCCCTCGCTCCGCCGCAGTTGTCATGTGAGACCCGCGGCACCCTACCGCCACCAGCCCCGCTGCGCCAATCAGCGCGCCGACTAGAAGCACCAGCAGGTATCGCGGCGCCTTGCCGTCTGACGAATCGAGCCGCGATAATGCCGTCCCTCGGACGCAATGCGGGCCGGAAGCCCCTTTCGATCCACCACTTCCAGCCCGTTGTCTACTTACTTCAAATTTGATGCCGCGAATTCCCAATTCACAAGATTCCAGAAGGCCTCGACATACTTCGCGCGCGCGTTGCGATAATCAATGTAATAGGCGTGTTCCCATACATCACAGGTCAGCAGCGGCTTCTTGTCATGCGCGATCGGCGTGTCCGCGTCATGCGTCCCGATCACTTCCACCGAGCCGTCGCTATTCTTCACCAGCCACGCCCATCCGCTGCCGAAATGGGTCGTCGCGGTTTCACTGAACTTCTTCTTGAACGCCGCAAAATCGCCGTACGCCTTCTTAATCGCGTCCGCCAGCGCTCCCGACGGCTCGCCGCCGCCCTTCGGACTCAGCGATGTCCAATAAAAGCTATGGTTGAAGTGCTGCGCGGCATTGTTGAACAAGCCACCCGGCCCCGCGCCTTTGATAATTTCCTCGAGCTTCGCGCTCTCGAATTTGCTTCCCTTAATCAGATTGTTGAGGTTCGTGACATACGCCTGATGATGCTTGCCGTGATGGAATTCAAGGGTCTCTTCAGAAATATGGGGCGCCAGCGCAGTCTTCGCATAGGGCAAACTAGGCAGTTCAAAAGCCATGATTTAATTACCGTCCTTTTTGCGTTATTCGGTTGAACTGCGATCGGCCAGTTCCTTTGTCGCCTTATCCCTGACCCATCGCCTACTTTTTTTGAGGCGCAACGACGTCGTTTACTCGATATTAACGTCGGCCCTGCGCACCGTGCAAGTTTCCTGAACCGCCGCAACGATCACGCCATGAAACCCATCAACTGACCGCTCGCGACGCCTCGCCGTCAGCGATCGCGACCCGGCTATGGAACCGGCCATAGGTGAAATAGATTACCAGACCCGCCGCCATCCACACCACAAAGCGCATCCACGTGACCAATGGCAGGCTCAGCATCAGGTAGCCACAAAAGATCACGCCGAGGATTGGCACCAGCGGCACCAGTGGCGTCCGAAATGGGCGATGCATATCAGGCTCTACCCGGCGCAGAATCCAGATACCAATGCACACCAGCACGAAAGCAAACAACGTCCCGATGTTCGTCAGCTCCGCGATATCCTGAATCGGCAGCAGCGCGGCCGTCACTCCAACCACGATTCCCGTCAGCGTCGTCGGAATATACGGCGTGCGGTAGCGCGGATGAATCCGGCTGAATAATGGCGGCAGTAGTCCGTCACGCGAGACCGCGAAAAAAATCCGCGACTGTCCCAGCAGCAGCACCAGCAGTACCGACGTAAGTCCTGCCACTGCCCCGATCGACACAATCCCAGCCACGAAGTTCAGCCCCCGCAGCACGAACGCCGACGCCAGCGGTGCTTTAAGATCAATAAGGTGCGCCGGCACCATCCCTGTCAGTACACCCGCCACGATTATGTAAAGTGCGGTGCAGATGAACAGTGACGCGAGAATTCCGATCGGCAAGTCACGATTCGGATTCACTACCTCCTCGGCTGCAGTCGAAACCGCATCAAAACCGATATAAGCGAAGAAAATTACCGCCGCCCCCTTCATGATTCCCGGCCATCCCAGCGGCGCGAACGGCGACCAATTGGCCGGCCTGACATAAAAAACGCCGACCAGAATCACCACGCCGACCGCGGCCAGCTTGATCGCCACGATCACCGAATTTATCCGTGCGCTTTCGGAAATCCCCACATACAGGATGGCGGTGATCAGCAGGACGATCAGCAGCGCTGGCAAATCCATCTGCATCAATGCACCTGCGGCCGGTGCATGCGTCAGCGCGGGCGGCAGATTAATCCCCATCCCGCGCAGAATCACCTCCAGATAACCCGACCATCCGACCGCTACCGCCGCCGCTCCGACCGCGTATTCGAGCACCAGGTCCCAACCGATGATCCAGCCTACCAATTCGCCCATCGTCGCGTAGGAGTACGAATACGCGCTGCCGGCAATCGGTATCATCGCCGCGAACTCTGCATAGCACAGCGCCGCCATCGCACATGCAAAACCCGCTACCACAAACGACATACTCACCGCAGGCCCGGCGTATTCCGCTGCCGCCACACCGGTCAGCACAAAAATCCCGGCGCCGATAATTGCACCGATCCCCAGCGCCGTCAGATCGAGCGCTCCCAGCACCCGCTTCAGGCCCCCCTCATGCGCCCCTGCCTCCGCCAGCAGCATCTCGGCCGGCTTGCGCCGCAGAAGCTGCGCCCTCAATTCCCGCCCTGAGCTATTTCCCACCCTTCCCTTCCTTCATCCTTTGCTTGAGGTTTCTGTCATGCCGCGGGATTTCCCCATTCCCGTCAAACGGGCGTGGCCATCGCACCCGCATGCTGCCTGCCTCGCCGCAGCGCCCGGCATGCACTCAATGTCTGACGGTCGGATTATCTGCCGGCTGGAAAGGAGTCAACTTCAAACATGCGGAAGTGGACTGAAGATCGCTCAGGACGGGAAATTAGAGAATCAAGTGAGGCATCCATCGAGTTGGATTGTCTCATCTGCAAACACCGCTACCACGACACGTAACCGCCATCGACCGACACCATCGTCCCCGTGACGTAGCTCGAAGCCTCGCTCGCCAGATAGATCACCGTGCCGCGCAGCTCCTCAGGCCGTCCCAGACGTCCGAGGGGTGTTGCCTTTTCCATCCGCTCCCGATTCGCCGGCTTGGCCATCCCGCCTTCGGTCGCTTCCGTCGGAATCCATCCGGGCGCAATCGCGTTGACCAGAATCCCGTAAGGCGCCCATTCAATCGCAAGCTGCCGTGTCAGATTCACTAGTCCCGCCTTGGTCGCCGAGTACGCCGATAGCCGGTAGATCGAACTCGCCACCAGTCCGTAAATCGACGCCATATTGATTATGCGTCCGGGCTTCTTCGCCTCGATCAATCCTCGCGCCACCCGCTGCGCCAGCATCATCGGCGCCGTTAGGTTAGTCGCCATCGCGCTGTCCCAGGTCGCCCGTGGCAGATTTTCCGCGCGTCCGGTCGGCGAGATGCCGGCGTTGTTGATTAAAATGTCGCACAAGCCGAGCTCGGCAGTGGTCGCCGCCACCAGCCGCTCGAGATGCTCGTCGTTGGTGATATCGGTCTCGACTCCAATCGCGCGAACGCCATATTCTCGCGAGAGATCTTCGGCAAATTTCCCCAGCCGATCCCCACGCCGTGCCGCCACCGCTACGTCTGCACCCGCCAGGGCCAGCGCCTTCGCGCATTCGACCCCCAGGCCCGACGACGCCCCGGTCACGATACCAACGTGGCCGCGCAACGAGAAAATCTCATCTAAGGAGTTCATTTGGAAATGCTTGACTCAGATTCTTAGACGCGAACCTCGCAGCCGTGCTCACGCATGGGTTTGCTAGCAACCCCTACGCCCCGAACGACTCTGCCACCGCCTCCGATGCCGCCGAGACCGCCCGGTCAATTTCGCGCCGCTCAATTCCGTAATGTGTCACCGCACGAAACGAGTTCGGCCCGCGCGCGCCTATCAATACCCCGCGCTCGCGCAATGCTTCGGCGAACTTGCGCGCTTCACCAGCACCGCCATCGAGTTCGAATACCACCATATTCGTGCGCCGCTTCACCGCGCGAACATTGATTCCCGCCACCAGCCCCAGCCCTTCCGCCAAGGCCCGCGCATTAAGATGATCTTCCGCCAGCCGCTCGGCCATCGTCTCAAGCGCGACGATTCCCGCCGCCGCGATTATCCCCGCCTGGCGCATCCCGCCGCCGAGCATCTTGCGCATTCGCCGCGCCCGCCCGATAAATTCATGGCTGCCGCACAGCAGCGATCCCACCGGTGCCGCGAGTCCCTTCGACAAGCAGAACGAGACCGAGTCCGCATAGGACGCGATTTTTTTTGGCGTGGTCTCGAGCGCGATCGCCGCGTTGAAGATACGCGCACCGTCCAGATGAACCGGCAGCCGATGCGCCTGCGCTAGTTCCGCGACCGCCGCCATATGAGAAAGTTCTACCGCCGCGCCGCCACTGAGATTCTGCGTGTTCTCCAGCGCGATCAAGCTCGGTATCGCGAAATGCGCATCGGGCGGACGTTCCAGCTCCTCCCGCAGACCTTCCAGATCAAGCTCGCCGCCTTCGACGTTGCGAATCGGAGTCATCACGATTCCGCCCAGCGCCGCCGCGCCGCCCGCCTCGTAAACATACGTATGGGCTTCCGCGCCGAGCAGCGCCTTGGTTCCGCGCGGACAATGCGCCAGCATCGCCGCGAGATTCGCCATCGTCCCGGTCGGCACCAGCACCGCCGCCTCTTTGCCGGTCAGCTCAGCCGCCATCGCTTCGAGCCGATTGACCGTCGGATCCTCGCCGTAAACGTCGTCACCCAGCTCCGCTCGCGCGATCGCCTCGCGCATCGCCGCGGTCGGCAGCGTCACTGTATCGCTGCGCAGATCGATTACCACCGCCGCCTCACTCCGGCATGATCGCCTTGACCACTTCGTCGATCGCGCGCTTGCTGTCCTGCTCGTCGGTCAACGACCACGTCACCGCGACCGTCGCCGCCCGCCGCGGCGCGATTCCCTGCTGAATTAGCTCGCCCGCGTAAATCAACAGCCGCGTCGACACACCCTCTTCCAGTCCCGACGCCTTCAGATTGCGCACCTTCTCGCCCAACAGAGCAAGTTGATAAGCGATATCCTCAGTTACGCCGGACTCATGGCCGATTATCGCGACTTCCTTTTCGGCCGGTGGATAATTGAACTCTATCGTGACGAAGCGCTGACGCGTCGAATGCTTCAGGTTCTTCTGGATACTCTGGTAACCCGGGTTATATGAAATCACCAGCAAGAAGCCCGCATGCGCCTCGATAGTCTCGCCGCGCTTCTCGATCGGCAGTATCCGCCGATGGTCCGACAACGGATGAATCAGAACAGTCGTATCTTTCCGCGCCTCGACGATCTCATCGAGATAACAAATCGCCCCACGCCGCACCGCCTGCGTCAGCGGTCCGTCGATCCACACCGTTTCATCCGCCTGGATTAGAAAGCGCCCGACCAAATCGCTGCCGGTCAGGTCCTCATGGCACGCGACTGTGATCAATTCGTTCGGCCCCTCCGCCTCCGCTGCCAGCAGGTGCGCCATGTGCTCGACAAAGCGCGTCTTGCCACATCCCGTTGGACCCTTGAGCAGTACCGGCAGCCGCGCCTTATAGGCGGCCGAGAAAATCTCAACCTCATCGCCTATTGGCAGATAATAGGGCGCAGCCGTAGGATCAAGATGGCGGATTTCAGGACCTTCGTGCGAGCCCTGCATCCGCGTATCAAATTTCTTCAGTTCAATCGCCATCGGTCACCCGTTCGCGTTGGTATTGCCGGATTCTAGGAGAGCTATGGCTCTCCCTTCAAGGTACGGACCGTTTCCGTTCGATTCTGGTACTGCCGCCCTTGTTATCCTTAACAGCATAACCCAGTGCTTCCAGTTCCACCCTTAATTCATCCGACCGTTTGAAATCCTTCATTGCCCGCGCTTGATCACGCGCCGCGCTCAGCGCCCTCACATTTTCCGGCAGAATACTTTGCGCTGCCTGGAATTCGCTCTCGAATCCGAATCCGAGCACCTGATCGAAGCTTCGCAACGCATGCCAGATTCGCTTGTCGTTCTGCCGATACGCCTCTGCCACCAATTCATTAACAACCGCGAGCGCCTGTGCCGTATTCAAATCATTGTTGACCGCTTGATGAAAGCGCTCAGCATATTCAGCGGCCCAAGCGGCATCGGCATCCGCCGCTATCGCATCATCGCCTATATTGCGTACGAACTCGAACAGATAATCGAGATTCCGCTCGGCTCCACGCACTGCTTCGAGACTGAACGCCAACTCTGATCGGTACTTCGCGCCCAGGCACAACATCCGAAACGCGAGCGGATTGATTCCCGCATTACTCAGATCCGCCAGCACCGGAAACCGCCCTGCGCTCTTGCTGATCTTCGCCCCCTCCATCCCAACCAGAAAAGCGTTGTGCACGAAGTAGCGCACGAACGGCTGGCCCGTCGCACTCTCCGATTGCGCGATCTCATTCTCATGATGGACAGGAATATGGTCGAGGCCGCCCGAATGGATATCCAGCGTCGCGCCGAGATACTTCATCGACATCGCCGAGCACTCGATATGCCATCCCGGATAGCCGCGCCCCCACGGACTCTCCCACTGCATCATGTGATGGAGCTGATTCAGCACCCATAATGCAAAATCATGCGGACTATGCTTGTCCGGCGAATGCTCCAGGCGCTGTCCCGTATGCTGCTCACTGAGGCTTTGCCTTGACAGCCGTCCCATCTGCGACGGCCCACGCCACTTCTCTACGTCAAAGTACACCCCCGACGGCGTAACGTAGGCATAGCCTCGCGCAATGATCTTTTCGATCAACGCGATCATCTCGGGGATGTGATCGGTCGCGCGGCACTCGACCGTGGGTGGCTGGATATTCAGTTTCGCGCAGTCATCGTGGAACAGCGCAAGGTAATGATTAGCGATTTCGAGCGGTGACTTGCCTTCGGCCCGCGCCGTCTTCTCGATCTTGTCCTCGCCCGCGTCCTCGTCCGATGTCATATGCCCAACGTCGGTAATATTCATTACATGCCGAACGTCATAGCCGTTATAGGCAAGCACCCGCTTCAGCGTATCGACGAAGACATACGCCCGCATGTTTCCAAGATGCTGCGGTAAATAGACCGTCGGCCCACACGAATAAAATGTGACTATCGGAGGATTAGCCGGACTGAATTCTTCGACCGTCCGGCTCAATGTGTTGAAAATATACAGCGGTTTCACGATGGCGGTCAGCTAAGCCTAACGCGCGGGCGCCCCAATCAACAAGCGCTCAGCCAGCCGATTATGCGCCAAGCCTCAGTTGCGGTGATGCACCCCGCCTCCCCAGCGCGGCGTTCGCGGCCCGATCATAACCGCGGTTGGCTGTGCCGTTCGGCGCGCCGCCGCTTCATCGCTTCGCGGATAATCCGCCACTCATAGCCGTCCACCAGCGATTGCCATCCCGCCTCGACCGTATTCGCCGACCGCGATAGCGTAGTCCAGGTAATATGCCCGTCCGAAAAGCGCTTGACTGACATCACCTCGGCCTCGGTCGACTCCCCGCTGGCATGCATATACGTCTCGGTCACCCGCACTTCTGCCAGAAACGGAAAGTACTTCAGCAGGGCCTTCCGCAACGCCAGATCAAGTGCATTGACCACACCGACGCCCCGCGCCGCTTCGATTTCCTCGACATCGCCGATCCGAATTACAATCGTCGCATCAATCGTCGGGCTGCCATGACCCTCGAAATAGTCGTCAGTGACGCGGCGCCGCACAATATGAAACGGCGCCAAATAGTCCTGGGCAGTGCGCAACTCAGCCAGTTCGCGCGACGCCTGAGGAACTTCCGGTTCTTCAAATATCGATGGTTCGCTCACGACTCATTCCCGTGCCGATTATCGTCGCGGCTTTCGCGCCGTTCAAGCCGCATAGTTGAAGCTATACTTAAACTATACACACAAATGCTTGCACTGCGCCGCGCGGTTTCGTTTGTTACGCTATACGTACTCCATATTACTCAGCAGTCCCTTTAGATTATCACCGAGCACTGCCTTCCTACATCCCGAGACCGCCGTCCACCTGGATCACCGCGCCAGTGATATACGCCGCCGCGTCCGAGAGCAGAAAAGCCGCGGCCGGCGCCACGTCCCCCACCGTGCCGAACCGTTCCAGCGGGATCATCTTGAGCGCCGCCTCGCGATTCTCCTGCGGCATCGCTGCCGTCATGCCAGTCTCGATAAAACCAAGCGCCAACGCATTGACGCGCACGCCCAGCCGTCCAAGCTCCTTCGCTGCCGCCTTCGTCATCCCGACCACGCCCGCCTTGGCCGCGGAATAGTTTACCTGCCCAGCGATCCCCGACAGTCCGCTGATCGACGTAATGTTGACGATACTGCCATGCTTCGCTTTCATCATGATGAACGCCGCGGCCCGCAAAAAGTTGAACGAACCGGTGAGATTTGTCCGAATCACCTCACCCCAGTCGTCCTCGCTCATCATCACCAATAGCTTGTCACGCGTGATCCCTGCATTGTTCACCAGCCCGTCGATTCGCCCGAACCCGGCCTTGACCGCGTTGACCATCTCGCGCACGCTCTTCAGCTCGCCCGCATCGGCCTTGAAAGCCATCGCCTTGACCCCTAGCCGCTCGAGCGCGCCCTTCAATTCCTCCGCCTGCACCTCGCTTTTGAGGAAATTGAACGCAACATTCGCGCCGCGCTCGCCAACCTCAAGCGCGATCGCCCGCCCGATTCCGCGCGCCGCCCCAGTCACGATGATGTTCTTACCTTCGAGATCCTTCATTGCCAAGTGCCGCGAGTCGATCACGCGCGCCGCCGCTGCTCCGAGTGTCACCCACGCAGCGGCCTTATCAAAGCGTCCGGTTTGCCGGTACCCCCCAGCCTTCAGACGTGAAATTGCCCGCCTCCGGAGCGCTCCGGGCTGCGGGCAATCTAACCTGATACTTTAAGCCTTTCGCTCCACCACCATATTAAGCGCTGAATGACGAACCGCACCCGCAGGTTCGGCTCGCTCGCGGATTGTCAAAGCGAAATCCAGCGTTATGCAGCCCCTCAACGTAGTCTAATGTCGTCCCCGCAATGTATGGTAACGAAATCGTGTCGATATAGACCTTGAGCCCGTCAAACTCCTTGACCACGTCGTCTTCCTTGCAGCCGTCAAAGCTCAACGAATACTGGAAGCCGGAACAGCCTCCGCCTGTCACGCCCACACGCAAACCAAAATCCGGCGCCGCGCCTTCCTTCGCCAGCATCAATTTAACTTTTTCAATCGCTCTGGGGGTTAAATTGACTCCCGGCAATTCATCCGCCGGGTTAGTTGTGACGTTCTCAACTTCCTTATGGAATTCTTCAGCCATCGATCCCTCCGGCATCTTCTCGCAAGCCCCGAAGCCTGTCCACTGCCTGTATTTCTTATACCACGATCGGTCCTCCGGCTACATCGGCCTCGTGCGTTCGCTCAAGCCGGCAACTCCGTTGCCCGCAACGTAGTCATCAGTCCCAATCACTTGCATCAATCGTAACCATGACCTGAATCACGGCCACTCGAATTCCGACGCGCCACACCCGCTGCGATGCTATCATATCGCCACGCGCGCATGGGCCACTTAGAGACCATCATTACCTCGGCCGCGACGGCCCAGGGCTTCGTGATAGCCGGCTTCGCCCGCCTCGAACGCCTGGATCATCGCGAGGCCTTCTTTTCCCAATGGCTCGCGGAGGGCCGCGCCGCCGAAATGACTTGGCTCGCCCGCAGTCCCAGCCGCCGGCTCGATCCGCGCCTGCTTGACCCGCGCCTGCAATCCATCATTTGCCTGGCTTATCCCTACGCACCTCCCCGCCCGCCCGGCATCGATTGGCGCGCCGAATTGCGCGGACGCGTCGCCGCCTATGCCATTGGTCCCGATTATCACGACACCGTATTAGCCAAGGCCCGCGCCATCTGCGCAGAGCTCGAGCATCACGCTCCGTCCGCAACTGTCCGCCTCTACGTCGATACCGGCCCCGTCCTCGAACGCGAATGGGCCATGCGAGCCCGTCTCGGATGGTTCGGGCGCAACACCAATCTCCTCAATCGTTATCACGGCTCCTATTTTTTTCTCGCCGAAATCCTGACCAGCCTCAGCCTCGAACCTTCCGCCGAGCCCTATCGCGAGCATTGCGGCACCTGTCGCCGATGCCTGGATCTCTGTCCGACCGGCGCTCTCACTGAGGGCTACCGGCTCGAACCCCGCGTATGCATCTCCTATCTCACTATCGAGCATCGCGGCGCCATCCCGCCGGAACTGCGCCCCAGGCTCAGCAACTGGATCTTCGGCTGCGATATCTGCCAGGAAGTCTGCCCGTGGAACGATGACCGCACCGCTGCAACCCCTGTCTGCGAAGCCCTCATGCCGCCGCTCGCCGAATTGCTCGCGCTCGACGCTGACGGCTTCAGCCGCCGTTTTCGCGGCAGCGCCATCAAGCGCACCAAACGCCGCGGCCTCCTGCGCAACGCCGCGATCGCCCTCGGCAACAGTGGAAATCCTGCGGCTATCCCGATCCTCTCGCGCACCCTCGATAGCGAGCCTGAACCGCTCGTCCGCGCCCACGCCGCCTGGGCGCTCGGCCGGCTGGGCGGACCCCGCGCGCGGCTCATACTCGACAGAACCCGCACCCGCGAACCTGATCCCGCTGTGCAAAACGAAATCGAAATGGCCCTGACCGATTTGCATGGCCTCCCTTGAATCGACTAACAGTGAAGGTGTGGTGACGGTTATATGAACGACACGCGGCGTGAATTCACGATGCTGGCGGCTCGCGAACCGATTCCCCTCGCGCGTGCGGCCCTCCTGATGGCCAAGGAAGAATATCCCGATCTCGATATCGGCAAATATCTCGACCAGCTCACCGCCATTGCGCGCGAGGCCGAACCCATTGTCAGGGCTGGCAACGACACCGTCGAGCGCATCCAGTTGCTCTCTGACTTTCTTTTCACGCAGAAGGGTTTCGCCGGTAATCGTGACGAATTTGGCGACCCGCGCAACTCCTTTCTCAACGACGTCCTCGAACGCCGCCTCGGTATCCCGATTACGCTCTCGCTGATTTACATCGAGATCGGCCGCCGCCTCGGCCTCAATCTCTTCGGCGTCTCCTTCCCCGCCCATTTCCTGGTCAAAGCGGTCGACGAGCGCGGTGAATTGATTATCGATCCATTCAACGGGGGTTCGATTCTCGACCTCGGCGAAATTCGCGCCCGCCTCGCTCAGGTTTATGGCCAGCCGGTCGACCTTCATCCCTCGATGCTGCGGGCGGTCGGCGCGCGCCACATTCTCAGCCGGATGCTGCGCAACTTAAAAAATCTCTACATCACCGCTTCCGATTGGCCTCGTGCGTTATCAGCGCTGGACCGTATCCTGCTGCTCGATCCGCGCTCGCTCGATGAGTTGCTCGAACGCGCGGCGCTATACGAAAAGCTCGAATGCTTTAGCGCGGCGCTCGACGATTTCCAGAGCTTCGTGAATCGGGCTGGCGAGCATCCAGCGGCCGAGACCGCACGCGAGGCGGTCGTCCGCCTGATGCGCCAGGTCGCTAAAATCAACTAGCCTTCATCCACCGGCTGCTATCTACTATTTAGCGACAGCCGGTTTTGACGAAATCGCTTGCCGATTTGATTCGGCGACATTCCGATTGGCGATCAGCCCCATCTTCCTGCTTTAATTGGACTAGGCTTCAATTCAATGGGACTTCGACGCAACCCGAACTGTATCAATCCTCATGTCCGCGGCACCTGAAGCAAAAGTTCCCACCGATTTCTTCGAGGCCGCGCGCCAGGGCGTCGCCAACGCTGGCCTGCGCCGCAAACTCGAGAATTCCACCGGACGCCATCTCGATCACGTTGCGCACGCCCGCGCCGAATTTCCCGCGTATGATGCTGAACGCGATACCGCCCGCCGCATCAAAGAGGAAACCCTCGCGCATCTCGACGAATTGCTGATCGAGCTCAAGCGCAAGCTCGAAGCCAACGGCTGCAAGGTCTTCGTCGCCCGCGACGCTGCCGAGGCCCGTGACTATATCGTCCGCCTCGCCCGCTCCATCGATGCCCGCAAGATCGTCAAGGGCAAGTCGATGACCACCGAGGAAATCGAGCTCAACCCCGCCCTTCAGGCGGCCGGCATGGAAGTGGTCGAGACGGACCTCGGCGAATACATTGTGCAGCTTCGCCGCGAGCGCCCTTCGCACATCATCACACCTGCGATTCACTTGTCGAAAGAGGACATCGGCCAGCTCTTCACCGAACGGCTGAGCATTCCATATTCCGCCGAACCAACGGTTCTGACTGCTGCCGCCCGCGAGCGCCTCCGCCAGATTTTTCTCGGCGCCCAGATGGGCGTGACCGGCGTCAACTTCGCGATCGCCGAGACCGGCACCCTCGTCCTGATCGAAAATGAAGGCAACGGCCGTCTCTGCAGCACCCTCCCCGATACTTGCGTCGCTGTGATGGGCATCGAAAAGGTTATTCCTCGCCTCGCCAACTTGAGCCACTTCCTAGAAATTCTCGCCCGTACCGGCACCGGCCAGAAGCTCACTACTTATTGTAACTTCATCAGCGGCCCGCGCCGCCACGGCGAACTCGACGGCCCCCGCAACCTCCACGTCGTCATCATGGATAACGGGCGCAGCGCGATGCTCGCCGATCCGGTCCTGCGCGAGGCCCTATGCTGCCTGCGCTGCGGCGCTTGCCTCAACGTCTGCCCGGTCTACCGCCGGATTGGCGGCCACGCCTATAATTCGGTCTATCCCGGCCCTATCGGTTCGATTGTCAGCCCCAATCTTTTCGGTAGTGCGGCCGGACATCTGCCCTTCGCCTCGACTCTATGCGGCGCATGCCGCGACATCTGTCCGGTGAAAATCGACATCCCGCGTATCCTCCTGCATCTGCGCTGGAAGGAAGGACTCGCCGGTAGCCACTTGAAATGGCCGCGCCGCCAACAGCGTGCCCGTAATGGCCTCGCGCGCTTCGCCAGAGCGGCCCGCCACCCGCGCAGGATGCGTATTTTCGCTCGCATCGGCGGCTTGCTGCTGCGCCCTTTCGCCCGCGACGGCTACCTGCGCTGGATGCCGCCGCCGTTCAATCAATGGACCCGCGGCCGCGACTTTCCCGCTCCCGGCGGCCCGAAGTTTCCGCCTTCGGTCGCACATCGGACCATCACCGGCGACCCTGGCTCTGCGGTCAACGGGAATTCCTCCGCCGCCGGTCCTGATTCCTCCACTCAAGGCGGCGCGCACCACCGTACGCCCGAGCGATCGGCTAAAGCATGAGCGGCCTCTCCAAGCTAATCGCCAATGTCAAAACGGCCCTCGCGCAGGCGCCGCAGCCACTGGCCTCAACGTCCCGCGCGGTTCACGCCGATCGGCCAGCTCCGCTGCCGGTCGCACCTGCGATGCGCCACACGGAACTCGGTGCGCAACTCGCTCGCGAGCTTGGTAAAGTTGACGGCCACTTTATCGGCACCTTCACGCCCGACGAGGCGCGCGATCACGCCGTCAGCCTGGCGAAGCAAATCGAGGCCACCCGCGTCGCGATTGGCGCTGGCGTTGTCCTCGACGAGGGTCCCGTTGCGCGCGCCCTTGAGCACGCAGGCTTCGCCGTGACCAATTATCGCCACGCTGCTCCCGGCGATGCGGCCATCATCGCCGATCAGATGGCCCAATGTAATCTCGGCATCGTCGAGGCCGACTATGCCATCGCCTCGACCGGCACCTTTGCCGTCACTGGCGCGCCTGGACGTCCGCTCTCATTGAGCCTGCTGCCGCCCGTCAATCTTATTCTTGTCCACGCCTCACGCCTCGTCCCCGATCTCGCCGCGGCCATTGCCGCACTCGGGCCGGAGGCCCTGATTAATCATCGCATCGCCTTGATTACCGGCCCCAGCCGCACTGCCGATATCGAGAAAATGATCGTTGTCGGCGTCCACGGCCCCAAACAGCTCTACGCCATGCTCGTCTGGCCCGAGCCGCGCTGACGGCCTTTCGCGATGCCCGAAGTCCGCCTCTTCGCCACCTGTCTTGCCGAGGAATTCCGCCCCTCGGTGATCGAATCATCGATCAAGGTGCTTGAGCGCCTCAAGCTCAAGGTGCGCCTCGTGCGGTCCTCGTTCTGCTGCGGCCAGGCACCCTTCAATGAAGGCCTGCGCGAACCTGCATTCGATCTCGCACGCCGTTTCCTCAAGGCCTGCGAACCTGGCATCCCGGTCATAATTCCGTCCGGCTCATGCACCGCGATGGCGAAAATCTTCTACTCTGATCTCCTCGCTGGCGATTCCGCGCTCGCCGAAAAAGCCGCCGCGCTCCGCCCTTGGCTCTTCGAGCTTTCGCAGTTCATCGTCAACGTGATGAAGGTGAAATTCCTCGGCGCGCGTTACGATTGTGTAGCCGCCTATCACCCCTCATGCCATCTCTCACGCGAACTCCGCGCCGTTGACGAGCCGCGCCTGCTGCTCGCCTCGGTTGACGGCTTGAAGCTGGTGGATTTTCGTAATCCCGAGGAATGCTGTGGTTTCGGTGGCCTTTTCTCCGTCAAATTCCCGGAAATCTCGGTCGCGATGGCCCAGGACAAAATCGCCCGTCTCAAGGAAAGCGGCGCCGGCGTTCTAATCTCTGCCGATTGCGGATGCCTGATGCAGCTCGGCGGCGCGATGCATCGTCAGGGCGTCAATATCGCAACCGCTCACCTCGCCGAAGTTCTCGCTTCGCAATAACCGCGATTCCTCCGCTGTCTCCAGGGCCGATTACCGGCGATATTGTGCGTCGGGATGTGAGGCGGGCAGCCGCGCGCGTCCCTGGCCAAAAAGCTTTTCCCGTAACGTTCCTTCCTCGTATTCGATTTGCATCAAACCCCGCTGCTGCAACACCGGAACGACACCGTCGACAAAGTCTGCAAAAGTCCCGGGTGTAGTCACATAGCCCAGATTGAACCCGTCCACTCCGGCCGCGATCCATTCCTCGAAGACATCAGCCACTTGCTCTGGCGTGCCCGCAATGACGCCGCTGAGTCCCTTCACCAGGTCACGCAAGGTTCTTTTTCGTTCGCCGCCCGCGAGCGCTTGCATCAGGCTGCGAACCGCATTGGTCTCGATATATTCCAGCGGTTGATCCAGGCCGAACTGCCCAAAATCAATCCCGGCCCAGCCACTCAGCAAGGCCAGCTCCCCTTCATAATTGACCTGCTCCAGATACTCTTCATATTTCCGCTGCACCGCCGCTTCCGTCGCGCCAGTAATCACTTTCAAGTACAGAAAAAAGCGCAAATCCTCTGGATTACGGCCTTGCGCCTGCGCCTGTTCACGCATCTCGCGGATATTCCGCATCGCGATTGCCCTCGGTCCGGTCAGGAACACGCACTCCGCGTGACGAGCCGCGAACTGCCGGCCGCGCGGTGAACTTCCCGCCTGAAATAGCACTGGCGTGCGTTGCAGCGACGGCTCCGCCAGATGGCAGCCGTCCACCTTAAAGTATTTTCCCTCATGATGGATGGCATGGACCCGCGATGGTTCCACATAGATGCGCCGTTCGCGGTCCCTGACCACCGCGCCATCCTCCCAGCTCGCCTCCCATAACTTGCAGCAGGCTTCTACATACTCGTCGGCCATTTCATAGCGTTGATCGTGCGGTAACAGTCCCGCCTGCCCGAGGCTGCGCGCCCCACTTTCCAGATAAGTCGTAACGATATTCCAGGCGATCCGCCCGTTGGTTAGGTGGTCCAGCGTCGAAATCAAACGCGCGAAAATAAATGGATGATATTGCAGCACCGAACTGGTGAACGCGAAGCCCAGATGCTCCGTCGCGTATGCCATCGCCGGAATCAGCAATGCCGGATCATTCACAGGAACCTGCGCCGCCTGCCTCAGCGCAGCGTCTCCGTTTCCGCCGTAGACGTCATACACGCCAATGACATCCGCCAGAAAAAGCGCGTCGAACTTGCCTCGCTCCAGCAGCTTCGCCAGCTCAACCCACGTTCCCAGGTCTGTGTATTGATGCATCTTATCGCCCGGGCTGACCCACAGCCCCGGTGACTGATGCACCACGCAATTCATGTGAAACGCGTTGAAGTAAATGCGCTTGTTCATGCCGCGCCTCCAGTGCCGTTTCGACAGCTTACGCTACGAGGCGCGCACTATACATGCTGCCTTGCCGGGATGCTGATGCCCTTTCGATTTCGGCAAGGGCATCGCCGTATTACTCACTGCGTGTTTAGCGGCAATCCTAATTCGGCCGCTGATGCACGTACATCCCGGGCGCAGGTTCAATCACTGGATAGTTCGCATTACCCATCCGGCTCGGCGCAGGCCGCATCTCGCCCGATCGTTTTTCCAGCCATTCGAGCCAGTGGTCCCACCACGATCCCTTATGCTCGGCGGCGCCCGTCAGCCAGTCATCGGCATTGTCGCCCAGGCGCGGATTGACGAAGTACTTTGATTTGAAATTGCCGGGCGGCGATACGAGGCTCTGTACATGGCCGGTTGAATTCAGCACGAATTCAGTCCGCCCGCCGAACAGCCGCGCCGCGCGATGACACGCGCGCCATGCGCAGATATGGTCCGTCATGCCCGCCAGAACGTACATGTCGAAGTTTACGTCGCGCAGATTGATTGGCGTGCCCATGATCTCAATCGCACCCGCCTCGACCAGAGGATTGCTCAGCATCAGCCGCAAAAATCCCTCGTGTAGTTTCGCCGGAAGATTCGTTGAATCGGCATTCCAGTAAAGAATGTCGTACGGCGCCGGATCCTGGCCCATCAGATAATTATTGACCCAGTAGTTCCACACCAGGTCGTTCGGCCTGAGCCATGCGAATGTCCGTGCCATCGTTGCCGCGTCAAGCACGCCCTTTGACCGCGACTGCGCAATTGCCGTTTCGACCGTCTCCTCGGTCGTGAACATTCCGGTCATCGACGGCTGACTGGTATCGAGCATTGTAACCACCAGCGTCGCCGCGTTGATCCGCTGATCGTGCAGCGCCGCCAGATGGCCCATCAGCAGCGACGAGGTGATCCCGCCCGCGCAGATCCCCAGCAAGTTGAGAGTGGGACTCCCGGTGATTTCTGCAACAATGGCACTCGCCTCTTTGCAGGCGTTTACATAATTTTCCAGGCTCCAGTCGCGATGCTCCGGCCCCGCGTTACGCCAGCTCATCGTAAAGAACTGGATTCCACGCGCCACCGCATACTCAGTCAGGCTGCGCTTGGGCGCCAGATCCATGATGTAGTATTTATTGATTTCCGGCGGTACCAGCAGCAGCGGCCGTTCATACACCTGGGCCGCTGCAGGCTTGTACTGCAACAACTCGAAAATCTCGCCGCGATGAACCACCGCGCCCGGCGTCGCTGCCAGATTCTTCCCGACCTTGAACGGCCGCTTATCTACCTGCGACGGCATCCCGCCGTTGTTCAACAGGTCGTCTATAAAGTTGCGCAGGCCATTGAGCAGGCTGGCACCGCAGGTATCAAACGCACGCTTCAATGCGGCCGGATTCCCCAGCAATAGATTCGTTGGCGCCAGCGCCTCCGTCAGCAGCGTGATACCAAACCGCTCCTGCGACGCGGTCTTCCAATCGCCATTCGCATGCCCGCCGATATCGGCCAGATCGTTCATTGCCTTGCGCCACGCGAGATAACCCTGCATCATCCGCTGGTACAATGG
>DATJUF010000223.1:0-9473 GCA_035502655.1 Binataceae bacterium (SeqCode)
GCAATCGCCCGCAGCAACGCGAGATTATCCGAGTGGCCGGTCTTGGACGCAGTGATATGGCCATGAACCGGCCGTCCCAGCAGATACAGGTCGCCGATCAGGTCGAGCACCTTATGGCGGGCGAATTCGTCGGAGAAGCGCAGGGCTGTGTTAACCACTTTTTCGTCATCGACCAGGATTAGATTGTCCAGGCGTCCGCCACTTGCGAGGCCCATTTCAGATAACTTATGGAATTCACGCACGAACCCAAAGGTTCGCGCCGGTGCGATCGTCTCGATGTAGGCCTCAGGTGAGATCAATTCGAAATGCACCTCCTGCACGCCGATCGGTGCTGGATAATCAAGTTTATAGTCGATAATTAGGTGGCCGGCGGGTTCAATCCTGATGAATTCGCCACCTTCACCGATCTGAATTGGATGTGCAATCCTGATTGGTGCCACTGCCGCAGCCTGCTCCTGCAAGCCCGCCTTCTGCAGATGATGACAGAATTCCAGCGCCGAACCGTCCAATGCCGGAACCTCGTCGTCAGTCTTCACAATCAGGTTGCTGACGCCAAGCCCGTGCAGAGCAGACATCAGATGTTCGACCGTACGTATCGTGTAGCCGCTATTGCTAAGCGTTGTGTTGTAGCCGGTTTCGGTGACATTTTCGAGCCGTGCAGCCATAGCCGACTGATCGCCCAGCGACGAAAACACGATGCCGGTGCCGGGGGGCGCCGGATGGAGAATCACGCCGCTCTTGAGCCCGGAATGAAGGCCCTGCCCGGCCATCACCAGCGAGTTCTTGATGGTAAATTGCGATGTGGCCGGCACCAGCCGCCCGCTGCGTCCATTTGTTGAACCGCCGTTTCGGATTGCCGTGATGTCAGCGGCCTGACCCGCCAGCGCGCGATCGATTGAGGTTAGCAGTCCATCAACGGAGAAAGGCTTCTCGATAAAATCCGCCGCCCCAAGCCGCGTCGCCACCACCGCGTTCTGGATATTCGCGTGACCCGAGATCATTATGACGTGGGTCGCGGGCTGTTCGGCCTTGATGCGGCGTAGCAACTCGATACCGTCAAGTTTAGGCATCCAAACGTCGAGCAACACCAGCTCCGGGTGCTCGCGCTCAATAATGTCCATCACCGCCGGACCGCCATCGGTATCGAGTACGCGGAAGCCCTCGTCACTCAAAATGCCACGCACCGATGAACGAATCCGCTCCTCATCATCTACCACCAGCACGGTCGTGTTATCCATAAGCACTGCTTATAGTATGCCCTCCGCCGAGTTAAGCAATAGGGGCCAAATGGCGTGATAATAGCGGTTTCGCCGTCAGGCGGAAACCGAAATCGGCTGAGGCAGCCGTACTGGGAACTCGACGATGAATCTGCTTCCGCGCGGCCGATTGTCACGCACGCGGATGAATCCGTGATGGTCGGTGATAATCGACGAGACAATCGCAAGACCCAGTCCGGTGCCACCTTTTTTGGTGGAGAAATAAGGCTCGAAGATCCGCCGGCGGAGGCGTGGCTCGATACCCGGCCCGTTGTCGGCAATCTCCAGCGTGACCACCCCGCTGTCGCGGTCGATCGAGGTCCTGATCGCAACGGCTGGCTGGCTCCCGTTTTCGTTAGCGCTAACGGCGGCCGCCACGGCGTTATCAAGAAGATTGAAGATAGCGCGCTTGAGCGCCTCGCGGTCAATCGCGATTGAGGGCAGATCGGGATCAAAGGCATCGCTGAATGCGACCTCTGGATGGGCTTCGCGGAAATTCGCCAGTGTCTCGTCCGCGAGCAGATTGAGATCGCCCGGCAGCGGACGCGATTGCGGCATCCGGGCAAACGCTGAGAATTCGTTGACCAGCCGTTTGAGCCCCTCGACTTCACTGATAATCGCATGAGTGCATTCGTCGAGTAGCCGCACGTCGCTGTCCGAACCGCCGTGTAGCTGGCGGCGCATGCGCTCGGCTGAAAGCTGAATCGGCGTAAGCGGATTCTTGATCTCATGAGCGATCCGGCGCGCGACCTCACGCCAGGCCTCCATCCGCTCAACCTTGGCAATCTGACTGACATCCTCGAAAAAGAGCACCGTGCCTAGGTCGCGCCCGCTTTCATCGCTGAGCGGTGTCGCCGCCATCATCAATTCGGCCTCGGCGCCGCCGGCTTCGAGCTTAAGCGATGACTGTGCTTCCGGCCGGCGCGCCCCGGCTGTCAGCAGGTTGTCGAGCGCTTCTTTAAGCGTGGCTGGAAACGATTCGGCGTAGAGCCGTCCGAGCACGTTTGTGGCACGCAGTCCCAGCAGGCGCTCGGCGCATGGATTGATCGCCGTCACTATCCCCTCGGGGTTGAGTCCGAGCACTCCCGCCGAGACGTTACGCAACAGCGTCTCGGTATAAACCCGCCGGCGCTCGAGTTCGGAGCGCGAGGCGCGCAGGTCGGTGGTCATACGATTGAAGGATGCCACCAGATGGCCCAGTTCGTCGTCGCCGATCGGGGGAATCTCATGATTGAGGTTGCCCCCGGCCACTGCCTGCGTGCCTTCGGCCAGCAGCTTGATTGGACCGGTGATCCCGCGCGCGAGATACATCCCGAACCAGCTCGCGAGCAAAACGACTGCGAGGCCAACCAGCACCAGCGCCAGCACGTAGCTGTTCATGATCGGCTGATGCAGTATGCGCAACTGGAAATACTGTTCGTAGGTATGCGAAATCCCGGCAGCCCGGTCCGCCAGGCTGCTCGGCAAGTAGTAATCAACCACCACTGCGCCCGAAACCGTATCGCTATCGGGGGACGCATAAATCGGAGCACTGCCGCGGATAACGTCGGCCTGCCCAAGACGATCGGTGCGGGTCAACGCATGGCCGGTAAGCGTCGCGACTACAATTGCCGACTCCGGCGACACCCCGATACCGGTCGGCGTGTGCGGACTGAGCACCAGCATCAGAAGGCTGCGATTGGCGGCAAAAACCTCGACGGTGCCGAGGTTATATTCCTGCTGGGCGCGTTCGATAAATTGGCGCAGGCGGTCATGATTTGCAGGTTTGAGAAGCTCACGCTCGCCAATTTTACCTGCCAGCACGCGCGCGAAATGAGCCGCGTTATTAGCGGAGTTAAGGTAGTAGACCTGGGCAATGGCTAGCGAATCGTCGAGTACGCGCTCGTATTCGGGATTGAACCAGCGGTCGATATCAGCGTGCAGAAAGGTTCCTGCGACATAGAGTAGAAACGCACTCGGAACCAGTGCTACCGCAATAAACCCGAAGACCAGCCGCACCTGCAGCTTCGATCCAATCAGGCCGCGGCGGCGCTCGAAAATCGCCTTGGCCAGATTCCGCCCGACCAGCAGCAGCATCAGGCCGAGCAACAGAAAGCTCAGGTCGAACAGCAGGATAACGACAAGATTCGAGATCAGCGAGGTATGCGAGCTGAGTGGCGGCAGTTGGGTCTGCGCCAGCACAAACGCAATCAGCGTCACCGAAGCTACGGCGACCGCAATCAGCTCGCGGCGGCGGCGCTTCAGCTCGGCCGATCGAATCAAAGCGTCGCGCTGGTCCATCGCGGCCTCTGCTTCATTTCGCCTTCGCCTAGCGCGGCGATTAGCGCCTCAGCAGGGTGAAAATGATCGTCAGCACAATGCTGGCAATAATGCAGGTCATCAAAGGAAAGTAAAAGCTGAAATTGCCGCGCTTGATATAGATATCACCGGTCAAATGCCCGACTCGCCGTATAATCGGCACGGACGAACCGAAATTACCCAGGGCCCACAGGCTGACGCCGCAGACTGCGATCAGCAGCCCGAAGACAATCAAAGCTTTGCCCAAAGGAGCCATTCAACGATTCGACGCCTGTTGAGTACCTGTGAAAATCAGCCGGGCCATCAAGCATCATAGCAAGCGTCATCAACGAGTGGCAGTCCGCGGGCACCTGTCGCATGGCGCCAGTCTGAAGCATCCCTCGCGCATGACGCCGAGCCGCGGCGCCAGAACAATCTAATGCGTTACTTTAATTCAATCCGGCGCGTCCAGCTTCCGGCCAAATCTAAAGTAATACATTAGTTATCCGTGGGCATGGGCGTGTCCATTGCTCTTTGCCGCCTCCCGCGCCTCGTGTGTCTCCTTGATCACTTTCTCCGCAATCAGTCCCGGAACCTCATCGTAATGTGAGAAGTGTGCTTCGAACGATCCGCGGCCCGAGGTCATCGAGCGCAGGTCTGGAGCGTATTTGAGGATTTCGGCCATCGGCACCAGCGCCTTGACGATCTGGCCATGCCCCTTGGTTTCCATCCCGAGCACGCGTCCGCGCCGCGAGTTCAAGTCGCCAATCACGTCACCCATGCATTCGTCGGGACAGGCGACTTCAACTGACATGATCGGTTCCAGCAGAATTGGCCGAGCCTTCTCCATGGCGTTTTTCAGGCCCATCGAGGCTGCGATTTGGAAGGCCATATCCGACGAATCGACATCGTGGAAGCTACCGTCAAAGACTGTAACCTTGAGATCAACTAACGGGTAGCCCGCCAGATATCCCTCGATCAGAGTGCTGCGGACGCCCTTTTCCACCGACGGAATGAATTGGCGCGGAATCGCACCACCGACAATCTGGTCAACGAATTCGAAGCCGCCGCCGCGCTGAAGCGGTTCAATCTTGAGCCAGCAATCGCCATATTGGCCACGACCCCCCGATTGCCGCTTGTACTTGCCCTGGGCCTCGGCACGCCCCTTGATCGTTTCCTTGTATGGCACCTTGGGCGCTTGCAGCTCGACCTCAACGTTGAACTTGCGCTTGAGCTTTTCGACCGTGACTTCGATATGCATCTGACCGGTGCCGGACAGGATGATCTCATGGGTCTGCGGGTCACGATGGGTTTCCAGCGCGGGATCTTCCTCGATCAGCCGTTGCAGCGCCATCGAGGATTTCTCTTCGTCAGCGCGCGTTTTCGGACGAATCGCGAACGAGATTACCGGCGGCGGCTTTTCGGCTGAGGGATAGGTGATCGGCGCTTTCTCATCGCACAGTGTATCGCCAGTGGTGGTATCTTTGAGCTTCGCCACTGCCACGATCTCACCCGGCAGCGCGACCGGCAGCGGCGCTTGCTTTTTCCCTTCGAGGCGCAGCAGTTGGCCGAAGCGCTCGCGAACTCCGTGAGTGGAATTGAACACACCGGCATCGCTTACCGCACGCCCGGAAATCACGCGGAAAATCGAAAGTTTGCCGGCAAACGGATCGATCAGGGTCTTGAAAACGACCGCCGAGAACGGCGCCGAGGGATCGTGCAGCCGCTCGTCCATCGTGCCGTTGGATGCTCCATGGCCCTGCGCGGCAGGCCGCTCACTGGGCGCAGGCAGAAATGAGACGATCGCTTCAAGCAGCGCACTGACCCCGATATTCTTCGCACCCGAGCCGCACAGTACCGGCATCAGCTTGCCTTCCATCACCGCTGCGCGCAGGCCCGCGCGTAATTCTTCTTCGCTCAGCTCGCCGCTATCGAGATATTTTTCCAGCAGCGTGTCATCGGTTTCCGAAACGGCCTCGCACAGCTTGACCCTGGCTTCATCGGCACGCGCCTTAAGATCGCCCGCCAAGTCTTCTTCCTTGGCTTTGCCGCTGGCGTCGGAATATATCAGCGCTTTCATCGCGAGCAGATCGATTACACCGCGCAGTTCCGCCTCTTGGCCGATCGGCAGGGTCAGCGCGACCGGTTTGGCCTCTAGCGCCTTCCCAAGATCGGCCAGCGCGGCGTCGAAGTTGTTCCGCTCGCGGTCGAGCCGCGAAACGAAACCGATGTGCGGCAAGCCGAGCCGCTTGATTTCGTCAAACAGCTTCTCTGACTCAACCTTCAGATCACTGCTCGCCGTCGCGACAAAGACCACGCCGTCAACCGCCCGCAACGCCGCGAACGATTCCGGCAGAAACGCATTGTAGCCGGGCGTATCGGCAAGGATTACTTCAGTTTTTTTCCAGTTGAGGTGATGAAATGCGGAGCTGATCGAAATATGGCGTGCGGTCTCTTCAGGCTCGAAATCCAGTGCCGCGCTGCCGTCGTCAGGACGGCCAAGCCGTGTGATGGCGCCGGCGGTGAAGAGCATCGCGTCCGCGAGTTGAGTTTTGCCGACACCGCCCTGTCCAACGATCGCGATCGTTCTCAACCGCCCGATTTCCTCGACTGCCATGATGTTCACCTCACCGTAACGTTGGTGCAACCGCGTTCGAGGCGCAATTATCTACGCAGCAAGCCAGTTGGCCGGAGGAGCCCGGCCCGCCACGATAGTCCGCGTTCCGTTCGCGGTGCATTTGGCGCTTTACTTATGCCATTACATTAGTGACCGATAATCTTTTGCAATTCCTTTACGCAATTACGCAATCTGCCCACGCCACCGAAGGTTTTGATTGACACTGCAATTTCACAAGCCGCTAGCCGTAAGCTCCTTCAATACTCACGTCGCCGGTCAGAATCCGCGTCGGTCCTTCCGCCGTCTCCAGCAAAAGCGCGCCGTCCGCGTCAATTCCCGTGACCATGCCCATAATCCGTGACCCGCCGTCGACCACCGTCACTGGACGTCCCGTAAGCGCCGAATAACGTTCCCATAAGGGCCGGATTGTGGCGAAACCGTGCCGCTCTGTTTCCATATAGCGAGTATCGAGCTTTTGCAAAAGCGCCGAAGCGATCGCGGCCCGATCACACTGGTAGCCAGTTGCGATCAACACTGAGGTCGCCTTGCCTCGCAGTTCGGGCGGGATGTCGCGCGCGGCCAGGTTCAGGTTAAGCCCGATACCGAGCAGGACACATTGAAGGCCACGGCTAGCGTCGGTCACTGCTTCGGCAATGATCCCGCCTGCCTTGAGTCCATTGAGCCAGACATCGTTAGGCCATTTGAGAGCGACGATACCCGGTGCCGCCATCTCCAGCGCCTCGGCCGCGGCCACCCCGGCGACCAGGCTCAGCCGCGGAACCTCAGCCACCGGGCACGTCGGACGCAGAATGATCGTGGCGTACAGGTTAACGCCCGATGGCGAATGCCACTGACGGCCCATACGCCCGCGCCCGGCGGTCTGCTGCTCAGCAATTACTACGGTGCCTTGCGCGGCACCCTGCTCTGCGAGTTCGGCGGCGACTCGCTGAGTCGAACCGGCCTCTTGAAAGTAATCGATCCGCCATCCGATACTGCCCGGTTCGCCTTTCTGGATCGCCTGGTAGGGGTTGGATGGCATGAGATTAAGCTTGAAGCTGCGCTTCAACTCCGCGCTGTCAGACTAAAGGCAATCATAGAGTAGCCTCGATTCGCATACTCAAATCAACCGCTTTGGGTGAATGGGTCAGTGCGCCAACGGAAATCAAGTCTACGCCGGTTTCGGCAATCGCGCGCACGCTTTCGAGCGTGATTCCACCGGAAGCCTCAAGCAATACGCCATCGCCGACGATCGCACGCGCGCGCTGCAAATCGGCGATAGGCATATTGTCGAGCAGAATCGTTGCTGCACCATTGGCGACAGCTTCTTCCACCTGTGCCAGCGTCTCGCATTCGATCTCGACCCGGAACGTATGCGGCGCCACGGCGCGCGCCCTTTCCAGTGCTGCGCGAATCGAACCGGCTGACGCGATATGGTTGTCCTTGATCAGCACGCCGCTATCGAGGCCGAAGCGATGATTGCTCCCGCCGCCGCATCGCACCGCGTACTTCTCGATCGCGCGCAGCCCCGGATGGGTCTTGCGGGTATCGACGATTTTCGCACCGGTGCCGGCCACCGCGTCAACGTAGCGCCGCGTCGCCGTTGCAATTCCAGACATCAGTTGGACGAAGTTGAGCGCGACGCGTTCGCCGTTCAGCAGTCCGGCGAGCATCCCTTCAATTTTGGCCGCAATCTCGCCTTGTCTCAGCCTCGAACCTTCGGCGGCAAGTAGTTCGGCCTGAGGGCGCGCCCCAGTCAACTGAAAGACTTGAGTGAGAATTGGTCCGCCGCAGAAAATTATGGAGCCACTTTCCTTGACGGTGATAGTCGCGCGTCCCGGCTGATTGGCCGCCACGGTGGCGGCAGTGGTGATATCGCCCTGCCCCACGTCTTCGGCAATCGCCCGCCGTAGCAGATTGTTGAGATCAATTTGACTGAGCAGGTTCATTCGGATGTCATCTAACTCAATTGGCTA
Organism: Binataceae bacterium (SeqCode); assembly: GCA_035502655.1. GTDB lineage: Bacteria > Desulfobacterota > Binatia > Binatales > Binataceae > DATJUF01. The sequence goes on from DATJUF010000223.1 coordinate 8,124, forward strand.
ATCTGAGTTTCGAGCGTTCGTTGCTGCGACTGTAGCTCTTCGATTCGTTCGGCGACATCTGCAACTGTTTCGGCGTCGGCCTTCGCGCGGAAGCCGGGATTCTCATACCGGCTGCGGTGGCGATCAAGATGGCCGCTGACTTCGTCCAGTTTCTTTTTCAAGCTCAAACGCGTTTTAGTGGAATCGAAATTGTCCGGGGGCTCGATTCCAATCTCACCCCATTCGAGCGGTGCGAAGATAGGTCGGGATGGCCGAGGGCCGTCAATCGGATATCTCATTATGCCGTCAAGCTTGCCAAGCATCCTCGCGTAGCTCTTCCACGTTTCGAATGCGCTTTCGTGGGATTTGCTAATGCGGAAGACGCCAGTTACACGCTGCCCGGGATGGCATCCCGCGAGCGCCCTAAGCGAATTGATCGCTTGCGTGGCCTCGACGCAATGTTGCATCGCGACCGTCTCAGCCCCCGTCAAATAGGGAGTGTCCGACGCAACTGGAAACCTCGCGACGGCGAGATGTTCGCTATCGGCGCCTTCAGGAAAGTATGGTTTCAGCGCCTGCCAGATTTCTTCCGAAATGAACGGCATAAACGGATGCAGTATCCTCAGCATTTTGTCAAAAACAGTGACTAGTACATAACGCGCCGCCGCCTGCCGTTCGCCACCAGCCTTGAGCGGCTCTTTGCTCAGTTCGATATACCAGTCACAGAACTCGTGCCAGATGAATTGATAAACGACGAGTGCGGCATTGTTGAACTCGTAAGCGTCGATCGCATTAGTCACGCCGCGAATCGCCTCGTCGAGGCGGCTTAGTATCCATCGATCAGCCAGTGACAGTTGCGCCCGATCGATTATCGGCAGTGGCTGAGGCGCTCCGTCGAGATTCATCAGCACGAACCGCGCGGCGTTCCAGATCTTATTCGCGAAGGCGCGCGAGGCCGCCAGCCGGTCGTCAGAGAGAATCAGGTCGCGTCCCTGGATCGCCATCTGCGCCAGCGTAAAGCGCACCGCGTCAGTGCCGTACCGCTCCATGATTTCGAGCGGATCGACCACGTTGCCGCGCGACTTGGTCATCTTCTTGCCGTACTGGTCGCGCACCAGCGGCGTTATATAGACATCGCGGAATGGCACTGATTCTGCCGGCGTCGCGCGCGGCACGCATTTCAGGCCGAACATCATCATCCGAGCGACCCAAAAGAAAATGATGTCGAAACCGGTCACCAGCAGGCTGGTCGGATAATAGAATTTCAGTTCCCGCGTATCGTCGGGCCAGCCGAGCGTCGAGAATGGCCACAGCGCGGAGGAAAACCAGGTGTCGAGGACGTCCTCGTCGCGCCAGATGGGGTGAACTTTG
>DATJUF010000224.1:0-11263 GCA_035502655.1 Binataceae bacterium (SeqCode)
CAGTTCGCGGCTTTGAGTCATTGCGATCGGCACATAAGGAGCGAACAGCAGCGCCGCAATACCCATCGCGATCCAGACCTGCGGCGTGCGCCGGCCATGGGCAAAATCGCGCACGAGCATTGCTCCCTCGCCGCCCAGAATCAGCAACCCAGCCATATGGGTATAGAGCAGCGCCGCGCTGAGTACGCCACATAACGCGGTGCGTCCCGCGGTCGCCGACGCGCGCAATCGCCATAACGCCATCATCTGCGCGAGTCCCACGAACAGGAACATTGAGTAGCCCCGCGCTTGATAGGCGAAGAACACCGCCAGCGGATTGAATGCCCAAAACGCGAGCGCTGCCACCCCAGTTTCCGCGTCGATCAGATCACGCCCTAGCGCATAAATGAGACCTAGGGCGCACAGCGCGAACAGCAGCGACAGCGCCCGTACAGCAGTCTCGCTATAGCCCCACGGTCGCGCGAAATAGTGCAGAACCAGGTAGTAGAAAAGCTGCTTGCCGGGATCGTATAGCACCGGAACTGCGATAATCGCACCAATGCTTGGCTTCGATGCTCCCCAGATACTGTAGGTTTCGTCGGTCGCGAAGGTGTGATGGCCGCAGATGCCCAGAATGTAGGCCGCAGTGCTAGCCAGGATCAGCCCGCCCATCATCAGCCGGGTACGGGAAAACCTGACGATCGGGTTGAGATAATCCGTGAACCCTCCAGCCGCACACTAGGTCCTTAAGCGCGGCTGTGATTTTTTTTAACAAAAACGCGGTTCATCAAGAAGCTAAATTCATAGCGGAGATGCGCGCTTACTCGCTTCTGCTATCTAGATTGCCTGACCGGCGGCGTAGCCGCTCGACCAGGCCCATTGAAAGTTATAGCCGCCTAGCCATCCCGTAACGTCCACCGCTTCGCCGATCACGAACAGGCCCGCTACGCCGCGCGCTTCCATCGTTCTGGATGATAACGCCGCGGTATCGATCCCGCCGGCTGTCACTTCGGCCTTCGCCCACCCTTCCGTTTCCGCTGGCACGATTTGCCAGCGCTTGAGACGCCCAGCGGCCTCGGCCAGCGCCCGATCAGGCAAATTCGCTACGGCCGCTGCCCGATAGCCACCGGCGATGGCCTCAGCGGCACGTGCCGGGATCAGTTCGGCCAGTAGCGTCTTCAACTCGGCGCGCGGACGCGACTGCTTGCGCTCCCTCAAAAACTCTTCGGCGTCGCGATCCGGTACGAGGTCAAGGGTGATCGTCTCCCCCTCCCGCCAATATGACGAGATCTGCAAAATCGCCGGACCAGACAGCCCGCGATGAGTGAATAGTATGCTGTCACGAAACTTCTCGCGGCCACACGCAACTTCGGCTTCCAACGCGATCCCGCTGAGCGGACGCACCAGCTCAAGATCTTCTCTCGCCAGCCGTAGCGGCACTAACCCCGGCCGCGGCTCGATCAGCGGCAGGCCAAAGCGCTGCGCAGTGTCATAGGCAAAGCCGCTCGCACCAATCTTGGGAATCGAGACGCCGCCCGACGCCAGCACCAACGACGGAGCACTAAAGCTGCCCTGCGAAGTCTCGACCCGAAACCGCCCATCATGGGCCACCTCGTTGATTTGCACGCCGGTACGCAGGTCAACATGAGCCGCCGTACATTCGTCCAGCAGCATCGCCAGGATTGCGCGCGCCGAACCGTCGCAAAAAAGCTGCCCCAGTGTCTTCTCGTGATAGGCGATACGATGCCGCTCAACCATCGCGATAAAGGCTTGCGGCGGAAACCGGCTCAACGCCGATTTGCAGAAATGAGGATTCGCCGAGATGAAGCGTTCCGGCGGCGCTTCAATATTAGTGAAGTTGCAGCGCCCGCCACCGGATATGAGAATCTTCGCGCCCGGACGCTGATTGCGTTCCAGCAACAATACCCGGCGGCCGCGCTCGCCCGCCGTGAGTGCGCACATCAGGCCAGCCGCACCCGCTCCCACAATGATAGTGTCGAAGCGCTCCGTTGTTTGTCCCGCAAAGGCCGGTTGCCGGCGCGATCCGGCCCTCGCGCCTTTCGGCTTGGCGTTGCACTGCCACCGGCGGAGATCACCCTACGGCTTGTGCGAGCGCTCTGCTCAAGCCTTCTTCCTGACTGCCTTGGCCGCCGGCTTCGTTTTCGTCGTCGCCGCTGCCGCGCCGAGCACCGAGTCCTTTAATGCTTTGGCTGGCGTGAACCGTAGCCGCGTCCGCGCCGGAATCTTGATCTGCTCCCCGGTTGCAGGGTTGCGCCCCACGCGCGCTTTCAGTTTGCGTTTGCGAAAGATGCCAAGGCCAGCCAGCCGAATCGATCCTTCCTTTTTTAACTCACGCACCACGAGCTTGTTCAACTCGTCCAGCGTCAGCTTCGCCTCTTTCTTGCTAATTCCGATCTTTTCGGCCAAATGACCCATCACCTGCGTCTGCGTCATCCTCAACCTCCGATGGTCTAAATAATCGTCGCCATTTGCTTTTATGATAATGAAACGTCAAGCTGGATTTTACTTAACTTGTACGCGCATGCGACACCATTCAAGTGATCCTGCAATCGTCTACGAACAAAGCCTCGCTTGATTTACTAACAGGTTTCGCCAGAATCGCCCCGCGCCTTTAGCCGCCTTTCGCCACATTGTGCTTTTCTGCAGCTCGTGGGCTGTCCAGCTCTTTCCGATGGGTAAACTTCACCGTGATGATAAAAACGTTTATAGTGCATGATTAACCAGCGGAAACGAACTCTTAATTCTTATGGGCACACTCGCCAACCGGGATTGGCCGGCACTCATTTGAGGTCGAACGATTGAAAATATCGCACGCCAACGCCGCTGGCCCTCGCATCATGATTGTGGATGACAATCGCGACGCGGCCGAAATGCTTGCCGAAATTCTCAACACCGCTGGGTTCAGTACCATTGCCCTGCTTGACGCTGAATCAGCCATGGATCAGCTCTCCAAATTTCAGCCCGACTTCATCCTGATCGACATAGGCCTGCCCGCGGTCGACGGTTACGAATTGGCGCGGCAGATTAAAGCGGTCGAAGAATTCAAAGATGTACGGTTGATCGCAATCACCGGCTACGGTCAGGAATCGGACCGGCAGCGCTCGTTTGACACAGGCTTCTGCGAACATCTGGTGAAACCAGTCGATATAAGGCAGCTCGAAACGATTCTTCGCCGCCGCTAGCGAGACCCTCGATTCGCCTCGGCTGCCCCCTATTAGCTGATTCACAACACCTGAGAGCCTGATCGCCCCATATCTCAAATGGAATGCCGTCTCGCAGTGTCAACCGCAATCTCAGCCATTCGTCTACCAATCGGCGCTTAAGGCTGCCAACCGGAGTCGTCCGAGGATTGCTGCCCGATTGCGCTTATGCCGATTTGCAATTGATGCGAGAATCACCTCCCGAGGGAGCACTATGAGTTCGTCCGCACGCACCCGTCACGGCGCGCGCTGGGTCGTCCTGGCCGCAATTGTCTGCCTCGCCCTCGCCGGTAGCTATTGGTGGACCCATCGGCCCGAAGCCCCGCGCTTCATCACCGCTGAGGTTACGCGCGGCCCCATTATCCGTTCCGTCACCGCCACCGGCACCGTAAATCCAGTTACGGTAGTTCAGGTCGGCACCTATGTCTCCGGTCCAATCGTCGCCATTCCGACCGATTTCAACGCCTCGGTCAAAGCCGGGCAGTTGATCGCCAAAATTGATCCCCGCCCATTTGCTGCCCAGGTCGATCTGAATAAAGCCGCCCTCGCCAATGCCCGCGCTCAGCTCCTTAAGGATCAAGCCAATCTCGTTTACCAGAAGATTACTTATCAGCGCGATCAGGTTTTGCGCCGCCAAACCGTCATTTCTCAAGATCAACTTGATAGCCAGTTCAGCACCTACAATCAGGCGGTGGCGCAGATTGCTCTCGACCAGGCCGCCATTCAGCAGCAAAAGGCGAATCTGCACGCCGCCGAACTGAACCTCCACTACACCAACATAATTTCCCCGGTTAATGGTACCGTGGTTTCGGTTAACGTCGCTGTCGGCCAGACCGTCGCAGCCAGCTATCAAACCCCGACCCTCTTTCTGGTCGCCAAGGACCTGACCAAGATGCAGGTCGACAGCAACGTCAGCGAATCCGATGTCGGCAACGTCCGCGTCGGCCAGCCCGTCGATTTCACCGTTGATGCCTATATTAACCGCGTCTTCAAGGGCACGGTAACCCAAATCCGCCAGGCTCCGATCACCGTGCAAAACGTCGTCACCTATGACGTCGTGATCGGTGTCGCCAATCCGGAATTGCTGCTGATGCCAGGCATGACTGCAAACGCCACTATAGTCGAAGCGCGCCGCGAAAATGTCCTCCGCGTACCACTGCGCGCCCTCTCCTTCTCGCCGCGCCATCACGCCTCCGCCACTGCCGATGAGGATGCCGCAGCTCCTGCCAGCCAGCATTCGGCCCGCGTATGGGTGCTTAACAATGGCCGTCCGCATCCGGTCCAAATCGTTCGCGGACTCGACGACGGCACTAACGTCGAGGTCATCAGTGGCGGCCTCAAAGAGGGCGAGGAGGTTATCACCGACCGCATCAGGACCAACGGCGAGTTCTCCAGCAGTCCTCTCGCCGATCGGCACTTCCATATGCATTTTTAACCGCCCTCGGCGCATGCGATGGCAGCGCCGCCTTACGATGGAAAAAGTCATCGAAATAATCAACGTCAGCAAGACCTACACGCTGGGCGGCGAAATCCAGATTCGCGCACTGCGCGCCGTCAGCTTTGCCATCGAGCGCGGCGAGTTCGTCGCGATCATGGGTGCGTCCGGCTCCGGCAAGTCCACGTTGATGAACCTCATCGGATGCCTCGACCGCCCCACCAGCGGCCGCTACCTGCTCGAAGGCGTTGACGTCGACTCACTCGACGAAGTGGAATTGGCATTAATACGCAGCCGCCGCATCGGTTTCGTCTTCCAGAATTTCAACCTGCTGTCACGCACCACTGCGCTTGAGAATATCGAACTGCCCTTGTTCTACTCGGGTTGGCCGGGCGGCGGCGCCGGCCGCGCGCAAAGCCTGATCGAGATGCTCGGACTCGAGGGCCGCGAGCGCAATCACCCTAGCCAGCTCTCCGGTGGCCAGCAACAGCGCGTCGCGATCGCGCGGGCGTTGATCAACCAACCGGCTATCCTGCTGGCCGACGAGCCTACCGGCAATCTCGATTCAACCAATTCAGCCGAAATTCTCGAGATCATCACGCGCCTCAACCGCGAGCAGGGCCTCACCGTAATCGTGGTAACTCACGACGCGGACGTGGCTGCCTACGCCGCACGCGTTATCACCTTCCGCGACGGTGTTATCGTTTCCGACGTCCGCAACGATCGTACGGCGCCCGAATCCCCGCCGCTCTCACCAACCCTCGCCTCCACGCCCGCAATCGAACAGCGCCGCTCGGCCACGGACGGCGAGGAGAATCTCTCCACCTTTGGCGTGATGGCCGTGACCGCCGCCGCCCGCGCGATCAATCGCAATAAGTTGCGCGCGGCGCTGACAATGCTCGGGATCTTTATCGGCGTCGCCGCCGTCATTGCGATGGTCGCGGTCGGGGATGGTGCCCGCTACTCGGTCCAGCAGCAGATTCAAAGCCTCGGCACAAATCTATTGGTAGTCCTGCCCGGTACTGTAACTTCCAACGGCGTCCACGCCGGCTCAGGCAGCATTTCGACCCTGCGCGTATCCGACGCTGAGGCGATCGACAAGGAAGTGGCGGGCACCAGCGCCGTCAGCTATATGGACCGTCAAGTCGCGCAGGTCATTTATGGAGACCGGAACTGGAGCACCAGTATCGAGGGCACCACTCCGGCCTATCTCGATATACGCGATTGGCCGGTGGCGTATGGGCGCCCCTTCACTGATATCGAAACGCGCAGCGCCGCACCCGTATGCCTGCTCGGACAAACCGTCGTAAATAATCTGTTCGCGCCGGGCGAGAATCCGATTGGCAAGATCATCCGCGTGAAAAATTTTCCGCTGCGAGTGGTCGGCGTGCTTAGTCTCAAAGGGCAATCGGGCTACGGCCAGGATCAGGACGACGTTGTCTTAACTCCTTTTTATACCGCTGAGCGCAAGGTCCTGGGCAACTCGCAAGTCAGCGCCTCGGTCACCACTACAACCGGTAACGGTTCAACCAACCCGGTGCTGAATCCATACGCCGGCGTGCTGACCACCAACGCAGTCTATTCTTCCGACACCTCGCTGATCGACCCTTTCACCAATAATACTCCGGTCAAATCTGGGGTGGTAAACAATATTTTCGTCCAGGCCTCGTCCGCCGATCTGGTGAATACAGTGCAAAGCGAGATTCAATCTTTGCTGCATCGGCGCCATCGCATTCAGCCCAACGAAGACGACGATTTCTTCGTGCGCAGCCTCAATGAAATCGCCGAGGCCTCCGCCAATGCCTCAGAGGTGATGACCTTACTGCTGGCCACCGTCGCTTCCATCTCACTGCTCGTCGGCGGCATCGGCATCATGAATATCATGCTGGTGTCGGTCACTGAGCGCACGCGCGAAATCGGCATCCGGATGGCAATCGGCGCACGCCGCCGCCATATCCTCCTGCAATTCCTCGTCGAGTCTTCAATGCTCAGTATTATGGGAGGTGTTGCCGGCATTATCCTTGGCGTTATGGCATCCAAGATTCTCTCGGCGCTGGCGCACTGGCCAACGCTGGTATCGGTGCCTTCGGTCGTGGGCGGCTTTCTCTTCGCCGCCGCCGTCGGTGTCTTCTTCGGATGGTATCCGGCGCGCAAAGCCTCGCTGCTCGACCCGATTGAAGCCCTCCGCTACGAATAGCCCCGCCCGCAGGCTGGCCAGCTCGCCCTATTCACAACCGCACTGTCAAGAGTGAAATTGTTCAATAACTGTTAACTTCGTACCTGGTGAGCTTCTAAACTTGTGGATTGTAATGGATGTTTCACGTGAAACATCCGCTGCACATCGCGAAATAGTTAGCTGGTTTGCCAATGCACCAGACACCGCCTTCTAACTAGAACAAAGATTCTGACACCGATGTTTCACATGAAACATCGGTGTTCAATTCGGACCTGGTTTCGCTAAGCCACCGCGCCACATGAGCCCGGCCATTGCGATCGATGTTTCACGTGAAACATCGATCGCAATTTCACTTGTTCTCTCTTGGACACAATTTCTGATCTAGCAGGAGCATTTCACCCTTTTGATTCGTTCAGGTTCTGCTAGCTAGGGATCGCTTGCAAAGCCTACTTGCTATTTCGTGGCTTGAAAGGGGAGGCTAACCTTGCCAGAGAGAAGGCTCGCGATTTCAATCAAGGGTGGCGTATCGCTCGGAGCTTACGAGGCCGGAGCTTTAACCGAAACCCTGCGCCTGATCCAATACAACAATTCACTCATTAACAATACGAAATGGTATATAGACGTACTCACCGGAGCTAGCGCCGGCTCGATTACCGCAGTCTTGGTTGCCCTCGCTCTAATCAATCAGAATAGCAACTATCTTTACCAAGTCTGGGTTAAGGAACTTTCGTTCGGCACGCTCTGCCCGCCGCCAGATTCGGCCGATCCCGCGGCAAATGACTATTTGCTCGACGCCGCGAGCCTCGACATGCTCGCGAATAAATATGTTCAGTTCCCGGCCATCGTTTCCCGCCATCCAGCGCTTCGCCCTGGCGACGCAGAGTTGCGATTACGTTTTACTCTGTCACGTGTGAACCCGATCGTGACCGCCGTATCAACTTCGAATGGCGATGTTCTAAATATTGAACAATACGCGCAAAACGCTTCGTTCATTACTAAAATCGATAGCGAAAATGTTCTTTCTCTCAAAGCTTGCGGGGTTGCTGCCGCTAACTATACCAATCCCAATCAGAACGTGACCGGCGGCGAGGCCTGGAATGCGATGCAACAGGCGGGAATCGCTTCGGGAACCTTTCCGCTGGCTTTCGCGCCCCGCCAACTGCGCATCTGGGATAGCCAGCGGCAGTGGCTGGATACCACTTTTATAGACGGCGGATTATTCGACAACGATCCGGTCGGCGAAGCGATCAATCTCGCTCATGATATCGACTGGTATTCCGGAAATGATTACGACGATTACGACCGCCGCTATCTGATCGTGCACACCGCGCCATCGGCTGCGCCCGGCCTGCTGCCCAACACGCCCAATTCCTACGCCTTGCTGATTAACCTGATTAATTCACTTTTGACCGAGAGCGGCACGTCAGGGCTCCGCGGCATCATCGAAGTTAATCGGCAATTTGCCCAGCGCAGCGATTTCATCAGGACCCTCGCTGATCAAATCAGCGCTGCCGTCCCGCTGCCTCCTGGCGTCCTGAATCAGCTAGCCGAATGGCGCGGAATCACTATTTCCCAACTAGCCTTTCTTCAACTGACATTGATTCCGGACCTCCAACATACTGATCCCGAGGTCTTTGCTACCATCGATGCCCTCCCTGAAGCACAGAAGGTTAGCTTTACCGATCTCGCGTTGGCGATGGATCTCGCTCTCGGCCTCGCAGATAAGGTCAGAATTGATCCAATTCTCATTGTCCCGCAAGCTGCACCGGGAGCCGCCGCGAACGCGGATGTTCTCGCAGGCGATCCTCTGTACGGCTTTGGCGGCTTCCTGGTTTCCGATTTCCGCACTCGCGACTTTGAACAGGGCCGCTACGACGCCTGGCAGGCCTGGAGCAGAATCGCACAGAATGGGGATGAGTTTACGGTACCCGCGCCGGATAACGCTGAGTATCCCCCGCCAATTATGCCGGAAGACGCCAGCGAGGTAATGACTATCAACCGGGCTTTGTATGAGCAGGGCCGCGATCAGTTCTTCAAGCGTGTCGATACAGTCGCCGATCAGATCGCTAAAGGGATTGTCGGCGGCAGCGGCGGCCTTTTAAGTCCAGTCGAGCAGCAGATCGCGCGTGTCATAATCGATATGCTCGCCCACAAAGTCCTGGCCTAGCCCGCATCACAGACCGCTGCAGCGAGCCTTTCAAGCATCCCGCCTAAGAATCTGAAGCCGCACGGGATGTTTCACGTGAAACGTCCCGTGCGTTTTTTATTAATCAGTGGATGTTGTAATAGCGCTTGGCGCCGCCGGCCAGAACGTTTGCCAGCGTCTTCGGCGGCAAACCCATCCGCTTGATCATGTTGGGCGCATCGGGAAAACCGTCAGTGTGCGGATAGTCAGTCGCCCACAGGATATTGTCGGATCCGATATATTCCGCCAGATATTTGAGCGAGCCTTCTACCGGCTCGAACGATATGAAGCACTGCCGGCGGAAGATTTCGCTTGGCCGCGCCGTCAAGTGCGTGTCATTCATCCCTTTGTCATCGAAATGACGATCCATCCGATCAAGCCATCCCGCCATCCAGCCGCCGCCCGATTCCAGAAACGCGATACGCAGCCGAGGGAAACGGTCGCATACGCCGCACATGATCAGGCTGGTGGCAGCCGCCTCCATCTCCATCGTATGAGCGACGAGGTGGCGCACCGCGAAGCCTTTGGTGAAGCGATCGAAGCCGATCGTCTGCTGGCCGCTCTCCGAGCCGCTATGGATGCCGATCGAAAAATCCAGATCCTGCGCCGCTTCCCAAATCGGATCGTTGGCCGGGTCGTGCAGAACGCGATTACCGTAGGGATTGGGCCGGATGAAGCCGCAGCGGAAGCCGAGTTCCTCGACCGCGAACTTCATCTCCTGCACGGCGTGCGGGATCGATTGCAGCGGCAGCATCGCCGCGCCAAACAGCCTCTCTGGATAAGGTTTGCAATAATCGGCGAGCCATCTATTGTAGGCGCGGCAGGCCGCGGCTGAGAATTCCGGATCCTTAGTAGCTCCCAGGAACAATCCCATGCTCGGGTAGAGGAACGCGGCGTCGATTCCCTCTGCGTCCATATCCGGGATGCGCGCGTGCGGATCGAAGCCGCCCCGCTTGCCCTTCAGGTACGGGACTTTGAAGGAGTCAATTCCGCCTTCGCGCGCGCCGAAAGTCCCGAGGCCGCCTAGCGTGACCGGCTTCTTGCCTCGCCCGAGATCGATCGCGTAGTCGCCCTCAATTCGCAGAATCTCGCCACCCTGTTCCGTGTACAAGAGTTTCGGACAGGTCTCGCGATACTTCGGCTCGATATAACGCTCCCACAAATCGGGCGGTTCGAGGATGTGCCCGTCGGCGTCGATGACGTTGTATTCCATTACGTTCACCCCGCATTGATTAGTTCGTAAGGTGATCTAAGCACAGCCGGGCTAATTCGTACAGGTTGGCGATCGGCTTCGATGTGCAGGCGGCGGCTTGGAAGTTTGGGCGGCAATGCTAAGACATCTATCGCGGAAGCGTCCGTTTGAAGAACGCGCGGCCATCAGTCGTCCGATAGCTGGAGCGTCTTTATTAGCGAGGATGAAAAGTTGATAGCAATGAGACAAAAAAAATTCTCAGGCCGCGGGATCGCCGTGGTGCTGGTGGCAGGTGCAGCGGTCATGGCACTGGCGTCATGCGGGCCAAAGCCGCACGTAATCGGTTCGGTCAACACGGAGTTCAAGCTGATCGGACCTGACCATAAAGTCATCGTCGAATCCTACGAAGATCCGAAAATTGATGGGATCACCATATTCGTCAGCGAGTCGCGGACGGGTGGGATGAAAGGGGCGCTGGGTGTGGCGGAGGATACGTCCAATGCCTCGGTCGCGGTACGCCAGACCGGTCCAATCAAAGTGAAGGAAGCTTTTGAGAACGGCGAAGATGTTTTGACCGAGCGGCGTTCGCTGTTGTTCAAGCGGATGCACGTCAGCCGCTTTTGGGATGCGGCACATCAAAGCTTTGTTTATGTAGTATGGACTGACCGAATCGTAACGGGTTCTCCGCAGAACTCGATTTCCGCAGTGGTCGCTAAACCCTGGGAGAATCAGCCGCCGGACTTATCCGCGATGGGCCGCATGGCAAGCGCCGGGCAATGATCTAAGTGACGAGCCGTTTCATCGATGATGCACGCGCTGAAGGAAATTAGATGTCTTGTATGATGGCCGGTTAGCGGAGGCGGAAGCGTTCGCCGAGAAAGACTTCGCGGACCTTGTGGTTCTCGACCAGTTCGCGGGGCGGACCCTCGAACAGAATCTGGCCAGCGTGGATCACGTAGGCGCGATCGATAATCGAGAGCGTCTCCTGCACGTTATGGTCGGACATCAGGACGCCGATACCGCGTTCCTTCAGGTAACTGATGACCCGTTGAATTTCGACCACTGTAATCGGATC
>DATJUF010000225.1:0-13503 GCA_035502655.1 Binataceae bacterium (SeqCode)
ATTGATTACGCCGTCAGCGCAGTACCGCGCCAGGTCGCGCCGCGCATTCTCAAGGATTGTGTCGCGAACAAAGTCAGGGGCATCGGCTTTTTCACTTCAGGTTTTTCGGAAACTACCGAGGAGCTGGGTATCAAGCTCGAAAGAGAGTTGCGCGAACTCGCGGTCGCCTCGGAAATCGCGCTCGTCGGCCCTAATTGCATGGGCCTCTACAATGCAGCGACCGGCATGTGCAATTTCCCCGATCTCAATGCGGGCCAGGCTGGCGACGTCTGCTTTATCTCGCAGAGCGGCACCCACTGTATCAATTTCTGCTCGCAGGCGCCGCTACGTGGCGTCCGGGTCAACAAAGCGGCCTCTATCGGCAACGTCCTGATGCTCGAAGCAGCCGACTTTATCGATGTCATGACCGAAGAGCCGGCCACGCGCGTACTCGGGATGTACGTCGAGGGTGTGCACGACGGCCGCCGCTTCTTCGAGAGCCTGCGCCGTGCTGCCTCGCGCCATCCGGTCGTTGTGTGGAAGGGCGGGATGACCGAGGCGGGGGCTCGTGCAACGTTTTCACATACCGGATCGCTGGCGACGCCCGCTGCGATGTGGTCCTCGATGGTGCGGCAGAGCGGCGCCGTTAGTGTCACCGGTCTCGACGCGATGCTCGATGCGGTCGAACTCCTTGCCCGTGGGCGGCGCATCAGCGGCAAGCGCATGGGCCTTGTCGCAATGACTGGCGGTCAGTCGGTGGTAATTACCGATACCTTCGCGAGTGCCGGGCTTGAGATTCCGGCCTTATCGCCGGCCTCCTATGAAGAGCTGCAAAGCTTCTTCAACATTATCGGCGGCAGTTATCGAAATCCGCTCGACGCCGGCGGCACGATTGGTGGTGGCGTCAATACCGGCAATCTCGAGCGTATCCTGCAGGTTCTCGACCGCGACGGCGTAATCGACGCGATTGTGCTGGAAATCGGCACCGGCATGCGCGCTCATCGATGGGCCACGCATGAGGACGAACTGACTAGCCTGCTCGACAAAATTGCTGCCTTTAATCAGGCTACCGCCAAGCCGTTCGTCGTGATCCTGCATCCGGCGCACGTCGAAACCGTCGTGGCGAGAGCTAAGCAACTAGCACGCGAACGCGGGCTGGTGGTGTTCGAGAGCTTCGAGCGCTCCGCCGCGGCAATCCGTGCCGGTTACGATTACTGGTCGGGACGTGCAGCGCTGGATAACTAGTTGGCGAGGGAGTGAAGGCAACTGCCCGAAAGCCATAGCCTGAGGACGTGCAGCCGGGAATTTGCGAGCTGGCCGCTTTATAAGTCTGAGGCTCACCGCGCCGGGACAAAAATCGTAATCACGCTCGACGACCGTCCTGTCGTTACGGTTGCGAGCATTGCGCCATCAGGTGACCAACTCATCCCGATCGGCTGATCCGCCGGCCCACGACCGAGGACGAACGCGGTCTGGCTACGCGCCGCATACTCGATTAGTTGCCGCTGCGGACCGCCAAGTCCCGGCATCAGCGCGTCGATCGCTACACGGTCGGCAGATTGGGAAAAGGCGATCGAACTTAGCGCGAGCAGTGAGGGCGTGGTTTCATAACCGAGCGGATTCAGCGCAATCTCGCCGGTGCGAGTATCCATCAGCGCAACCTCAGCTTTGATTTGCTCGTTAGGTTTCGCGGCCGCCGCTCGCCAGGTTAACTCGCGATTGCCGATCGCGATGATCGTACCGTCGCTCGCGATCGCCGCTAACTTCGACGATATCGCCACGGTTGAAATTGAGCCAGTTTTGATCGTGTAACGAAAGGCACCAATCGCACCGTCCGGGCCGCGCGTGGCAAAGAGGAACTCCGAAGAATCGCGCGCCCATCCCAGCGGCCTGATTGGCGTCGCCACGCCGAGTGGACGGCATCTGTGGCGCTTCAAGTCGAACACTGCCGGCGGCGCCCCGCTTCCCCCTTCGCTTACCGCCAACTGCGCGTTGGGCGAGACATCAAGGCGCGAAACCGGGCAATCGGCCCCGTCGAGATGAAACAGCGATTGCGGCGCCCTCACATCCATTAAGTAGATGCCACTGGCCGGCAGGCTCATCGTCTCATTCTCTGACGCCGGCTCCGCTGATGCCGTCGAAGGCGAGAGCTGTGTACCAGCGTGGAGCGCAATCGCGAGAATATGCTGGCCGAGCCAGGCTAGCGTCGCGCGATCGTAGATGCCGTCGAACGACCCGATTGAGTGGCCGTAGTCGCCTTCGTTCATTGTGCGCAGGTAGACATCGAGCCGCGCGTCCGAAGACTCGGCCACCAGCGTTGCCAGCGTCGAGCCACTACTGTTCGCGGCTGCATCAACCAGCTTGCCACCCGGCGTCGCAGGGCCACCATCAGAGGCCAGGATCCGTCCATGGGTCAGGTCTGGTCCGCTCAGCCCGAGGATAGTTGACCGGCCGTTCGCGATGCCTACAATGCCGACTTCATGCCCTTGCCGAAGCCACATCGGCGCCATGCCGGGGATCGGCGCAAAACCGTCGGGCAACTGGGTGAAGGCCGCGACTTTTATTCCCCGTGTGATACCGAGGGTAACCGCATGCGCTTCGTACGGCGGCAAATTCGGCGGCTTGTGGTTCGCACAGCCCACCTCCAGCACAGCTATTAGGGCGAAAATTAAGTGGACAGACCTGCGCATCGAAAACAGCTACGCTTGAGCTACCGAAGAATTACAGATGATAATCGGATTGGAGCGGATGATGAAGCTGGCACGACTTCGACAAATCAGGCTGAGCCGTGAGGCTCGGCTGGCAATATTAGTCGCCGTACTGATTGCGCTGGGCGTAATCAGCCTCGACGCCGGGTGGCACCTCGTTGGTGCTGTGCTCCTGCTGATCGCGGCAGGCGTCGTTACCGCCTTCTACCTGCTGGTCTTGCGCCCCGCGCGGATTCCCGAGAATTCGGTGCTGATGCTGAAGATTGCCGATGGCCTGCGCGAGGAGCCGCCGCGCTCGCCGATCGAGCAGTTGCGCAGCCGCGGTACGCCGACTCTCTATGATCTGCGGCGGGTGCTCGAATGCGCTGCCGGCGACCCCTCGATTAAAACGGTTGTGGTCGAACTTAATGCGCCAGCTATTGGTCTCGCAACCGCACAGGAGCTGTATGACCGGCTCCGCTCAATCGTCGCAGCCGGCAAGCACGTGATTGCGCTGCTAGCCGGCGACAACGTCAGCGTGCGTGATTATCTCGTCGCCTGTGCTGCGAGTGAAATCGTCGTCAATCCCGACTCGAGCTTCATGATGCTCGGCGTGGCGGCCGGCAATTTCTTCCTGCGCAGCGCCTTGGGCAAGCTCGGCGTCGAAGTCCAGACCCTGCAATGGAAAGAATACAAGGGCGCGGCCGAGATGTTCAGCCGCGAAGGGATGTCGCCGGAACTGCGTGAGAGCCTCGAAGCGATCATCAACGACTGGAAGGCAATTCTCGTCGAGCACGTCGCGGCCGCACGTAAGCTCACCCCGGAGGTGGCGAAGGAGCTGCTGGCGCGGGGCTTCGTCGGCGCGCGCACCGCTTGCGAGACACACCTCGCTGATCGCACTGGCTATATCGAAGATATCCGCACCGAACTGGATCCCAAAAACGAAGATGGATGCTTTATCGCGATGCCGCGCTATCTGCGCCGTATTTCCTATCTGGCCCGCGGCGGTGATCGCGCCCGGCTTGCGCTGATCCACGGCGTCGGGCCAGTGATTGCCGGTGAGCCGCCGATGGCTGGCGAATTCATCAGCGGCGAGCGCACGGCCGCTGAAATCCGCCGTGCCGCGCACGACGATCAGGTCCGCGCGATCGTGTTTCGCGTCAATTCACCCGGCGGCTCGGCCGTTGGTTCCGATTTGGTCTGGCGGGCCGTACGCGAGGCGCAAAAGCGCGGCAAGCCGGTAGTCGTTTCGATGGGCGATGTGGCCGGCTCGGGTGGCTATTACGTCGCCATGAGTGCCGACGCGATCGTCGCTGAGCCAGGGACGATCACCGGCTCTATCGGCGTAGTCTACGCCAAACTCTCAGTCCGCGATTTGCTCGCACAGGCCGGTATCGCGATCGATGTCGCCAAAACCGACCCAATCGCTGACGCGCTCTCGTTCGCCCGTCCGATGACCGAAGCGGAACTCGCGCAGTTGAACCAGGTAGTCGGCGAACTCTATGGCAACTTCACGGCCAAAGTCGCCGAGGGCCGCAAGCTTAGCGCGGATGCCGCCGAAGCAGTTGCGCGCGGGCGTGTATGGAGCGGCGTCGCCGCCAAGGCGCATGGCCTCGTCGACGAGCTGGGCGGCCTTGATTGCGCGGTCGCCATCGCACGTATCAAAGCGGGCATCGCTGACAACACGCCGCATGAATTGGTGCCCTATCCGCCCACCGGCATGATGGCGGCCTTGAGCGCTTCGGGTGTATTTGCCGCTGAACCGTCATGGCCGTTCGGTCTGGGCGCGCGTCTCACTGGCCTGCCGCCGCGATGGATGCCTGCCCTGATTCATCTGCTGGCGCGTGGCGGCCTCATGATGATCTGCCCCGTGATCAAATGAGACCGATAGGGGATAAGCGCTAACGCGCTCATCGCGCCATTGTGAACTAGATAGGCCTCATCTGCGAGGCCATGCGTCCGCGAGCCGCTGCACCTGAGAAACCTGAAGCTTCGCGTGCGAAGCCTGTCTTCTAGTACCAGCGGTCGATTACCCGCCAGTACCATGCCGCCTGCCCGACGTCTTTCGGCGCGACCAGCGCGATTACCTGCTGCGGTTTGCCGTCCACGATAATCTGCGCGCTGCCAACTTGAGTGCCCGCCTTGATCGGCGCCGTAATCCTGGGCGGCAGTTTATAGTCGATAGAGATGGCGAGCTTGCTGTCGTCGCGCGGGGCCAGCATCGAGGCGTCTGCCCCCCATACCGGCGTTATCGTCGAGAGCGCGCCGTCCTTGACCGCGAGCGTGCGGCCCGCTGGTGCGCCTTGCTTCGCGAGTGCACGCATCTCGTAATGGAGAAAACCCTGCGCCATCAGGGTCGCAGCCGACGCGAAGTTTTCCTCTTTGCGCGGCGAGCCGAGGACCACCGCGATCAAGCGCATGCCTTCGCGATGGGCGGTCGCCACGACGTTGAAGCCCGCTTTGTCATAGAAGCCGGTCTTGAGGCCGTCACAGCCGGGAAAAGTACGTACTAGATGATTGGTATTGCGCAGTATGAACTTGCCATTGCGGAAAGGCGCGGTATCGATGGACGACCAGCGTAATACATTAGGGTATTTCACCAATTCGCTGCCGATAATTGCGAGATCATACGCGCTTGCCACGTCTTCACCCTGTCCGGGTGCCGGCGGCAGGCCGTGAACGCTATAGAAATGCGTGTTTCTCAGGCCCAAAGTCTCGGCGCGCTCATTCATTAAAGTGACGAAAGCGTCGGCGGAACCGGCCACGTATTCGGTCACGGCGTATGTCGCGTCATTCGCCGAATGGACCACCACTGCCTTCATCATGTCGTCGAGGGTGAAGGTCTCGCCCTCCGCCAGGTAGACTTGCGAACCACCCATCCTCGACGCCGCAGCGGAGGTTGTGACCTTGTCGTCAAGCTTCAAGCTGCCGTCGGCCAGCTTCTCAGCCACGATCAGCATTACCATCATCTTGGCCAGCGAAGCCGTCGGCCAGGGGCGGTTCATATCCTTGTCAAAGATCACGGTGCGTGTAGTTGGCTCCATCACGCAGGCAGTCGTGTACGGATCGGTGAGGCCGTTGGAATTAGTGGCGGCGGCCGAGTTCTCCGCATCATGTGAGGCCCGTGAGGCGCGCCGGTGATGCATTGCGGCCAGCGCGGGACCTGCGATTAGTTCGGTAGCAGCGGTAGCGGAAAGCCATAGGGCGGTTCGCAGGAACCATCGCCGCTCGACTGCCCCAATCGTTCCGTGACTAATCGCGAGAGCTTGGCTTGACTTGCTCGCTGGTGCTCCATGCGCGGAGCTTGGATTATTATCTAACTGCCCGCTTGCTGCGGTCTCATCCCCACCGCCAATCTCCGCAATCTTAGCCAGTTTCCCCGCTTCCACCTCAGCCACCCTCCTGCTTTATCGGCTTGAATTATCTGCGCCTGCCATCATCGCCAGTGTCAATGCTCAAATAATCTTGGAAGCGATCGGCAGCGCATGACAATAGCTTGCATGCCGTGGCGCAAAAATTTATTCAGCGATTACAAAGATTATGCACAGGATCACGCTCAAGGCGTGTTTGCCTATGGATAAGCCCTTCAGGCTTCGGCTTCGTGTCCTAGAGCGCGGGTGTGCGGAGCGAGTGTGGCGGGCGCGGAGTATGTAGCGATTGATTAGCGGACGACGTATGACAGATTGACCGGCGTGCCGTTACGCATCAGGCTCACGCTGATCGGAGAGCGGTCGAGTGATTGCAGCGATTGAATTACGGCGATCGCTTTGCTCGGATCGCTAAGCGGCTGGCCTTCAATCGAGGTCACCACGTCGCCATCCTGCAGGCCCATGGCCTGGAAGACTGAACCGGGCTGGATTTCCGAGAGGGCGAAGCCGTTTGAGGAGCCGTTTTGGATATTCGGAACTGCGCGTACCTCCGTAAACAGCTTCGCCATGTCCTGCATGTCATTGTGGACCTTGGCGCGATCCACCAGATAACGATTCGGCGCCACTTGCCGCACCCCGGTATTGGTCCGGCCCATCGCGGGCATCCCAAACCGCCGGCGCAAAGGCGGAAGGCGTGGCATCAGGCCTCCCCGCGGTACCACGATTGGTCCGCCTGGCGGCGCTTCCGGTTCACCGCCGAGGTTCGGAATCTCGATCGCGACCCGGTGGCCGTTATGCAGAATCAGAGCGCGATCGTGGCCAATCGCTAGAACCTCCCCCGTATCCGGAATCGTGTCGCCTTGCCTGTATAGAACCTGATCACCGTTCTGATCCTCGATAATCACAAAGGATCGGCCGTTGGTCAGATGCGAGGTTCCCAGCAGCGTGATGCGCAAGTCCGTATCTTGGGGCGCTGCCTGCGTGTTTTGCGCCACAGCCACGGCCGGCGTCAAATTAAAAATGTCGCGCCTTACGATTAGCTGATAATAGCCTTGCGGATGGGGTTGGTTGCTTTCGGCTCTCGCATCACCGCCAACGACCGGGGGCACCGCGTTGGACGCGAGCCGCATCGCAAACACATCGCTGACGCTCAGGGCTGCAAAATACGCGATTGCCGCGACCAGCAGCACATTGAGCATCATTATGTAGCGCTCAGGCAGGTTCAGCGTCATTCAGTACGGTCCCTCCGCCTCATAGGAACAGCCCTCGACCAGGCGCTCGATCGTATAATTCCACCGGCCCTTCCATTGTTCGATCACCAGGCTCGCATGCGAATGTCCGCTGCGCACCAGATCGGTCAGCCGCAGCAGGTAGATGCTTTCATCCTCGCCGCGCTCATTCAACGCTCGCTGGCGCATCAGCCCGGCAGCGCCGATATTAAGCAATTCAAGCCCAAGGTCGCGGAAAGTAGCGCGTCCGGCGCGTGTTTCGAGACCAATCTTATGCGCCGAGTCGGTCAGCGCCATCCGCTCCGCATAGCTCCAACGTTTGACCAGATCCCACGCCGCCTCGATACAGTCGTTATCGTAGAGCACGCCCTTGAGCAGTGATGGCAACGCCAGCATCAGCGCTGGCGGCTGGCTGTCGGCGGTGCGCACCTCGACGTACTTCTTGAGCCGCACTTCGGTGAAAATCGTGGTCAGATGATTCGACCAGTCTTCGATGGTCGCGCGGCGGCCGTCCCATCCCCGCTCCATGTATTGGCGGAAAGTTATCCCGGGAGGCCGAGTCAAATCTGTATAGCGATGATCGAGGATAAGAAAGTACATCGGAACGTCCAATGCATATTCGACGTAATCCTCGAAGCCACATTCATTCGCGAAAACAAATTCTGGCATGCCGCAGCGATCGCGATCAGTGTCGTACCAGATATGCCCGCGATAGCTCTGATAGCCGTTGAGGCTGCCGTCCGAGATTGGCGAGTTCGCGAATAGCGCGTAGACCAGTGGAACTAGCCCCATACTTACACGCAGTTTCCGTATAGCGTCGCCCTCGCTGCCGTAGTCGAGGTTCGCCTGCACCCCAGCGGTCTGCTTCATCATGCGCTGGCCCAGCCGTCCTTGACGGGCCATGTAGGGATACATGATGTGATAGCGCGTTTTGGGGAGCAGCTCGATCTCGCCGATCCGGCTCACCGGCTGCATCCCGAGACTTAAGACCGTCGCTCCCAGCCCGTGGCCAACTTCAAGCAATTGTTGAATATGATTGGTGAACTCGCGGTAGGCGCAATGGATGTTATCACATTGCTCGCCCGAGAGCTCGACTTGCCCTCCGGGTTCAATCGTGATCGCTGCCCGCTCACTTTTCAGCGCAACGATCCGGCCCTCTTCTTCGTCGGCCTCGTAACTATAGCGATCGATCAGCCTTTGCAGCAGCGCCTCGACGCCGTCGGAACCCGAGAAGGGCAGGGCGTGGCCATCCCTGGCCCTTACCATTACCTTTTCGTACTCGGTGCCGACGCGCCATTGCTCGGGCGGCTTGGCGCCGCTCTCAAAATAACGAATGAGGTCATCGCGGCCTTGGATCAGCCCTTCGGGGTTCTGAATCAGCTCACTCATAGACTAATTCCATTCGCTACAATCGTGCCCGCGTGCGCGCGCCTATCATGGCTTTCGATTTCGCCATTAGCAAGCCAGCTTTCACCCGCCCCGAGGCTTGCCGAAACGATCCTCCTGGCGGCGTTTAGCAGCCCTGCTTCGAGGCCGTCAATCCTCTGCGTGATAACGATTTGGATTCCACCCCGCATCCGTTTCGGCTATCTGTTCGGGCGTCATGGCCAGAGCAATCCTCGCGATCGACCAGGGCACCACCGGCACCACTGTGATAGTTGTTGATTCTTCTGGCCGCGTTCGCAGCCGCGCGTACGGCGAGGTTCGCCAGTACTATCCGCAACCCGGATGGGTCGAGCATGACGCCGAGCAGATCTATCGTTCAGTCCTCAGGCTCGCGCGCGAAGCGATCACCAAAGCCAAAGTCAGCGACACGGACCTGGCCGGCGTTGGCATTACCAATCAGCGCGAGACCTTCGTAGTCTGGGAGCGTGCGAGCGGCCGCCCGCTCCATCGCGCCATCGTGTGGCAATGCCGCCGCAGTTCAGACATCTGCGCCAGCCTGCGCGAGCGCGAGGCCGAAATCCAAAGCTGCACAGGCTTGCTGGCCGACCCTTACTTCGCGGGCACCAAGCTGAAATGGCTGCTGGATAATGACCGCAGTCTCCGGCGGCGCGCGGAGAAAGGCGATCTGTGCTTCGGTACCATCGAGACGTGGCTGATCTTCAAGCTCTCGCGCGGGGCGGATTTTGTGACTGATTACACCAACGCCTCGCGCACCATGATGCTCAACCTCGACCGCCTCGAATGGGATCCGGCAATGCTCGAGATGCTCGGCGTTCCCGCCGCGATGCTGCCCACTCTGGTAGGTTCTCGGGGTCCGATTGCGGAGACTGCGCGCGGTACCCTCTGCAATCGCGCAATTCCTATCGCTGCCGCAATTGGCGACCAACAATCGGCGCTGTTCGGCCAAAGCTGCGTGAAATTTGGGGACGCCAAGGTCACCTATGGTACCGGCGCCTTCTTGCTGGCGCATACTGGCAACCGCCGCATCGCTTCGCGCAACCGTTTACTTGCGACCTCCGCCCTCGATGCGGCCGGTGCGCCCGCTTATGCTTTAGAGGGATCGGTGTTCATCGCCGGCGCCGCCATTCAATGGATGCGCGACGAGCTCGGCCTGATCGGCACTTCCGCTGAGACTTTCGCCCTGGCGTGCAAGAGCCATGACCGCACCCATCCGTTCGTAGTTCCCGCCTTCGTCGGACTAGGTGCGCCGTATTGGGATAGCGAAGCGCGCGGTGCGATTTTTGGTCTTACCCGCGGCACCACTCGCGCTGACCTGGTCCGCGCTACGCTCGATTCAATCGCTTATCAGGTAGCGGACGTGCTGGCGGCCATCGAAAACGATATAGATGGTAAGATCGCCGAGTTGCGGGCCGACGGCGGCGCTGCCGCCAATGACTATCTAATGCAATTCCAAGCCGGCCTGCTGGGACGGCCGGTGCGGCGGCCCGCGATGCTCGAGACCACCGCCCTCGGCGCTGCACTCTTAGCAGGTCTTGCGGTTGCGTTATGGAGTTCGCCCAATCAGGTTCGTGATCGGATTGGCGGGCATTCGAAGCGCTTCAAACCGGCGATGAAGCAATCCGAGCGCAACCAGTTGCTCGCACTCTGGCACGATGCCGTCAGCCGAACTCTCACCAAGAGGCGAATCACTTGAATCACTGTTAAAGCTTTGCAATAGGCCGATTGCGACGCAATATGGTACCGCTTAGGCCGGACTCTGCGATCCTCGTGAAGCCGGCCTGATCGTCGTCACGCACAATCCATGGGAGGTCCAGCCCACGTCAAAGCCGACGCTGTCCCCCTCTCTGAGTAGGTTGATTCCGGGCATCTTGCCGCCGAGCGGTGCGCCGGCGACTTGGACGTAGGGAAAGCGAAAAGCAATTTCTTTGCCGCTGAACGAACGTATCAGACCGCGTCCGCGTACCCGGTCCAGCATCACGATCATTCCTTTATAGAAATTGTCCGGGAATCGCTCACTGTCGAAGACGTTGTTCAATTCAATTCGCCGCCAATTTCATCGAAAGGCGGCATTTAAGCCGCCCGATCTCCGGCTCTTCAGCCCGGTTGCGCGAGCAATTCATCGAGGCGACCCTTGCGCTCAAGGGCGCTCAATTCGTCGAAACCGCCAATAATCTTACCATTGATAAAGATCTCCGGCACAGTACGCCGCCCGCCGGATAATTCAACCATTTTCTCGCGCAGCGCCGCGTCGTCAGTTACGTCAATCTCCTCGAAGGAAATGCCCTTGTGTTTGAGCAGCGCCTTGGCGCGAACACAAAACGGACAGACTTTGGTAGTGTAAATCTGAACTTTGGCCATTATCGTATTCCTGACTTACCTCATTCTCCCGCCCTTTTTAGGCTTACTGCAAGGCCCGATCCGTTTGGCCTCTAGCGGCGGGGTTTCACTTGAGCGGTGGATTAATCAAAACCTCATCGGCCGGCGAGCCCATGCCTGGAACTAGCACCTTGCGCCCACGCACTTCCAGGCGGCCTTGCTGATACAGGCGGATCGCCTCCG
The DNA here is from genome assembly GCA_035502655.1 of Binataceae bacterium (SeqCode). Lineage (GTDB taxonomy): Bacteria > Desulfobacterota > Binatia > Binatales > Binataceae > DATJUF01. The sequence goes on from DATJUF010000225.1 coordinate 11,230, forward strand.
GATAGATCCGATGCTCCTGCAGCAGAATACGCTCGGCCACTGCCGCGGCGTCGTCTTCCGGATTAACCGGCACGACGGCCTGAATAATGATCGGCCCATCATCGACGCCCTCGGTGACGAAGAAAACCGTGCACCCGCTGAAACGGACGCCATAGTCAGCCGCCGCCCGCTGTGCGCCGGTGCCGGGGAAAGCCGGACACAGCGCCGGATGGATATTCATAATCCGATACGGAAACGCCCGCACCATCACAGGCGACAGCAGCCGCATGAATCCCGCACAGGCCACCAATTCAACCTCGTGCGAGCGCAGCGCCGCCACTAATTCGCCGTCGAATTGCTCGCGCGATTTGCCGCGATGGCTAATCACTTTAGAGGGAATGCCGTGGCGGCGCGCCCGTTCGAGTCCGCCCACGCCGGACTTATTCGACACCACGACGCGAATATCCGCCTTAAGCTGGCGATGCTCAACCGCATCGATAATTGCCTGTAAGTTGCTTCCCTCCCCCGAAATCAACACTCCAAGCCTCACCGGCGGACGTTCATCGTTGGCGCTTGCACTCATGCGAAGACCACGCCGCCCGGCCCTTGCCGCACCTCGCCGATCACAAAAGCGCGCTGCTTGCGGCGCCGCAACGCGCGGATCGCTTCGTCGGCCTTGCTGGGCGGAATTATCGCCACCATTCCGACGCCGTTATTGAAGGTGCGATCCATCTCGGCGCGGCTGATTTTCCCAAGGCGGGCAATTAAATCGAAAATCGGCGGTACCGGCCACGAACCACGCCGAACCACCGCCTGTAGATTCGGCGGCATCACGCGCGGCAGATTCTCAGGCATTCCGCCACCGGTGATATTGGCGAGGCCACGCAACGGAAAGCGCTCGAACAGCTCGGACGCGATCCGTGCATAAATCCGCGTCGGCCGCAGCAGCTCTTCCGCCAGCGTGCAGCCGATCTCGGCGATATGCACATTGAGCCGCATCCGCGCCCGTTCGAGCAAGGCCTTGCGCGCCAGGGCAAAACCATTGGAATGCAGCCCATCGCTGGCGAGGCCCACCAGCACGTCGCCCGCCTTAATCCGCACTGGATCGGGAATCCGCTTGCGATCGGCGATACCCACTGCAAAGCCCGCTAGGTCGTATTCACCGGCCTTGTACATTCCCGGCAACTGTGCGGTCTCGCCGCCAACCAGGCTCATCTCCGCCAGCGCGCATCCACGGGCAATTCCCTTGACGATCGCCAGTGCAATCTCGCTCTTCAACTTGCCGCAGCCAATGTAATCGAGGAAAAACAACGGACGCGCGTTATGGCAGATGATGTCGTTAGCGCACATCGCCACACAGTCGATCCCGACTGTATCGTGTTTGCCTGTCGCGAAAGCGATTTTGAGCTTCGTGCCAACGCCGTCGGCGCCCGCCACCAGCACCGGTTCGCGCATCCGTGCGGCGCCGTTGAGTCCGATAATCGCGCCAAAGCCGCCGATCCCTTCGAGTATATTGGCGCCAGTGGCCGCGCGTGCGAGCCGCCGAAACCGCGGAATCAGCGCCTGCTTCAACTCGATATCGACCCCGGCGGCCTTATACGTGAGTGCTCGCGCCATCTCGCCGGCTATTTCCGCTGCTGCGCCAGCGCGGTCGCGCGCCAAGCCGTCTTGCCACTGGGATAAGCCACGATTCCTTCGCGGTAGCGTAGCAGTTCCATCGTTGCGAGCATGTCACGCAATTCATAATGGCGCAGCATGAAGGCAGGATCGCGCGGATGGCCTGATTCGGCCTGGTCGATCAGGAATGTATCGAAGAACAGCATACCGTCCGGTTTAAGCGCATCCATCAGATATGGCGTCAATGCGCGGTCAAGAAAGGTGATGTTAACGACGAGGTCAAAGCTGGCAGGGCGAAACGGCCAGCCATCTTCAAGATCGGCAATCACAGGTTCGATTGTCAAGCCGCCCTCGGTGGCAATCCGCCCTAAAGCCCGCATCGCTTGCGCCGAATAGTCGGCGGCAACCACGCGCATCCCAGCTTCCGCTAGTGCAATCGCATTGCGGCCGAGTCCGGCGGCGATATCCAGCACGCGTCCTCGCGGCAACATCGGCAACAGTTCAACTAGTGACGGTTCAGGCGCTCCGGGCGTACCATCGCGATGGCGTTCATCCCAGTAGGCTTGTCTCTCAAGGCTCATAGCGCCCGTGCCAGCGTCAGTACGTCAACCCGCCGTGCACCCGCGGCCAGCAGCGTCCGCGCGCATTCGTCAACCGTTGCGCCGGTCGTCATCACGT
>DATJUF010000226.1:0-21200 GCA_035502655.1 Binataceae bacterium (SeqCode)
CTGGGCTGAACTGCTCTTTCCACGTCAATGTTCCAAAGCGGAACATGATCTTTTTGCACTAACTTTGGTCTTGATCATTTGCTTTTGGGTGACTGAGCGCTATGCATAAGCGGCTGGTGTTGCCTCAAGCTACACTATTTCATTCTATATTCGTTACTTCTAAGACGAAAGTGCTTGATGGGTGAGAGTAAGGCGGTAGCAACCTAGTTTCAGCGCCAGGAATGCCTATGCGTGATTTACGACAAATCGAGTCGTGTAGTGAGTCAATTGGGTACATACTTCGCGGTGGCACGGTCATTGGCTGAATGGGCGTCGTCGCAAATCGCTCCGCAAAGAAGGCATCAAAATAGGTGGTCCAATTGGGGCACAGAGATGGTATCGACTTTGCTCAGGATACTCGTGAAGTGGAAAGCGAGTTGAGTTCCGATTTACGCAGTGCGTGATTATCAAATCGGGCGTTGCGCCAAAGGAGTGGATACACAAAGAAGCATGGAGCCTTTCGCGCGCGTCTCAGTTGGCAAGGGCGCTCCCGCCGAATTCGCACACCTCCTAGCGACAATCGGGCTCGAACCGTTGCCGGAGCGGAACCGGCGCCTGGCCGATCTCGCGGTCGAATTTGGGGGTGAGATTCCGGCAGACAATCGTGAAATACCGGTCGTGCGGCTGGCTATTAGTAATGCACCTGGCGCTGCGGGGTTGGCTGATTTCGATTCAACTAGTGTCCACGCAGCAGCTTGCTTTGTCCTTTCCCGAGCGTTGCACCTGTCCGCACCTTTTTTGACCGCTGAGGCCGGCGTGTTCGAAGTAGTCCGGTTGGTCTTGACGCTGACACGTGGTCCAGCGCGGCTGGTGATCGAAGGCGAGACCGGAACGGGCAAGCAAGCCCTCATCCGAATCGTGCTGGCGGCGGCGGGCAGCGGCCGGACCGTACGGATCGATTGCGCGTCGTTTGACGAAGCAGCCGCCGACAAGGAATTTTCCGCAGCGATCAAGGCGCTTGCGGGGGATTCCTCTAATGCAATGTCAGATGAAGCTGCCCACGGCGGGATTCTCTTTCTGAACCGGGTGGACGAACTACCGCTCTCGGCGCAGCGGCGGCTACTCAGCGAAATTCATTCTGCACCAGTGATACGGCCGCGAATCCGCTATTTAGCGACGTCTACGCGGGCGCTGGGCGATTTGACGGCGCGCGGCCTTTTCGTTGCCGAACTGTATAATCTCTTTGAAGTAGCACTAACGCTCGCGCCGCTGCGCGAACGTCCGGCAGACGTGGAGATGCTGGCCTGGTATTTTCTGCGCAAGGCCAACCCGGCGCTGGCGTTGAGCGCTGGCGCGCTTAAAACGCTAAGCGATTATCCCTTTCCTGGCAATGTCCGCGAGCTGCAAAACGTTATTACCCGCCTTGCGATTGTGCCCCTGGCTTCAGACAGTAGTATAATCTCGCGCCCAGACATTTTGGGACAGCTCGCCACCACCAGCACTGGACGGCTGCGCACGATCCCTCAAATGGGCCGCACTACGGCTCGGATACATCCGCGGGCGGTAACGATTGGACCGGGCAGTCCAGCGGCGGAACGCGGCAAAGGAAACTCACCGGTACGGCTTGCGCCTTCGATCCGGCGCCGGCCGAAGCCGCCCAACGGTCCTCGAATCGGTTGAGCGCAGCCGGGAGCGCGTCGTTAGCGCCGAGCAGCCGCGGTGGTGTTGGCTGCTTTGGCGCACTGCTAAAGTCAGTCTCATAAAACACTGGCGCGCGGGGCCGGCCGGCTGACGCGATGGCCTAAAGAAGTATAATCTAGATAAAGAATCAGAGGTGTAAAGCGGCAGAGAATTCTGGCGCAGCGCCATCACAGCGTGATAAAGAGCGGGATTGGCGCCTGCGCGGGGCATGTGCAGACGCAGGTGGCAGGAGTTGGTTATGAGCCTCAGGCTTGATGGAAAGAACGCATTGATAACCGGTGCTGCGAGTGGTATCGGACGGGCCTCGGCTATCCGATTTGCCGAAGAAGGTGCGAACGTCGCCGTGGCTGATCGTAATCTCTCGGCGGCGGAGGAAACGGCCGCGGCGGTACGGAAACTCGGACGAAAAAGCGCCGCGATAAAAGTTGATGTGAGCGATCCAGCGCAAGTCCATGCGATGATGGAGCGAACCGTAAAGGATCTCGGTGGAATGGATATTCTGCTCGCTGCGGCGGGGGTTTCGCACGCGTTGTATGGCGAGGGCGAAGTCAAGCACAAGCTGCTTCACGAGTTACCATTCGAAGACTGGCGCCGGCTGATGGCAATCAACCTCGACGGCTGCTTTTTGACCTGCCAGGCGGCGGCGCGTGAGATGATCAAACAGAACCGCGGCGGACGGATTATCGCGATTGCTTCAGGCGCGGCCAAGGTTCCGATCAAGGGTTCGGGCGAATATGCGGTGAGCAAGGCCGGGGTCTGGATGCTGATGAAAAACATGGCGCTTGAACTCGGACGCTACAATATCACCGCGAACGCGATCGGACCCGGCGTAATCAACACCCCGATGACGAAGGACTTCCAGAGCCATCGCAGCTTTGAACGCATGATCAGCCATGTGCCACTGCGCCGGATGGGTGAGCCAGCCGATGTCGCCAATACCGCGTTGTTTCTCGCCAGCGATGAAGGCCGCTACTTCACCGGCTCGATTCTTCATCCGGATGGCGGCTTCATCATGCAGTAAGATGTGCGGGTCGAAGGCGGATTCGCATTCTGGAATGAGCCCGGTGCTGTGCGGTTTCAGGATCGCACGATTGGTACGCCGGTTCGTGCTGACAGTCACGCTGGCAGGAATAATCGCTGTACCGCTATTGGCGAGCAGTCGCGTTCTGGCCCAGGACATGAATATGGGATCGAGCGGCACGGGCAGCATGATGTTGCCGCCGCCCGGTGGCCAAGCGGCATCTAACCCGTTGGAACCGCCACCGATGCAGCCGATGCAGATCCCGCAGCCGATTACCGGGTCACTGGCGGTAGCGCCGCCGTATGGAACGGCACCTTTGCAGGTGGGATTCTTCGCCCTGATAAATGACCCTAGCGGAGCTGGTTTTCTTACCTACTCATGGAATTTCGGCGACGGTACAGTCTCGTCATTGCCGCCAGAGCTGTACATCTTTCACACCTACCAGAATCCAGGGACGTACGTTTGTGAGCTGACAGTCAAGACCACCGACGGCCGCTCAGCGACCTTTATGCAGGGTATTGACGTGCGCGCGCCATCCTGAAGAGGCTAGAATTTCTCCTTGAAGGGGCGCACTTCGAGTTCCATCGTCCAGGAGCTACGGTCTTGATGCGCGAGGTGCCAATAGGTCTCGGCGATCGCGGCCGGCTTGAGCAAGTCTTCGTCCTTCGCGTTGGGCATGCGCTCACGCAGGCGCGGGATATCGATGATGCCGTCGACGTTGATCCACGCCACATGAATCCCCTTCGGGCCGAGATCACGCGCGAGTGATTGGGCCAGTCCGCGCATGGCGAACTTGGCGGGTCCAAATGCAACCGATTTCGGTCCGGCCTTGACTCCGGCGGTGGCGCCAGTGAAGAGCATCACGCCCCGTCCTCGCGCGACCATCGCGGCGGCGGCTTCTTTGGCCGCGACGAACGCGCCGAAACTGTTGACGCGCCAACTGGCCTCGAACTGATCGGGGGAAATCTCGAGGATGTTGCCCCAGGTGCCGGAGCCGGCGTTGTAGAGCAGGACTTCGGGATCGCCGAGGCGCTCACGGATTTGTTTGAAGGCCGCTTCGAGTTGGGGACGATCGCCGGCATCAGCGGGCATCGCCAGCGCGCGTCCACCCGACGCCTCGACCTCGTTGGCAAGTGATTTAAGGTAATCGGCGCTGCGCGCGATCATTGCCACGTCGTACTCTTTAGCGAAACGGCGGACCAGCGCCGCGCCGAGTCCCGGACCGACGCCGGTCACAACTGCTACAGGCTTGCTTTGAGCCATTTTTTCCTCGTTCCATGCGCGCCCGCTATGAGTGTGTAGTTGCGCATTCGGGGCGGCGAGAATTGAAGCTACACGTCTTTATCGCCGGCGCTTCCCGCGTCCGGCAGCAGGGTTACCCGGCCGCTCGCGAGTGCGTAGCGTGCCGCGATTATCTTGAGTTGTCCGCTTTCAATTAATGGCTCGAACGGAGCCTCAGCCGCAAGCTTTTTCGCCATCAACTCGGCGTTGGCATTTATGGCATTGCTCAGAAGGTCGCCGCGCATACCCTTGGCCTCGCGCACCGCGGGATAGATGTTCTTCAGCATCACGCCCGCCAGTCGTTCGGGATACTCCTTAATGGCGGCCTTAACGGCGCCGCACTGGTCGTGACCCATTACGACGATCAGGCGCACGCCCAGATTCGTGATTGCATAGGCGAGGCTCTCGAGCACGAGATTATTGTAAGTATTGCCTGCGACCCGTGTGACGAAAATGGAGCCGACGCCCTGGTCAAAAATGATTTCGGGCGGTACGCGCGAGTCCGAACATGAGAGGAGCGCGGCAATCGGATGCTGATCGTCAGCGGTTGGCCGCTGGTCTGGATGCTTCGCGTCATTGCGGACATAGCGTTGATTGCCGTCGAGGAGTTGCTGAAGCGCCTGGTCCCGCGATACAGACGGCTCGGCAGATACAGCGGCCAGCACCGGCCTTAAGATGCCCATCAACCACGCAGCCGAGAGTACCGAACCTGAAATTCCAGCGAGTAGCATCCGCCGCCGCCCGATCATTTCGTTTTCCTGTTCCCCCATCAGTCCGCACCTCACCCACCCTGTTCGCTTAAAGGTAGCCGGTCTGGCGGCGCGGGGCCACTATTTGACTCCATGGAGCGCCCTTCGGCTAATCTTTCGGGATATGCGGATTGGCCGGCCTCAACGGATTTTCCTGCTCGTCTTGCTGATATCATGCATGTCCGCTGGATGTTCGCAAAGTCAAATCAACGCCAATAATAGCCGGCTGGCTGCGCAGCAGGCCGAGATCGATCAGCTCAATCAGCAGATAGCGGTGCTGCAAAATCAGGGCGGGCAAGCCGCTTATGCAACCCCGGCGCCTGGACCTAACGCCTGCGATCTGGCGGTGATGAAGGAGGCGACCCGCAAGGGTGGAGAACGGATGGCCGCGGGTGATCCGGTCAAGGCGCTTGGTTACTATCAAGATGCCGTGACGGCATGCCCCGGCAGCGCCGAAGCTCAATTCAATCTGGCCAACGTATACGAGATAACCGGCGATAAGGCCGCTGCGCTTCAGCATTACCGGATAGCGGCGGCGGATGCGGGTCCCAATGCTGACCCAGCGGCAAGGCAGAAGGCTCGCGCGGCGATCGCGCGTCTTGGTTCCTAAGCTACCCTCTTCATCTGCCTGCTCCTGCGCTCCGCGGGAACCAAATTCAGCACTCACAGTTTAATGATCAAGTGCAAACGGCTTGGACCCTGCGGCGGGCTCTGGGGAGAGTGCGCCGGATCGGCACGGCCCAGCCGGTTAGGGGATAAAGCATGAGTTCGCGGCTGTGTTCGGTATCGTCAGAGGCGGTCAGCCAGTCCGGCGAAGCCGGGGTAATCCTGCCCTGCCAGTACCACGACCTATCAGGTGGCGGCTATCGATTCACCGGTGAGCAGCGCTTGATGCTGGCGCTGCTGGCGGATGCGATCAACGTCTACCAGAAGGGTGCGCTGTCGCGGGCGTTACGGGCGCGGAGGCTCTACGCCGACGCCGAGCAGTGGATCATGACAGATCGCGCCGGATCACTGGCACTGGCCTTTCCCACGGTATGTGAAGCGCTCGGGATTAACGCGGTGCGCCTGCGGCGGCGTCTGCTTGACTGGAAACACTCGCTGCGGCATCAGCATGGCGATCGCTCGGCCTTACAATTCCAGACGCCTAGCCAGGAACGCCGCTCCCTTGCGTCCCGCGAGATTTCCAACAACTAAGCGCTTGTTTGCCCCGCCTCGTCTCTCGTTTGTTCATCAGCCGCCGGGTGCGCTAAATCAGCAAGTTACGGCGTGACCAGGTTTTGGCCGCCGGCGCAGTCCTTCGCAGCGGAGGTTGTTTCACTTGAGCAAGGTTAAGGATGTCTTCAGCGTGGCTGGTAAAGTCACGATCGTTACCGGCGGCGGCACCGGAATTGGTATTGCGATCGCCCGCGAGTTCGCGCTGCGCGAGGCTCCGGTTTTGATCGCCAGCCGCAACGCGGTTCATCTCGAGCCAGTCCGCGACGAAATCCGCAAGCTGGGCGGGACCTGCGAAATGACGGTCTGCGACGTTCGCGACGCCGCCCAATGTGATGCGATGATTGCGGAGGCGGTAAAGCATTTCGGCCGCCTGGACGTGATGATCAACAATCATGGGGCGAGTATCACGGCGCCGAGCATGAATCTTTCGGCGAATGCGTGGCGCACGGTGGTAGCGATCAACCTGGACGGTACTTTTCATTGCTCGAAGGCGGCGGCGCGCCAGTTTATCGAACAAAAGAGCGGCGGCTGCATTATCAACCTGGGTTCGACAGCGGGAATCCACGCGTCGGCGACGATGCTGCCCTACGCAGCGTCAAAGGCCGGGGTGGTCAAGCTGACCGAATCGCATGCGGCGGAATGGGGACGCTACCAGATTCGCGTCAACTGCATTGCGCCCGGACCGGTCACCACCGCTGGAGCAGCCGAACGGATTTGGCCCAATGAAGCGGTCAAGAACAGCCAGTTGCGGGCGCGGGCGCTCGGCCGTTTCGGCATCCCAGAGGATATCGCCTACCCATGTATCTTCCTCGCCTCAGAAGCGGCGAGCTGGATGAGTGGTGCAACGATGATAATCGACGGCGGCATGATCCGCGACTCCGACGCGATTTCACTCGGCTTATAGCGGCGAGTAGTATCGCATCGCTTGTCGGATGCAGGCTACGCGTGATATCCGGAATTTTCAGCCGGGATGCTCGCGGCTTGGCGCCTCTGACGCCCTGAGAGTTTCTATGCGGCTGGTTCGCGGACTCACAGCGGCACGGGGTTGCACGCAACCCCTAACGCAGCGAGGTTGAAACGCGGGAGCTGGCAGGGTCCTTTTTATCTAATTGCGCATTCGGCGGCGCAAGGAGCGTGATCGAGCTTGGACTTTGGATTCAGTGAAGAACAGGAGATGCTGCGGCAGAGCGCGCGCAGCCTGCTGGAAAAGGAATGTCCGAGTACGCTGGTCCGGCGCCTGATGGAGGACGAACGCGGCTATGATCGCGGCTTGTGGCAGAAATTCGCCGAGCTTGGATGGCTTGGGCTGGTGATCCCAGAAGAAGATGGTGGCGCCGGCCTTTCCTATGTCGATCTGGTGCTGGTGCTCGAAGAAATGGGCAGCGTGGTGCTGCCGTCGCCGTTTATCTGGACGGTGATGTTCGCCGAGGCAATCAAGCGGGCGGGAACCGCCGAACAGAAAAAAAACCTGCTTCCCGCGGCCGCGGCGGGCAAGTTGATCGCGACGGTTGCGTGGCAGGAACCGTCCGGATCATGGAGCGCGGATGGAATCGCAATGCCAGCGCGGGCTGAGGGCGATGGATTCGTGCTCGACGGCGTCAAGCTTTTTGTCAATGACGGCCACATCGCCGATTACTTTCTAGTGGCGGCGCGCACCGGTGGCAGCGGCAACGACGGAGTTACCCTTTTCGCGCTCGACACCCGGCGTTCGGGAATCATGGCGACGCCACTCAAGACCATGGACCAGACCCGCAAGCTGACTGAGTTGAAGTTCAACGGCGTCAAGGCGGGGAGGGATGATATTGTCGGCAACGTTGGCGGCGGATGGAAAACGCTCGCCGAGGTAATCGATCGCGGCAAGGTGATGCTGGCGGCAGAGATGATGGGCGGAGCACAGAAGGTGCTCGATATGACAGTCGAATATGCCAAGGTCCGGGTACAGTTCGGGCGCCCGATTGGCAGCTTTCAGGCGGTCCAGCACAAATGCGCGAATATGATGGTGGATATCGAGGGCGCCAAATCGGCGGTTTATTACGCCTCTTGGGCGGTGAGTAATGACCATCCGGAGTCGGCGCTGGCCGCATCCGTGGCGAAAGCCGCGGCGTCCGACGCTTATCGGCGGGTCTCAGCGGAAGGCATCCAGCTTCATGGCGGGATCGGCTTTACCTGGGATCACGACCTTCATCTTTATTTTAAACGGGCCAAATCGGCGGAATTCACTTTTGGTGACGCGGCCTGGAATCGCGAATTGGTGGCACAGGCGATTAATCTTTAGAAGCCGGTCCGCCGGTATGGTACAGCCGCAAAGTGGAACCAGCGAGCAAGGACGCTAACTCATGGCAATCGACAAGAGTCTCGTAGGAAAAACTGGCAAGCCGTTTACGATGCCGATCGAATGGAGCAAAGTACGCGAGTTCGCGCGGGCGATTCGCGATCCTAATCCGGTCTACTTTGATCCTGAGCTGGCAAAAAAAGAAGTGGGCGGGATTCCGGTCCCTCCGACGTTCCTGCAGGTCGCCGCGTTCTGGCAGGACAGCGAATCGGTTCCCACTGCGAATTTCGATCTCCGCCGTATCCTGCATGGCGAGCAGGAGTTCGAGTTCTACAAGCCGGTCTTTGTCGGTGACGTACTGACCGGAACCGCGCGGATCGCCGACGTATTCGAGCGTGAGGGTGGACGCGGCGGCAAGATGACCTTCATGATTACCGAAATCGAATATAAGAATCAGAAGGGCGAGAAGGTCGCAGTGGCGCGCGGCACCCTGATTGAGACCGGGCAGGCGGTCACTGGCTGACGACCCTGGACGATTTCGCGAGCCGTCCGCGGACGGGCGGCGTGATTAGCGGAGCCCCGGGCGAAGCGAGAAAACGAGTCCGAGGGTGCACATCCAGCTATCGTTGGATCGCATCGGAATGAGGTACACAGGCAATGGCATCGAAAATCAAATATGATTCGGTCAAGATCGGCGACGAAATTCCGGTGATTGTTATCGATCAAGTTGCGCGGCCCGATTTCGTCCGTTATGCGGGAGCGTCGGGCGACTTCGTACCGCTCCATTACGATCAGGCGTTCGTCGAGGCGGCAGGTATTCCTACGGTGTTCGCGCAAGGCATGTGGACGGCGGGATGCCTGTCACGATGCCTCACCGACTTCGCTGGGGCTGGCCAGGTGCGCCGCTTCAAGGTTCGCTTTGCCCGCCAGGTATGGCCCGGCGATACGTTGACGTGCCGAGGCAAGGTTACCGGCAAGAGCGAAAAGAATGGCGAAAAGCTAATCGAAGGTGATCTCGAAGTGATTAACCAAAAGGGTGAAGCAACGGTAAAGGGTGCTTTTGCCGTTGCCGCTGCCTAGGTGCGTGAGATCGGTAAAGCTATTTTGAGCCATTGCCGCATACGGCGCGCTATCGTTTTCTAACGTGGAGACTCACTTGATTGCTTCGTCCGGCTGGCATAACCGCTATAACTAATAGATGTCCGCCAGTTGGGCGCAGGCGCGCGAGCCACTTCAGGATTATCACTGCTGCCCTGAGAGGTTGGCAGACGGTTTCCGCGACGGTTCGAAAACGCGATGGATCAGCCTCGTTATGTGATTATACATGGCCATTTTTACCAGCCGCCGCGCGAAAGTCCGTGGACCGGCCTGGTCCTGCCTGAACCCGGTGCCGCGCCGTTTGCCAACTGGAATGAGCGGATCCTGAGCGAATGCTATAACGCGAATGCCCGCGCTCATGTAACGACAGAGCGGGTTGTCCGCATCAGCAACAACTATGAAGTCCTCAACTTTGACCTGGGGCCGACCCTGGGGGCATGGCTAGAGCGCCACGGCAAGCTCGCCTATCGCGCGTTCCAGCGCGGCGAGGAGATAAGCGCGGAACTCTATGGCGGCCACGGCAACAGCATCGCGCAGTCCTACAGCCATTCGATTCTGCCGCTACTGAATGAACGCGACCGCGCGGTCCAGATTGAGTGGGGAATCCGCGACTTTCAGTACCGCTTCAAGCGCAGGCCGGAGGGTATCTGGCTGCCGGAATGTGCTGCCGACGAGGCCACGCTAGCCTCGCTCGCACGGGCGAACCTCAAGTTTACGATTCTGGCGCCCGAACAAGGCCGGTTCGAATCGAACACAGCTTCGGTCCATCAAGCGGGACCATTCTGGTGGCGGCGCGGCGCTGAGGAAATCGCCGTCTTCCGCTACAACCGCGAACTTTCTGCCGAGGTGTCTTTCAGTGACGCGCTGGATGACGGGGCGGCCCTTGCTGATAGGATCGCGGCCTACGCCGGAGATCTGGCTCCGGGCGCGGCACTGATGCTGGCTACTGACGGTGAAACTTTCGGCCATCATAAACGGATCGGCGCGGCTGAACTCGCACGTGCAACGGCAGCATTGAAGGAACGCGACGGCATTGTGCTGACGAATTGCGCGCAATACCTGGCGGCGCATCCGCCGTCAGGAACATTCCAGATCGACGGCGCGTCATCGTGGAGTTGTCCGCACGGAGTCGAGCGCTGGCGTTCAGATTGCGGCTGCCGGATGGACGCGGCTACGAGCCAGGGTTGGCGCGCGCCGCTGCACGAGGCGATGGAGTTCGTCAAGCATCACTCGGCGGACGTATACGATCGTTTTGCCGCGGAAATTGCCGCCGATCCTCTCAACGCGCTAATGGAATCGATGAGTATAATGGCTAATGCGGACATCGCCGTAAGCGATGAATTCTTTCGACGCCATAACATCGCCGACGAGGAGAAGCAGATTCGCCTGATGCGCCTGTTCGAGATGGAGCGGGCGGCGTATGCGGCGCTTACCAGTTGTGCGTGGTTTTTTGACGATTTTGGTGGCCTCGAAGGCCGCATTGCGCTGAAATGGGCAGCCCGCGCAATTGAATTGGCTGCTGAAGTAGCGCCAAGTATCGAAAACGAATTGCTCGCTCGGCTGCGCGCGATCCGTTCGAATCGCCGCGAGGTTGGCGACGCGGCGACGTTGTATCTGAGTCTCAAGACGCGCGAGGCGCGCGGGAGGGTTTAGTTCGATGGCTTCCAAAGATGGCACACATGAAATCCAGTCCGTGCTACGAGAAGAGCGTAGATTCCCGCCTCCCGCTGATTTTGCCGAGCATGCCGAAGTAAAAGGGCTTGACGCATATGACAAATTGCATCAGGAGGCCGAGGGCGATCCAGAGGGCTTCTGGGCGGAGCGTGCGCGCGAATTGACCTGGTACAAGCCCTTTGAACGGGTTCTGGAATGGAAGCCGCCATTCGCGAAATGGTTCATCGGCGGCGAACTGAATGCCACCTACAACTGCCTGGACCGGCATCTCGCGGGACCGAGGCGGAACAAGGCCGCGCTCATCTGGGAAGGGGAGCCAGGGGATACGCGGATTCTGACCTACCAAATGCTCGCTGACGAGGTGTCGCGCTGCGCCAATGCGCTCAAGAGCCTGGGCGTTCAGGATGGCGACCGCGTAGCGGTCTATATGCCCCTGGTGCCCGAGGCGGTTATCGCGATGCTGGCGTGCGCGCGGATAGGGGCGATTCACTCGGTGATTTTCGGCGGATTTTCCGCGGAAGCGCTGGTCGATCGGATCAATGACGCAGAAGCCAAGCTGGTAATCACCGCCGATGGCGGATGGCGCCGCGGCTCGATAGTCGAGCTCAAGGAGAATGTCGACGAGGCGCTGAAGCGCTGCCCGACGGTCACAAAATGCCTGGTGCTCAAGCGTACCGGCAATAAGGTAGAGATGCGCCAGGGACGCGATATCTGGTGGGACGAGTTGGTACCTGCGCAGAGTGCGAATTGCGAGCCGCTACGAGTTGATGCCGAGCATCCGTTATACACGCTCTATACGTCGGGAACGACCGGCAAACCGAAGGGCGTGGTCCACACCACAGGCGGATACCTGACGCACGTCGCCGCGACCATGAAGTGGGTATTCGATCTCAAGGAAGACGACATCTTCTGGTGCACGGCGGATATTGGCTGGGTCACGGGCCACAGTTACGTCGTCTACGGACCGCTGACGGCCGGCGCGACGGTCATGATGTACGAAGGCGCGCCCAACTTTCCGCAAAATGATCGCTTCTGGGCGATAATCGAAAAGTATCGAGTCAATATCCTCTACACTGCGCCAACGGCGATCCGCACCTTTATCAAATGGGGCGACGAGTGGGTGAAAAAACATGACTTGTCGAGTTTGCGGCTGCTGGGAACGGTGGGTGAGCCGATCAACCCCGAGGCGTGGATTTGGTACCATGAGGTGATTGGTGGCAAGCGCTGCCCGATCGTCGATACCTGGTGGCAGACGGAAACGGGCGGCATCATGATTGCGCCGGTGCCGGGGGCGATTGCGACGAAGCCTGGCTCGGCGACACGTCCACTGCCGGGTATTGCCGCCGATATCGTAACGCGCGAGGGCCATTCAGTAGGTCCAAATGAGGGTGGCTTGCTGGTGATCAAGCGGCCATGGCCCGGGATGCTACGGACGATCTTTCGCGATCCTGAGCGCTACGAGAAACAATATTTCAGCCAGATCGAGAACACCTACTTCACAGGCGACGGCGCGCGGCGTGACGATGACGGCTACTTCTGGATCATGGGCCGGGTCGATGACGTGATTAACGTCTCAGGCCATCGGCTGGGCACAATGGAAATTGAGAGCGCTCTGGTATCCCATGCGATGGTAGCGGAAGCCGCAGTGGTCGGACGGCCCGATGATATGAAAGGGCAGGCAGTAGTGGCCTTCGTGACGCTTGAGGGCGGGCGGAAAGGCGATGCACGGCTGCGTGACGAATTGCGCCAGCACGTCGTCAAGGAGATTGGCGCGCTGGCGCGGCCCGATGATCTGCGCTTCAGCGATGCCCTACCCAAGACTCGCAGCGGCAAGATCATGCGGCGGTTGCTGCGCCAGATCGCCTCAGGCGATCAGACGCTCGGCGACACCTCGACGCTGGAGGATCTGTCGGTATTGGCGAAGCTGCGCGAGGACGATGAATAGGGGCTCGGGAACCGTAGTCAACAACCGCATGGACTGGATGTGGGCTTCCATCCGCCTCTTACCTTTTATTTTGGTCGGCATGGCGCCACCATGTTTTCATGCAGTCTCTACAATGGCCGTCTTCATGCACTTCGGTAATGCTCGCCCGCTTGGAGCGGGCCGATACCTTCAATTTGCGTTTGTGACAATCGGGACAAGTCGCAACATAGGTCATCTTGCTTTGTTACCCACTTGATCGCGAGTTACTTTGTACGGGTGTTTAAAGTTATCAGACTCCTGGCTCGGCGTTTTCCATAAGGCGCGGCTACCCGCCGCCCGGCTGCAAACGCTCGGCCTAGGGCTGTTGTTCATGGCCACACCACTTCGAAAGTCCATCGGACACGTCCTGAACCTCCAAAGAATGGCCTCGCTCGAAGCTCTTGACGGACCAGCCGTGGTTTTTGCCTGCTCGGTCAAGAAAGTAGGTTTCAGGTTGAGAGCAATTGGGGCACTCGTAAATTGTGATGAAGGGAAAGAGGTCCTTCAGTCCTGCGTCTGTGTTCACGTATAGACCAGAAGAATGCGCCCGCTCGGATTTCATAAACCCTGCCTCATGTATGGGGTCTGCTCCTCTGTAGTATTCGATCTCATGTATATGTCTTCCACTCCGATCGACTTTTACGCCGTCACAAATGCGAATCAGCGGGAACCGCACAATGAAAGCCAACTCATCGAAGCAAGTTGCGAGTAGCGCTGACATTTCGGAGGTCTTGTCGCTGATCTTGGAGCTATCAATTCTGTTGTGGTGGTAGTTATTCCTGAGTTCTACAAGCCGATCCGCTCGTTTTGGGAAGATCCCGCCGAACAGGAGCTTTAGGCCATGTGCAAGGTCACCGTGATCGGCCGAGTTCAGCGTCTTGATGGCTGTTCTTCCGATTTCCAACCAAGCGCCATCTGAGAAGTTTCGGCGATCAGAAAATACTTTAGAAAGCTCGCTGGATGCCGGACTATTGAGCACCAGCGCCAAGGAACCGACGAACGCCAAGACGCCTTCCGTCACGCGGAATTGCTCGACTAGAAGAGTATGGTCTCGAAGACCTGCCGTCGAGCGATACGGAAAGGCTATCGGGAAGGGATAAAAATTCCTAATCAAGTACGGGCCTGAACTGGATGCCTCACGTGCCTGCTGGACTGCATAAATCTCCGCGCGTACCTGAAGGAGCTGCCGATCAAATTCATTTCGATTTCGACACTCCAGAAGTTCGATCCCATCGGCTTCGCTCTCAGACAACTCTTGATACGCCGCATTTCTATCCTGAAGCTCTTGGGCCATTTCGGCTGGAACGATGGGAATGTGTACCCTTCGAAGTAGACTGACCAACTCGCTTCCAGATGCGGCGCTTGTCGCTTGCGCCAGCCATTCCCAAGCGCAGGGTAAATAGTAGCTAGCCAACTCGAAAAACTGAATCAGATGGTCCGTCCAAGCCGAATGGTTCTTCGGTCGGAGAACAAGTGTGTTTCTGCCGATCAAGCACCCCTCTAAATCTGCGTCTACTTTCTTTATGGGCCCTCGCACGCATATCCGATCTCTGGGGTTTCCATTTGAAGCCGCAGAATCCGATTCACTGGCGGGATTTTGCGCGCTGAGTACAGCGGCCAGTAACTCACCTTCATTTCGGATAGGCTGAATTTCATTTGTTATGGCGAGAAGAATATCGCCCTTTCGAGTGCGTAGCTGATCTTGCTCAGATTCGCTGAAGATATATCGTGAGATTTCGAAGCTGTACGGCCAATGCTCAATCACCAGTTCGATCACCGGTTGACCGATTTGGCCCGACGCGCGTTTGCCGTCGATGCTTTTCCCGAGAATTACTGTGAAGCGATCACCTATTTTGATTTGAGGACAAAATGGAAGCAGAAGACGCCCCGCCTTTTCGCCTCTTGATCCCCGAGGTTCTTTTCGCGTCTTGGGGCGTATATCGACCACATCTCCCATTGTCGGGTTGCCTCCGAACCCGATTCTGGCGACGTCAGGCGCGGGCGGTCAAGGCAGCCGCTCGGGTCACATTTTTGTGAAGGTTCCCGCTACGTGGAAAGCTTAAGGAGGACGCGGCGACAGTTGGGATCATGAGCCGCGGACTGAAGATTGGGCTAGGACGGTACCTTGTCGGTGCAAGGTTGCGATGATACTGTTCCATAAGTGGGCTGCTGCCCACTTTTTTGTTGGTTCGCCGCGGTTCCTGGGAAATCAATAGTTGCGAGGTGCTCGGCGGGGGACCGGCGGAGTTGGCGTACGTGCCGATAGTGCTGCAATTGAATCCAATAGCCAAGAAGATTGCGGAGACGCTGGAACCGCACGTCGAGCGGCAGGGCTATGAGCTGGTCGGAGTCGAGTTTCGAAAAGGCATGCGGAGCTCGCTGCTGCGGCTGCTGGTGGATAAGCCCGAAGGTGGTATCGCACTGAGTGATCTCGAAACCCTGAGTCCTCTGATTGGCGATCTCCTTGATGTCTACGATCCAGTGGAGGGGCGCTATACGCTTGAGGTTTCGTCGCCGGGAATTAACCGGCCATTGACCAAACTCGAGCATTTCGAGGCTTATCGCGGGCGCCGGGTGAAAATTCGCGCCTTTCAGCCTCGCGAGGGACGGAAGGTTTTCGTTGGGACGCTGGCGGCGGCTGACGCGCAGGGCGTTGAACTTGAAGAGGAAAATATCCACAAGCGGGAGAGGTTTGCATTCGAGGAAATCCAGGCGGCGAACTACGAACACAAATTCGACTGAGATTCCAAGGTAAACCGGTGGCGCTCCATTGCACAATGGGATGCGGCGGCGGTAGCGGCGCGGCGGGTCCGCGCTCTCGGAGGGTGATATGGCGGTCGATCTGAATCGCGTAATTGATCAGGTTTCAAAGGAAAAAGGCATCGATAAAACGATCGTGGTGAGTGCGATTGAGGAAATGATGCATTCGGCGGCGCGCCGAACCTTTGGCCAGGACCGCAATATTGAGTCCCGCTACAACCATGAACTCGGCGAAGTCGAACTCTTCGAGATCAAGACGGTCGTCAGCCACGTCACCAATGCGGCGTCGGAAGTTGACGTGGAAGAGGCGCATACTCGTTACGATCCCGAGGCCCAGGCTGGTGATGAAATCCTAATCAAGCTTGACACGGCAACGATGGGACGGATCGCGGCGCAGGCGGCTAAGCAAAACCTCATCCAGCATATTCGCGACGCCGAGCGAAAGCAGATTTTCAACGAATTCAAGGATCGTAAGAATGAGGTTGTCTCCGGCATCGTGCAGCGCTTCGAGCGCAAGAACATGATCGTGAATCTAGGCCGCACCGAGGCAATCTTGCCGGAAAAGGAGCAGATTCCGCATGAGCGCTACCGGCAGGGCGACCGCATTCGCGCACTGATCCTCGATGTCGATTTATCTGAGAAGGGTCTCGCGATCATTCTTTCACGTACTTCAAACCTGTTCCTGATGAAGCTGTTCGAGCAGGAAGTGCCGGAAATCTACGAAGGTATCGTCGAGATAAGACAATGCGCGAGAGAACCGGGAGGCCGTGCCAAGGTTGCGGTCTACTCCAAGGATAGCGACGTCGACCCGGTTGGCGCATGCGTCGGTATGAAGGGCACGCGCGTTCAATCAGTAGTGCAGGAATTGCGCGGCGAGAAGATCGATATAGTGCCCTGGACCGACGATCAGGCCGAACTCGTATGCCGTGCACTCGCTCCAGCCAAGGTTTCAAAGGTAATCATCGATGAGGACGAACATGCGATGGAAGTAATCGTTCCGGACGATCAGCTTTCACTCGCAATCGGCAAACGTGGTCAGAACGTACGCCTGGCCCATCGCCTGTCGGGATGGAAACTCGACGTGCGCAGTGATTCCGAAGCGGAAGAAGAGGCGCGCACTGCGCGGGCTTCGCTCAACGCGATCCCTGGTATTGGCGATATTAACGCCGAGTTGCTTTATCAATGGGGTTTCCGCTCGGCCGAGCAGTTGTCCGAAGCGGACGAGGAAAACTTTGAGGTCGAGGGTATCAGTCCGGAACGAGCGCGACAGGTGATACATGCGGCGCGCGAATGGGTCGAGACCAAGCGCACGCGAGCCGCGGCGGCCGCAGCCCAAGAGGAAGCTCAGGAGAACAATGAGGGTACGAGTGCGAGTCAAAACGGCGGCGGGGAACTAGAAGCAACTTCTGGCGGGCAACCGGAAGCAGCTTCTGAAGCGTCGACGGACGACGCTGAAGCCGCAGCGGTGGACGATACGGGCGAAACCGATGCTGCGGACGGCGGTCGCGTGACCGCCGAGCCGGCTGCCGATACTGGCACTACTAACGGCGTCGGCAGTAAGTAAACTGGTTAAAACCGCGCGAACGCCCAGCTTACGCATTCGTACCGGCTGACCCGAACTGAAAGCTCGTCATCCCGTGCTGCGAAAGCACCGATCGGAGGCGGTCGCGGGAGATTGCCGCCTAGCCTTTGCGCTTGGGCGTTGGGGCGACGGGGGGTTCTTCGGCTTCGTTTTCGCTTATATCCGCGCCGTTGGCGAGGGGCGCGATTTTAGCGGCGAGCTTGGCGCGCACCTTGGCTTCGATTTCAGCGGCGATTGCCGGATTAGCCTTCAACAGGTCGCGGGCATTCTCGCGGCCTTGCCCGATGCGCTCGCCTCCATACGAGTACCATGCTCCCAGCTTCTCGACGATATTATGCTCGGAGGCCATGTCGACCAGTTCGCCTTCCTTGGAAATGCCGGAGCCGTAGAGGATGTCGAACTCGGCCTCGCGGAAGGGCGGCGCGACTTTGTTTTTGACCACCTTGGTTTTGGTGCGTGAACCGATGATATCAGTACCGCTCTTAATCGTGCCGATACGGCGGATATCGATTCGCACCGAAGAATAGAACTTCAGCGCGTTGCCGCCGGTGGTGGTTTCAGGGTTACCGAACATCACGCCGATCTTCATGCGGATCTGGTTGATGAAAATCACGACGGTGCGCGAGCGCGCAATGATCGAGGTAAGCTTGCGCAACGCCTGCGACATCAGCCGCGCCTGCAGGCCCATCTGCGGCTCGCCCATCTCACCCTCGATTTCGGCGCGCGGCACGAGCGCGGCGACCGAATCGATTACCAGCACATCGATAGCGCCTGATTGGACCAGCGTTTCCGCGATCTCAAGCGCTTGCTCGCCGTTGTCTGGCTGTGAGATCAGCAGGTCTTCGACCATCACGCCCAGCTTGCGGGCGTAGGCAGCGTCAAGTGCATGCTCGGCGTCGATAAAGGCGCCGATGCCGCCAAGCTTCTGAGCTTCGGCGATACATTCGAGTGCCAGAGTAGTCTTGCCGGACGACTCCGGTCCGTAGATTTCGATCACGCGTCCGCGCGGCAGGCCGCCGACGCCAAGCGCCATGTCGAGGCCGAGCGAGCCGGTGGGAATCACGGCGATATCAGTCACGATCGCCTGCTCGCCCAGTTTCATGATTGAGCCTTTGCCGAACTGTTTTTCGATTTGGCTGAGAGCCAGATCCAATGCTTTGGTTTTAATTTCCTGCGCCATCGGTGTCCCCGCATCGCGGGCCTTGGGGTGCCCCGAGCCGATTTTGCCACAAACCAGAGGGCATAGCGCTATGGCCGATGGCATTAAGCTGACAGCGAGGATGCCTTGACGAGCTTATCAACAGGAAAGGGATCGAAAATCACTAGCGATTCGTGTGCATGCAAATATCCGGCATTCTAAGCGGCGCCGAGGTGCCAAGACTTCAGCTCGGCGTATTGCGCGCCTGCCGGGCAGAGGATGCTGCGATAGAGCGTCATCGAGGCAATTGTTGAAATGCCGAAGTGGTGCTCGCGAGCGGCCTGCAGGACGCTGCGCAAGCCGCTTAATTCTCTGGGATCGCGTACGCGGGCGATCGTCAGATGAGGGGTGTACAGATGGTCCTCATCGCCGAAGCCAGCGCGCGAGGCGGCGGCTCGCACGTCCGTAGCCAGCTCAATCAATTCATCACTTTGCAAGCCGATCCAAATGACGTGCGGGCGTGAGAGATTTGGAAAGCCGCCAATACCTTGCACGGTCAGCCGGAACGGCTGCGCGCGGCTGGCGATGTGAGACAGGTCCGCAGCCAGCTTGTCAATCAACGATGTCGGCACTTCGTTGCCGAGAAAGCGGAGCGTTAGATGGAAGTTAGTTCGTGAGACCCAGCGGACGCCGCTACTGAGCGGCCGCAGTGGCTCGATGAATCGCTCAATTGCAGTCTCGGCCTCTGCGCTCATCCGCAACGCTACGAACGCCCTGATACAATCGGGCAGATCCATTGGGACCGCCTCACACGTAATGAGAAGCTAATGGCTGTGTTCGAGGGCGTGCTCCACCAGCGGCAAACGATCGTTACCGAAGAACATTGCGCCGTCGACGAAGATCGTAGGTGAACCAAAGCCGCCAAGCTCTATCAGCTCGGCCGTATTCGCCTTCAGTTTATCCTTATACTCGGGTGCCGCGATTTTGCGGAAGTATTCAGCTTCGTCGAGGCCGCTGTTGCGCACGATATCGCGCAAGACCTCATCCTGGCTGATGTCACGATTGGCGCCCCAATAGGTCTCGAAAACCAGCCTGGAGTAAGGCGAGATCCTGCCGTGTTCTTGCGCCACAAACGCTCCGCGCATCGCTTTGACGGAGTTAACCGGAAACACGCAGAGGTCGTTCATGTCGGTGATCTTCAAACCATAGAAATGCGCCCACTCCTGGAGATCCTTTTTCATATAGCGGGCTTTGACTTTTACCGGATTGGCGCGTTGTTCGTAGACGGAAGGGTTGACCGCATTAAACACACCGCCGACGAGAATCGGCCGCCAAATCAGGTCCGCCTGATGGCGCATTGCGACTTTCTCGATCTGGCTAAAGGCCAGGTAAGTCCATGGACTCGAGCAATCATAGAAGAATTCCAGTTTTTTGCCCATCGCGGTTTCTCCTGTCGGTCAAAACTCTGGCGAACCATAGCATGATCGGGCGAAACGCTTCACGCCGAAGAGTTAATCTTCTAGCTTATGGAAAAACGCGAACAAAGGTGCCCGCGTGGGCGGCGCGCCCGCAGTTCCATCGGTATCCGCCCGCATGACGTTCGCCCGTGAAGAGGCGGCGGTCTCAGAACCCTTGTCCTCGACTTTAACCAGATCGGCGTAGATATAGCCGAAAAACACGTCAGCCGCGATTCTGACCGGCAAATGGCGGCCATCGTCGGTAACCCAAATCGTTGTGTCGCGAGCCTCGTTCCGGAAGTTGCCCTGACTCAGCCACAGGACGGAGGGTTCGATCTTAAGCGTATCGAAAGTGCCTAACTCGGTGGTGATACGTTCGCGGTCGATGACTTTGAAGGCAAAGACATAACGATTGCCACCGCTG
This sequence comes from Binataceae bacterium (SeqCode), assembly GCA_035502655.1. GTDB lineage: Bacteria > Desulfobacterota > Binatia > Binatales > Binataceae > DATJUF01. Next base: position 20,318 of record DATJUF010000226.1, read on the forward strand.
AAAACGTCGAAGGTGAGATTATCGCCAGGTTTGAGCGGCTGCGACAGAGCCATCATCGCGCCCGAAAATGGCCCGAGCGGATTGCCGCCACTGAATAGCCGCTCGGTGGTCTGGCCACGCCGATTGCGCTTAATGGCTGTGACCAGATGATCCTGATGGTCAAAAGTGGTGTGCCAATCGTCGAGGCGTTTATTTTCGTGCTGCTGAATAAAAATGTTGTTAGGCTGGTAGGAATTGCGCCAGAAATCCTCACGAATGTAATCGCGCATACGGTAGATGAGATCGACGATTGCGCTACTGGTGATCCACATTTGCCCGCGCCATAATCCGGGATGCGTCCGGTCACGCCCGACCAGGACGCGGGCCGAGGCGGCAGGTACGCCTAACCAAGTGCCCTGGTAAAATAATGTTTCGCCATCATGAAAGGTGGGTGGTCCGGGCGGATACGATGGAATTTTCAGATTCTGGGGCAGCGGCAATGGCGTTGGCGACGGTTGTGGATGGGCGCTGGACAACGCCGCGGCATAGGCGTCCGCCAGATGAACAATCGGCCCGCCTTCCAACATTACCGGCAAGACGGCAAAGGAGAGCAGGCTTAAAGCTGCTATTGCCCATTTGAGACTCAAAACAAACCGAATCCGCAGCTCTTTACCAGGAATCGAAATCGAATACACTTAGTCCATCAATTCTGCCCAACCGCGGAGGCTGTGGGAATGTCAGGAAGCCGTCAGGTTGCTGCGATAATTGGCGTCATAGCTGCGTTCGCGATTGTCAGTCCCGCGTTCGCACAGATGGGCGTGAACAATTCCCGTGCCATCGCTGCCAGCCAGAGTCCGCTTTCGCTGGAGTCTCTGGAAAGTTCAGGCAACCGAAAACAGGGTCA
>DATJUF010000227.1:0-6366 GCA_035502655.1 Binataceae bacterium (SeqCode)
CCGTTAAATCCGTTCGTTTGCTGGCCTCACGCGCACGTTGAGATTTTGACGTACGACTCTCGTGGCGTTCCTAAGCTCGACATCGCATGGAGGCTAAATTGAAAAATCCCTCCCCTGAATTCAGGGGAGGGATTTTTTTTGCCGAAAGAGCTTCGGCGCGGGAGGATCTCCCTCCCGCGCGCTACAGAGTTCAGGGTTTGCAGACGATGTTGGCCGTGCTGAGGCATGCCACAGGTGGCGTCAAGACCGGGCTTGCCGCGCCGACGAACTCGGCCACGCTGTTGCCTCCGTTGTTGGTGATCCAGATGTTGCCCGACTCATCGATCGCGATGCCGAACGGGGAGTTAAAGTTAGCCCCGGCCGGAGTGAAGCTGGCGGTGAAATCGCCGGTCGTGGCGGCCAGTTCAGTCAGGTTGGTACCGCTCGAGTTCGTTATCCAGACGTTGGTGCCGCTATCGACGGCGATGCCGTAGGGACCGTCGAAGTCCGCGCCGAGTGGATCGAAATTGCCGGCCAGGAACAGAGCGCCGCCGGAGGTCAATGCAGTCACGCTATTGCCGAAGAAATTGGGCACCCAGACGTTGCTGGCGGCGTCCAGGGCGATCCCGTCCGGAACCAGGAAGCCGGCCCCGGCAGGGCTGGTATTGTTATAGTTGCCAACCAACGTGCCAGTTGAGGTCAATTCGGTGACGCTGTCGCCTCCCAGGTTTGTCACCCAGATATTGGCCGGGACGGCGTCATCGAGGGCCACGGCGAACGGGTAGCTGAAGTCGGCGCCCGAGAGGCTGGTGTTAGTGTAATTGACCGAACTGCTTAATGTTGCAGGAACCAGCTCGCTAACGCTGTCGCTGGACAGGTTCGTTACCCAGGCGTTGCCCGATGTGTCGATGGCGATAGCATAGGGGCCATCGAAAGCAGCGCTCGACGCATTGGATGAGTCATACACGGTGGCAGTGGGGCTGATGCCTGGAACCAACTCGGTGAGGCTGTTGGCTCCAGTGCCGGTGTTACCGTCATTGGTCACCCAGACATCGCCGGTGGGATCTATTGCTACGCCCACCGGGTCGTTGAAGTCGGCGCCAGTGGGATTCGAGGCAGTGTAGTTGGCGCCCAGGGCACCGCTCGGAGTCAGTTCCGTCAGGGTGTTACCGGTTGAGTTAGGAACCCAGGCGTCGCCATTGGCGTCGATCGCGACGCTGTTCGGATGGCTGAAGTTGGCGCCAGTGGGGCTTAAGTTAAGCGCGAGTTCCCAGCCGTCCGGGGCTGTGCTCAGGTACGGAGTGAACGGATACGTGGAATCCCCTTGCAGGCCAAATAGAGCTACTAGACTCGCGGTCGGGTTGGTGGCCATGTAGTGCGCGGCCTGCAGCGTGGTGCTGCCGGTGCCAGTATCGCCGAGCAATGTCGTGCATTCGCTCGAGCTTGGCCCCGAACTCTGGATACAAGCGGCCAGGATGTTTGCAAACGTGTTCATGCGCTCCAGGCCGTCACAGTTAACTGGTGGCGAAACACTGGTGCAGTTAGCTTCGGTCGCATTGTAGGTGGTCCAGAAGCTGGCCGGATTGCCTGACGTGACATCGGCCAGATTTACCTGAGCCTGCGCGGCAGCATTGCCCAGGCCAATGACATTGGTCGAAGGCGCGCCGGTGTACTGGCCAGTCGTATCGGTGAACTGCGCCATTGCCCATTCATGAGCCACAGTAGTCAGCTCATTGATAACGACCGAGGGCTCCGGTGAAGCTGCCGTCCCGACCACGCCGCTCAGGCCGATAGCGGAATTGGCGTTTGTGTTGGCGCCCTGCGTACCGCCGACCGCGGTCACATAGAGTACCGTGGTGCCGGGAGTCGGGGGAGTATACCCCAGGGTGAAATCGCCGCTTCCGTCGGAAGTCGCGGTGGCGAGCGGACTAGGTGTTGCGCCGTAGTTGTTGCTAGCCGCGTACAGCGTCACCGTGGCGCCGGTCACCGGTGAGGTCCCGCCCTCAACGCTTCCAGTTATCGTCGCCGCCGGACTTGGAGTTGGAGTCGGCGTGGGCGAAGGCGTCGGCGTCCAGGTCGGAGTCGGTGTCGGAGTTGGGGTTGGCGTTGGGGTCCAGGTTGGGGTTGGCGTAGGTGTCGGAGTCGGCGTTGGAGTTGGGGTTGGCGTCGAGTAGAGGCAGATCTTCGACGATGCTGGCCTGCAGCCTTTCAAATCAAACTCCAGTGCGATTACGTTCCCGTTGCAACTCGCGCTTCCCATCCCATGCTGGCAACAGTATTGGCCGCCGGCACAGTCGGCCGTGCACTTAGTATCTTCTTCGGTACATTGGCCAACGGTTGGCATCTGGCAGATGTTGCGTACTTTGGTGCATGACGACATCATCAGCGTGTCGCTGCACGAGATCATGCCGTCCTGGTTGCAGCAATATTGTCCGGCGCCGCAGGCCCCGGCTCCATCTAACAGGCTTCCGCCGCAGGCAACATCTCTGGAGATTCCTGTTGCACCGCAAAGCCGCACTGGCGCTGCATGGGCCGGAATTGCTCCGGTCATCAGCCACGCCGCCATTAATAGAAAAGCGCCAATCAGCTTCAGCCGATCGGCGCTTTCACTGGCCCATCGATTACTCAGTTCGCGCATATCCACCCCCGGCAAATTTAATATAGCCACTTACCTCTTATCGCCGGTGGCCTGCTCAATGGATAGTATTTTTCTTTAGCTATTCAGCAAGGCATAACGTTGATTACCGCAGAGCATACTCGCTGGGTAAATGCGTGAAGTGACTAGCGCCGCGAATGCGGGGAAGCCGTAGCGATGGCGCAAAGTATAGTTTCTGTGGCTGATCATGCAGCGCCTGTTTTGCGTGTCAGATCGGGACACACTACTCTGGCGCAGGAAAGTCTAGTGTTTCAAAGTATGCAGTATTTCAATGATCGCCGGACCCACGATCACCATCAGCATTGCGGGTAAGATAAATAGTACAAGCGGAAAAAGAATTTTGATTGTAGTCTTTTGCGCAGCTTCCTCGGCGCGCAGGCGGCGCCGCACGCGCAGGGCGTCGGAGCTGGCGTGCAGCGCCGGCGCAATCTGGCCGCCGAGCTGCTCGCTCTGAATCAGGGTCGCGGCGAGTGGACGGATATCTTCAACCGCGGTGCGCTCGGCCAGATTGCGCAAAGCTTGCCCGAGCGTCGCACCTGCCGAAATCTCACTCGCCACCAGCGACAGTTCGCGGCCGATCTCTTGACCCTGCCGCTCGCTTTCAGTAGCAACTACTTTGATCGCCTCATGCAGGCCGAGGCCGGCCTCAACACATACCACCAGCAGGTCAAGGATATCGGAAAGCTGCCGCGCGATAGCCATCTGGCGCAGACGGGCGCGGCGGCGAATGTAGATACTCGGGGCGATCGCGCCGAGTACAAAGCCCATCGCGGTCAAGAGCACGACGACGCCGGCTGGCTTGCCGATCGTCACCGCGGCAATCAGCAGGATCAGTCCGGTGAGGAGCGAAGCCAGTACCCGCAGGACCTGAAAATAATGAGCCATGTGCGGACCGAAGAAACCCGCCTGCATCAGGGTTTCGGCCAGCTTCTCGCCGGAAGGGGTGGCGAGGTCGGGGGCTGGCACGCGGGCCGCCGCCCATCGGAAGAGTGTGCGCGCGAAGCTTTCGTCGGTGTTGCGGGTGTCGGCAAAAGCCCCTTGGGCCGCGCGGATTTTCACCGCGAGATCGTTGAGCCGATCTTCGACGATACGGTTGCCGCCATAGAATGCGGCGTAGATCGCGACACCGGAGGCGCCCATCAGGCAGAACACGCAAAGGCTGACGAATAACGGCGACATGACTTAATAGCCCACCCGCAGCATCCGCCGGATAGTGACGAATGCGATCACATCGAGGACCGCGGCAAACTTGAGAATCCGCAGCCCTGCAGGGTCGGAGAAGAGCGAACCGGCGTAGCCGGGCTGAATCAGGCTGAACGCACCGAGGACAAAAACCGGCAGCAGCGCGACGACCACGCCTCCCAGCCGCGATTGCGCTGTCAGGGCTTTGATTTGTAACCGCAGGCGCTGGCGCATCCGCACGATTTCCGCAAGCCGCCCGACGATCAGGGCCAGGCTGGTGCCGATTTCGTCGTGGACCCGAACCGCCACTACCAACAGCCGCAAATCTTCCTCTGGTACGCGCTTGAGTAGGCCTTCGAGCGCACGCGGCAGCGGCAGTCCGATACGCGTCTGCTCCAGCACGGTGCGGAATTCACTGCCAAGGGGATCGCCAAATTCCTGCACGACGGATTGCAGGCTGCGGCTGAGCGAGCTGCCGGCTTCGAGTGACGACTTGATCAGATCGAGAGCGAAGGGAAGCTGCGCAATAAAAGCGTGCAGCCGCCGAGTCCGGCGGAAGCGGATGTAGAGCAGCGGCATGGCGCCGAATGCTGCCCCGGCGCTCAGGGCGAAGGGCATGTCATGCCACATCGCCTGGCCGAAGAACAACCCGCCGCCAAACATCAGCACGATGATCAGCGTCATCTCGGAGACCCGCATATACAGGCCCGCCTGCCACATGCTTTCCTCTAACCGGCGCAACAAGTCGAGCTTCCAAAGCGCCCCGAGCAAGCTGCCTTCCTCGCGCTTGCGGGCCCGGCGCGTGATGTCGATATCGGTTGGGATGGGACGCGCCATCCGGCGTACGATGTTGACGCGGCGGTCGGAGCCGCCGCCCCGCCTCGATAAAATCGCCAGCAGGCCGAAGAACACGCTGGCAAAAACCACGGCGACGATTAGCAGGTCCATCGTGATGCTCTACCGGTAAGCGTTGAATGGCGGATCAATGCGATGACCGGTGGTAGCGACCCGATCGGTATACATCGAGCGCATGCCGGTCGCACGAAACTCCCCGATCACGCCGCCGTTGCCGCCGAGGCCAGTGCGTTTGTACTCGAAAAGATCCTGCATCATCACGGCGTCACCCTCGATTCCGGTGATCTCGGAGATGCGCATTACCTTTCGGATTCCGTCGGACATCCGGCTCAAGTGCACGACGATATTGAGCGCTGAGGCGATTTGCTGGCGCATCGCCCGCTGTGGTATCGAGGCGCCCGAGAGCAGCATCATCATTTCGAGGCGAGCGATAGCGTCACGCGGTGTGTTGGCATGAAGCGTACAGATCGAGCCGTCATGGCCGGTGGACATCGCCTGCAGCATGTCGAACACTTCGGCGCCACGCGCCTCGCCCACGATGATCCGGTCGGGGCGCATCCGCAAACAGTTTTTGACCAGCTCGCGCTGAGTCACTTCGCCCTTGCCCTCGACGTTGGGTGGACGGGTTTCCAGGCGCACCACGTGCGGTTGCTGGAGCATCAGTTCGGCCGAATCTTCAATCGTGACGATCCGCTCGGTTTCGGGAATGAAGGCCGACATGCAGTTGAGCATCGTGGTCTTGCCGGAGCCGGTTCCGCCACAGACCAGGATATTCAGCCGCGCCTTCACCATAGCGTTGATAAAATCGGCCATCTCGGCGGTCAGCGTGCCGCGATCGATCAGGTCGGCCATCTGCAGCCGTGTGCGGCCGAAGCGCCGAATCGATAGCGAGGGGCCATCCAGCGCGAGCGGTGGGATAATCGCGTTGATTCGCGAGCCGTCGGGCAGCCGCGCATCGACCATCGGCGAAGCTTCGTCGACCCGGCGGCCAACCTGCGAAACGATACGGTCGATGATCAGCATCAGATGCTGATCATCGTTGAATCGGACTTCGGTCAGGTAGAGCTTGCCCTCGCGCTCGACATAGACGCGATTAGGTCCATTGACGAGGATGTCGCTGATATTCTCGTCCCACAGCAGCGGTTCGAGCGGACCCAGCCCAAGCAACTCATTCTTGATCTCTTCGACCAGCCGCAGGCGATCGGCCTCGGTCAGCAGGCGGCCTTCCTCGGTCAGGATTTCGCTGATCGCCTGGGTAACTTTCGCCGCTGCCATGTTCTGCTCGAGGCTTTCAAGGCGCGACACGTCAAGTGTTTCGAACAGCCGGTTATGGACGGCAAGCTTTAATTGCTGAAAGCCATCGGCAAGCACATTGCGCGAGCGGCGGTTAGCTGTACCGATAATGGAGGCGGCGCGGGTGGCGCCGTTGGAGTTGGCTGACTGGATTCCCTGGGTGATCCGATCGACCAGTTTCATCGCGATAGACCTGCTTAGGACGCCGGAACGCCCAGCGCCTCGCCTTATCTATGACGTGTTTGAGCCGCCTGCGAAAGAGGCAGCTTCCTTAATGTCATCTAATCCAAGGAGAAGCGTCTAACGTCGGGATAAGCGAGGCCAGATAGTCCGATAGTGATGGAGTAAAAGGTTCCATCCGTTAGTAACTCTAAGATGGTTTAACTGACGAATAGTGGGTC
>DATJUF010000228.1:0-5759 GCA_035502655.1 Binataceae bacterium (SeqCode)
CGGTAGCGCGCATCGATATCCTGCCACGCCAATGCCGTCAAACCGTCAATCGAAAAGCGCTCGACCGCAAACGACGCCAGCACCGATCCGTAGACAACGGCCGTGCGTAGTGTGGACTCGTTAAGCCCGCCCTTCCGAGCGATATAGCCCATAAACGCGCCCGCAAACGTGTCACCTGCACCGGTCGGATCAACCACTTCTTCAAGCGGATAAGCCGGTACCGCAAACATCCCCTCCTGGCTAAACTGCAACACGCCGTATTCGCCACGCTTGATCAAGACCGTGTGCGGACCCATCCTGAGCAGTGCCCGCCCGGCCTTGACCAGGTTGTATTCGCCGCTCAGCATCCGCGCCTCTTCGTCGTTGAGCGTCAGGATTCCAATCCGTGGCAGTAATGCGACCAGCGCCTGCCGCTCGTTGTTGATCCAGAGGTTCATGGTGTCGGCGGCAACCACCTTGGGACTCGCGACCTGCGCCAGCACATGGGCCTGCAACTCGGGCGCGATATTTCCTAGAAATACATAATCGGAGCGCCGCTGGTCAGGCAGCAGGTCAGGCGTGAAATCGGCAAACACGTTCAGAGCTACGCTGACCGTGTCACGGATATTCATATCCTCATGATAGCGGCCATGCCAGCGAAAGGTTGGGCCATTGCGCCGCATCACTCCGCGGATATCGATCGCGCGCTCGGCAAAAATCTTGACGTCCTCATCGCGAAAATCCGTGCCGATCGCCGCGACGATACTGACTGGTGAAAAGAAGCGCGCTGCCAGTGCGAAATAACTCACCGAGCCGCCGATCGCCGATTCCGCCTTGCCCTGCGGCGTCTCGATCGTGTCGTAGGCCATGCTGCCGACTACCAGAATACTCATCTGTTTGGATTCAACCTGTTTGCGGCGGCGCCGCATGGTGACTTGAAGTTTGATTCAGCTATTTCCTGGTCCTTTAGCTGCCTGCCGAGTCATTTCAGATACTTGCCAATGATTGGATTCAGCTTGGCGGCCGTTTCCGGTGGCAGCGAGGAACGTTCAGTAATAATCGCGTTGGCCAGCGCGCTGCCGCAGGTGCAATCACGCACGCGCGTGCCCACTGTGTGCGCCAGGTTAACCACGGCACGCTGTGCTTTGTCGACATTGAGCCGCATCACCCGCAGGATTTCGCCGATATCGACCGCCGCAACGCTTTCATGCCAGCAATCATAATCGGTGACCAGCGTCAGCACCGCATAACAAAGCTCGGCCTCGCGGGCGAGCCGCGCTTCCTGCATCGCCGTCATGCTGATCACATCCACATCCCAGGTCCGATAAAGCCGTGATTCGGCGCGGGTTGAGAATTGCGGCCCCTCGATACAAAGGTAGGTCCCGCCTTCATGGACCCTGGCGCCAGCCGTGCGGCTGGCTTCAACCAGCATTAGACTCAAATCTTTGCAGACCGGATCAGCCAGCGAGACATGGCCGACGATACCGTCGCCGAAAAAGCTCGGCCGCCGCGCATAAGTATGATCGATAAACTGGTCAGGAACCACCATGTCACCGGGCGCGATCGCCTCTTTCATGCTGCCGGCGGTACTGACCGACACGAGATGGTCAACGCCGAGCTGTTTCATCCCATGGATATTTGCGCGGTAGTTCAGTTCACTCGGCAGGATCCGATGACCCGGGCCGTGGCGTGAAAGAAAAATCACCTCGGTGCCGCCCGCCCATCCGCAATAATAACTGTCCGATGGCGCTCCGAATGGCGTCTCAAGCATAATCGGCTTGACCCGTTCGAGGCCCTCAATTTTATAAAAGCCGCTGCCGCCAATTATGCCGAGTACCGCCATCGATTTCGGTTTTCACTCCGTTTCAACGCTTGTACGCATCCGGCCCGCAAGGCGCCTGCGGACCCATTATGCGCGCACTTCTCAATTACGCTCGCGCTTGCGTTGAGTTACCTCAGTCCAGCGTTTTTGAACCGTCACTGTGCTTCCGCCCTGCTGATGCTCCGCGTACAACTGCCCGCACGCCGCCGCGATATCACGTCCGCGGCTTTCCCTGATTGTAGCGGTCAAATTACCCCGATGAAGCACGGCTTGAAAGGCTTCGACCCGGGTACGCGGACTCGGCGCAAACGGCGCACCGGGAAAGGGATTGAAGAAAATCAAGTTGACCTTGGCGCGTAGCGGGCCGAGCATCCGCGCCAGCCGCCGCGCTTCCGTGTCTGAATCGTTGACGCCGTCAAGCATCACGTACTCGAACATGATCCGCCGACGCCGCGCGAGCGGCAGCCCCCGGCATGCCTCGATTAATTCGCCCAGCGGATATCGCCGGTTAATTGGCGCAATGCGATCGCGCAGTTCGTCGGTGGTTGCGTGCAGCGACACCGCCAGATTCACCTGAAACTCTGCCAGCAGCCGCTCCATCATCGGGATCAGCCCGACCGTCGAGACCGTAATTCGCCTCGGCGAAATTCCCATCCCCCACGGCTCGGTCATAATCGTGAGCGCGCGCGCCAGCCGCTGATAGTTGGCGAGCGGCTCGCCCATCCCCATAAAGACGTAGTTAGTCAGCGTTTCGCCTTCCGCCAGACAGCTCCGCGCCGCAAGTATCTGGCCGAGTATCTCACTGGCGGCGAGATTTCGCCGAAGCCCCATCCGTGCCGTCGCGCAGAATTCACAGCCCATCGCACAGCCTGCCTGACTGGAAATACACAGCGTCGTGCGCTCGTCCGCCGGGATTATTACACTCTCGACCGCCTCGCCACCCGCTCGAATCAGCAGCTTGCGCGTGCCATCGGCAGATCGCACGACCTCACTGACACAAGCGTCAGGGGCTTCTAGCGCCCAATTAGCGGCAAGCCATTCACGCAATCCCACCGGCAGATCGGTCATCGCCGCGAACGATTCGGCATTGCGCTGCCACAGCCAGCTCATGATTTGGCGCGCGCGAAACGGACGCTCGCCGGCTGCGCGCAACATCTGCTCGGTTTCCGCCAGCGTCAGATCTCGAATCGCACGCGCGGTGATCGCGATCGGCGCCGCATCTTTAATTGCCGCAGTTGGACTCACCTCGTGTATTGTAGAGGAAAATCCTCGACACCCAAGCCGTCCGATGACCGATGTGCGATGCATCCTCGCGAGACCGCTAATCTGAAGGGAAATTCGGGGCCGGTCGTTGCCCTCGGCGAAACCCCTGAATCGTGACGACCGCCGTCGCACCCATCCGGAACGGGAACCGTTCATCATTCGGTCCCATCGTCACCCGAACTGGAAACCGCTGCGATAGCCGCACCCAGTTGAGCGTCGGTTCAATCTGCGGCAAGCCGGCCACGGTCGCGCCGTTGCCCTGGTAGAGCGCCCATCCGACACCCTGCACCGTCCCGCGGAACGGATGGTTTGGGTAGCTCCGCAGGAACACCTGTGCCGTCATCCCGGGCTGAATATGCGCCAGGAAGTCTTCACGGAAATTGGCCAATACGTACCAGACGCGGTTATCCACGAGGCTGACGACGTCGCGCCCCTCGTTGGCATACTGGCCCACGGCGATATTGAGATTGGTGATATACGCATCAAACGGCGCCTTAACATAGCAATAATTGACGTTCAAATTGGCGTCGTACACCGCCGCCTCCGCCGCCTTGCGCCGCGCATTGATATCGCCGTACTGGCCCAGATCATTGGTCGAGCGCTGCACCTCGCTATGGGCGCTCTCTATCGCCGCCTCGTCAGCCTGAACCCGGCTGCGTGCATTAAAAACGTCGTTCGCGGTAACGAAATGACGCGCTAGCAACGGCTCTATCCGTTCCAGGTATTGGCGATCGTAGCTGGCTTCGGCGATCAATTGCTGCCGCCGCGATGTGGCTGAGCGAACGGCGTCCTCGAGCGCCCTGATTTGCAGATTGGTCAGCATCAGATTGGCTTCCGCCTTATCGAGCGCCGATTTGTAGGGCCGCGGATCAACTACGAACAAGAGCTGACCCACCCTGACGTGCTGATTATCGTGAATCGGCAACTGCACGATGGGGCCGCTCACATGGGGCGCCACCCCCACGATATTCGCCCGCACGTAGGCGTCATCGGTGCGCGGATACAGATAGTAGAGCCGCGTAACATAAGCGCCTATAGCCAGAGCTCCTATTACGATCAAGGCGCCTAGCAGGCGCCCGGCCATCCTTTGTACGGTGACGCGAGGCTTGGATGTAGTGACAGCCGGCGGTTTAGCCATCGCGGCCACAGATTAAACCCGATTGAAAAAAAGTAGCCAGGTCAGGCAGCCAAGCAGGATCACAAGGCACGGGTAGATCAGGACGCCAGGACCCAGATAGCGCTCGATACCCAGCGCCACAAACAACGGCCGCATCAGGCCGGCCATCGCGACTCCCACGATAGAGCACAACAGCCATCCCGGAAAATTCGCACCCCCGATATTGATCACGGGATCGCAGCCGCCCGCCCCTACAGCCAGCGCCGTCAGCAATCCGGCTATAGCCACGCCATAGCCGGCTACAGCCACCTTCTTGAGGGACGCTACGCTGGGGCTGAACCGTGCGTATTGGGTCATTTACATCGGGATTCTGACCGATAACCGCGGCACGACGCAATCGTCCTATCTTCTGGACATAGTTTGGATTTATCTTGCTTTCGCCCAAGAAAGCTGGTTCAGATCCCGCAAGCGTCCTTTATTTACGCCAGAAAGAAAAGACTGCTTCTCCCACGAAAAACACAATCAGCAGCGCAACAAAGATTTCATCGATTAGAATGATCAGGCGCCTGACCGGCCCCTCACGCATCAAACGCTGAATCACGAACACTACCAGCGCGGAAAGCACCAGCGTCGTTATCACTGCCGAAGCATGGTAGACTAGCAATTGAATCGCTTCGAGGTGAATCCAATCCTCAATACGGTGCCTTTGCGCCTCGCTCACTGCTTCCGTCACTCGCAGCACTCCGGAGCCAGTCCAGAGAGTCGCGCTCAGCCGCAGGAGCCATAGAAGCGCCATGTTAGCCATCGCTTCGAATAGACGATTGAATCAACTTTAGGCACGGAACTCGGCGTATGGTGGCCGGGCTTCGAGCGCGGAATCATACGGCTTTCTAACGCACCAGATCGAGCCTGCTGAAGAAAAAGCTGACTTCGCGCGGAGCAGTTTCTGGCCCATCTGAACCGTGCGCCGCGTTCTGTTCGATATTCTGGCCGAAGTCCTTACGAATAGTGCCGGGCGCAGCGTCCGCAGGATTGGTCGCACCCATCAGTTGCCGCCAGCGGCTGATCGCACCTTCACCAGACAGCGCCATCACCACGACCGGTCCCGAGGTCATGTAATCGCATAGCGAGCTGAAAAAGGGCCGCTCCTTGTGGACATCGTAAAAGGCCTCTGCTTGGGCACGGGTCAGATGGATCAGGCGCATGCCGCTGATATGCAACCCGCTGCTTTCGATGCGTTTGATAATGTCGCCGGTATAAAATCGCCTGACCGCGTCGGGTTTGATAATCGCGAAGGTAAATTCCATTTTGAACCTGCGCCACTTAGGCAGCTTTGCTGTCGAGCAGCGCCTTCATCGTGGAGCCGAGATCCGCCGGACTCATCGCAACGGTAATGCCTGCTGCCTGCAATGCCGCGATTTTATCCGCCGCCGTGCCACGTCCGCCTGAGATAATCGCGCCCGCATGGCCCATCCGGCGTCCCTTGGGCGCAGTCTGTCCCGCGATAAACGCCACCACCGGTTTCTTGACGTTATGCTTGATGTAATCGGCAGCCTCTTCTTCGGCGGTGCCGCCGAT
>DATJUF010000229.1:0-20794 GCA_035502655.1 Binataceae bacterium (SeqCode)
GGTTTCCCACAACTGCTCCGGATTCATCTCGCCCAGCCCTTTATAACGTTGAATCTCGACTCCTTTCTGGCCTGCCGCCAGCACCGCATCTGCCACTGCCTTGAACGATTCAACCGTCCGCTCTTCGTCGCCGGTTTTCAGCTTGAATGGCGCCTTCATCGCTTCAAGATCGCTGTTGAGCCGCCGAATCTCACGAATCTCACCGCTCTGGAACAATGCCAAATCCACCACGGTCGGCGGCGTCGCACCGTTGCGCGCATGCGCAAACACGATCTTCCAGGCTGTATCCCCGTCCTGCTCGATCTGGTTAATCAAGTTGCCGGCGCCGGTAGCTTGAATGATCGCCGCTGCCGCCGCTGCCAGCGTCTCGCGATCGCGAAACGTATCGGCGCCGATCGCCTTCTCCCCAATCAGCTCGGCCAGCGCCTGAACAATCGCCTGCTCCTTTGACCGCCGCTCGAGATTCTCGAACATCCGCTCGCGATGGAGCGCTTTTCTTACTACGCCCTTTAAGGCCGCGCCCTTGAACTCACGCGCGTCCTTGCCAGTTCCTACACTAAGCGCCACCGCCTCCGAGCCCAGATCAGTGAGATAATCTTCGAGCGCCGGTTCATCTTTGAGATAGCGTTCGTTCTTGCCTTTCTTCGCGCGAAATAGCGGCGGCTGCGCAACATACAGATAGCCGCCTTCGACTATTTCCATGAATTGGCGGAAGAAAAAGGTCAGCAGCAGCGTCCGGATATGCGATCCATCAACGTCGGCGTCGGTCATGATCACAATCGTATGGTAGCGCAGCTTCGCAATATCCTTGTCGCCCGCCACGCCCATTCCCAGCGCCGTAATCAGCGTACGTAATTCAGTGGACGACAGTACCTTGTCGATGCGCGCGCGCTCGACGTTCAGAATCTTCCCGCGCAGCGGCAGGATCGCCTGCACCCGCCGATCGCGTCCCTGCTTGGCCGATCCGCCGGCCGAATCGCCTTCGACGATATATAGTTCGCTCCGCGCCGGATCGCGCTCCTGGCAGTCCGCCAGCTTGCCCGGCAACGATCCCGAATCGAGCGCGCCCTTGCGCCGAACTAGATCCTTGGCCTTGCGGGCGGCCTCACGTGCCATCGCGGCTTCAATCGCATGCGCGAGAATCTTCTTTGCGTCCGACGGATTCTTCTCGAAATACTCAGCGAGCTTTTCGTTGACCAGGCCCGACACTAGCCCTTCAACTTCCGAGTTGCCCAGCTTGGTCTTTGTCTGTCCCTCGAATTGCGGCTCCGGCAGTTTCACACTCACTACCGTCACCAGCCCTTCGCGCGAATCGTCGCCCTCGAGCCGCATCTCTTTGTTCTTGAATAAATTATTATGGCTGGCGTAATTGTTCAGCGTCCGCGTCAGCGCCGACTTCAGCCCCGACAGATGCGTCCCGCCTTCCACCGTATGAATATTATTCGCGTAAGCGAAAATCGTCTCATGCACCGCGTCGGTCCATTGCAGCGCGGCTTCAATATCAACTCCCTCGCGGACGCCTTTAATGAAAATTACCTTATGCAGCGGCTCGTTGCCCTTTGCGATCGACTCGACGAACTCGGCTATGCCGCCCTCGTAATGGAATTCCTCCTGCTTGCCGATCCGTTCATCCTTCAACCGAATCCGCAGGCCCGCGTTGAGATACGCCATCTCACGCAGATACCGCGCAATCAAATCGTACTTGAACAGCACTTCCTTGAAGATCGCCGGATCCGGCGTAAATGTCGTCTTGGTCCCGCTGATCTTAGTCGTCCCGCGATCCTGCACCTTGGCCCGCGGCACGCCACGCTCGTAGTCCTGATAATAGACGCGCCCGTTTTTGCGTACCTCAACCTCGAAATGCGCGCTGAGCGCGTTCACCACCGACGCGCCCACGCCGTGCAGCCCGCCCGACACCTTATACGCGCCGCGATCGAACTTGCCGCCCGCGTGCAACACCGTATGCACCACTTCAAGCGTGTCGCGCTTCTCCGTCGGATGGGGCCCCACGGGAATCCCGCGCCCGTTATCTTCAATTGTTATTGTATCGTCGCTATGAATTGCGACATCGATTTCAGTGCAAAAACCCGCCAGCGCCTCATCAACCGAGTTGTCTACAATCTCCGACACCAGATGATGCAGTCCGCGCTCCGCCGTATCCCCGATATACATGCCGGGGCGCTTGCGTACCGCTTCGAGTCCTTCGAGTACCCGGATTGATTCTGCGCCGTAACCGTCAGACGTTGTTTGATTGGCCATAGAGAAAGCCGAGCGAAAATCCTCCGCCACACTGCATGTAAAGAGCCCTTATTTTAGCCGAACCTGATCATAAGGTAAAGCTTCAAGGCCGCTTCAGTGAATATGTTAGAACACTATCTCAATCTTTGCAGCGTCGCGCAAAAGCCAAGATTTTATCTATGCTCTCGCCTAGTCGCTTGATGCGTAAGCATGCCCTCTCAAGCAGATGTCGTCGCTCAATCAGGAATCGTAATATAACTATTTTATAGAAACATCACGACTAGTCACGGCGCCCTATTAATTGGCCTAGGCATTTCGGCCATCAGCCTCGCACCCGCCTCGTTCGAGACCTTCCCACTAACCTCGCACCAACCCGCCAGCCGATGTCGCCAGATAGACTTCGCTGTTGCTTTAAGTCGCTGGCGCTACCAAACTGGTCCCGACTTTAGCTGGCATTCAAGCGCTTTCGGGCCAGGAGACCACCTCGGATGTCGAAGTTTTTCATCGAGCGGCCGGTTCTTGCCAATGTGATCGCGGTCATTATCGTCCTTCTCGGCGTCGTATGCCTCTACACTCTGCCAGTTTCTCAATACCCGCCGATTGTTCCGCCCACGATTCAGGTGACCACCAACTATCCCGGTTCAAGTGCCGAGACTGTCGCCAATACGGTCGGCGTGCCCATCGAACAGGCGGTCAACGGCACCAAAAACGCCATTTATATGCAGTCCACTAGCGGCAGCGACGGCAGCTATACCCTAACCGTCTCCTTCAAGATCGGCACCGATCTCGATACTTCCCTGGCCCTCGTCCAGAACGCCGTCAACGGGGCGCTTTCGCAACTGCCTCAGCAGGTGCGCGATCAGGGCGTCAATGTCAAGGAAGTCACGACCAATATTCTTTTGATGGAGAGCCTCTACTCCGACGATAACCGCTTCAGTGCGGCCTACCTGAGTAACTACGCGACGATTAATCTGGTTAATCCGCTCTCGCGCCTCGACGGTGTCGGCCAGGTTAAGGTAATCGGCGCCGGACCTTACAGCATGCGTATCTGGCTCGATCCCGCCAAGCTCAAGACCTTCGGCCTGACCGTTCTCCAGGTCGAGCAAGCCATCAACAATCAGAACACGCAAGTCGCCTCAGGACAGATCGGCGGCCCGCCAGTCGGCTCCAGTCAGATTTTTCAGTTCACCGTAAATACTCTCGGCCGCCTCTCCGACGTTTCCCAGTTCGAAAATATTATAATTAAAAGTGAACCCCCCTCCGGTTCGATCGCGCAGGCTCAGCAAACTAGCCAAGCCCAGAATAATCCGGCCGCCCCGATTCTCCGCCTCAAAGACGTCGCGAAAATCCAACTCAGCCAGCAAGCCTTCACGCTCTTCTCCGGCCTCTCCGGCCGCCCCGCCGGACACATGGCGATCTACGCCCTCCCCGGCGCCAATTCCCTCCAGGTCGCAACGGAAGTACGCCGGCTCATGGCCACGATGAGCAAAACCTTTCCCAAGGGTCTCAAGTATAGCTCGCTCTATGACACCACTCTCTTCATCGGTGAGGCCATCTCAGCCGTCTACCAGACCCTCATCATCGCCGGCATTCTGGTCCTCATCGTCATCATGCTCTTCCTCCAGAATTTCCGTGCGATGCTCGTCCCTGCGACCACCGTCCCGGTCACCATCATCGGCGCTTTCGCGGCCATGGCGCTGCTTGGCTTCACCATCAACCTGATGACCCTCTTCGCCCTCATTCTCGCGATCGGCATCGTCGTCGATGACGCCATTGTCATCGTCGAGAACTGCTCGCATTACATTGAGGAAGGCCTGACCCCCAAAGATGCCGCCATCAAGGCGATGGGCGAGCTCACCGGACCCGTCCTCGGCATCACTTTAGTCCTGACCGCCGTCTTCCTGCCCGCTTCGTTTCTGCCCGGTATTACCGGCCAGATGTTTCGCCAGTTCGCTCTCGTCATCGCCGCGACCGCAATTATCAGCGCCGCCAACGCGCTCTCGCTCAAGCCCACGCAATGCGCCCTCTATCTGCGGCCCCATCCTAAGGACAAAAAACTCAACTGGTTTTATACTGGATTCAACCGCGCCTTCGCCGCGCTCGAAAATCGCTATGTCAGCATAGTCACTTGGATGACCCGCCGTCCCTTCAAAATAGTCATCCTATTCTTCGCCGTCATTCTCACTGTCGCCTACGCCTTCTCGATCTATCCAACTGCTCTCTTACCCCTGGAAGATCAGGGCTATTGCATCATTTCCGGCGAGCTTCCCCAGGGTTCCTCTCAGCCGCGCGTCCGCGAGGTCTCCGATCGCATCAACGGAATTCTCAAGCGATCTCCCGGCATCAAGGGATGGGTCACGATGGGCGGCTTTTCCGCTCTCGATTCCGCCAATGTCTCGAACTATATAACCGTCTTCGTCATCTACGATGACTTCGGAAAGCGCCCGGCCTCACTGACTCAAGCTAAAATAATCGCTGGCCTTCAGGATCGCCTGAAGGCCATCCGCACCGCGGCCTTTGACGTGATGCCGCCCTCGCCAATCCCCGGTCTCGGTACCGCCTTCGGTTTCCAGATGGTCGTCGAGGATCGCGCCAGTCTCGGCTTGCGCGAATTACAAAAGGCCACCCTGGCCGTGCTCGATCGCGCCCAGAGCGACCCGGGTTTCCTGCGTCTCGGCTTTACCACCTTCAGCGACAACAGCCCCCAGATTTATCTTGATATCGATCGCACGATGGCCGAATCGCTCGGCGTTCCCATCGGTGACATTACTCAAACCCTGCAAACCTATCTCGGCTCCACCTATATAAATCTCTTCAACAAGTATAATCAGGCCTTTCAAGTTAGAGTTCAGGCCGCGGCCGATTATCGCCGCGAACTTCAGGACATCTCGAGTCTCTACGTCGCCAATCGAGACCAGCAGATGGTCCCTCTCGGCGCCATGGTCAGTGTCCATCGGGTGCTCGGCTCGGAGCTGGTTACCCGCTACAACGTCTATCCTGCCGCCATCCTTACCGGCATTCCGGCGCCAAAGTATAGTTCCGGCCAAGCCCTCAACATGATGGAACAGTTTGCCGATCAGGCCTTGCCTGCCGGTTTGAGTTACGAATGGACGGGTCTTGCCTTCCAGGAAAAACAGATCGGCAGCCAGGCAGATTTCATCTTTGCTCTATCAGTTACTCTAGTATATCTAGTGCTCGCCGCTCAGTATGAAAGCTGGACGGATCCTATCGCCGTAATTCTAGTTGTCCCGACCGCCCTCATCGGCATCCTCACCGCTATCTTTCTGCGCAAATTTCCCGTTGACTTATATACTCAGATCGGACTCGTTCTAATGATCGCGCTCGCCGCCAAAAACGCCATCCTCATTGTCGAATTTGCCCGCGACCTCTCCGCCGCAGGGATGAGTACGGTAGAGGCCGCTATCGAAGCGACCCGCCGCCGCTTCCGCCCAATCCTCATGACCTCGATTGCCTTCATTCTCGGCGTCGTTCCCCTTCTAGTCGCCGGTGGCGCGGGCGCCGCGAGCCAACAATCACTGGGCACGGTCGTTTTCGGCGGGATGCTCGCCTCGACCCTGATTGCCATCCCGTTCGTCTCAGTTTTCTTCATAGCCGTACGCAAAATCAGCGGCACCTTCACCGCCCATTCCACCACCCCCGCCACGCCCATCACTCCCGCAATACCAACGGTCTCCGCCACGCCCACGCCCGCCGCCGCACCTTTGACAGCCGCATCTCAGGCATCCGGCCCGCGAACGCCGGCCGCCTCATGACTGATCAATTTCCAGTCAAATGATCATCTCTTTGCGCACGGCTCACAGCTACGGAGAATTGGTCATTAGGCCAGTTAGGCGCGAGACCGCTTACCGCTGCGGCTCCGCAGCCGGTGGCTCTGCGCTCGACCCTTTTGCACGCGCCGGCCTACCCTCCATGAATCTATTGCAGCCGCTCGACCCTGATACCCGCAACTTGTACGGCTGTAGTTCTTCGTCGATACACTCGCCCATAGTCGAATCGCGCGCCGGCGCTTTCGGTTCGATCTGCCACCATTTACAATCTTTACAAAGTCCCCATGAATTACTCATTTCGAGGTTCTCCTGAAAATTCCCGCTTTCTTGAATTGAACCGACGATAGCTATGTTGAGTGCAACGAGTGTGCCCGCTCCGTAGTTCTGGCCCGCGGACCGTCCGCCTATGACTCGACAGCCCGCCTCAGGCGCTCAGACTCATTAGCTATCGGCTGTGTAAAATCTTCCGGACAGCGCCTGCGAAATCCAGCTCAGGCGTTCGGGCGAATCGCGTTTCGCTGCAACGAAACCGCATCGCGTTCCGATTTGCTCACAACGGCGATCAATCACCGATTAGGAACGCCAGGAACAATGAAGGCCGCAGCCCTTTCGGGTCCACGGCCTTTCACATATCCGATCCGCAGTACTTGACGCCGTGCGGCGGCTGCGGACCTGGAATTGACTACTCAGTTCGATTCCCTAGTCGAACATCAGCACCGTCCGTGCGACTTCCCCTGACTTCATCGACGCGAAGGCCTCGTTGACGTTCTCCAGCCGCGCCCGCTTGCTGATCATATCATCGAGGTTCAGCCGCCCCTGCATGTAGAAATCGATATATCTCGGCATGTCGATTCTGAACCGGTTCCCGCCCATCATCGTCCCTTGAATCTTGCGCTCGGTCAGAAACTTCGGCCCATCTAGTTCGACCTTCTGGCCTACCGGAATCATCCCGATAATCGTTGCCGTCCCGCCTGGCTTGATACAGTCGAAGCACTGCTCCGCCAGTTTCTTGAGCCCCACCGCCTCGAATGAGTAATCGACCCCCGCACCCGTCAGCTTCTTAATCGCCTCGACCGCATCGGCACTCGACGCATCCACCGTATCTGTCGCGCCGAAACGCTTCGCCATCGCCAGCTTCGACTCGAATTGATCTACCGCGATTATCTGGCGCGCCCCCGCCAGCCGCGCGCCTTGAATCGCCGAAATCCCTACGCCGCCGCAGCCAAACACCGCAACCGTCGATCCCGGCTCGATCTTCGCGGTGTTCAGCACCGCCCCGACGCCGGTCGTTACCCCGCAGCCAATCAGCGCTGCCCGATCCAGCGAAATTTCATTGGTAATCTTTACCAGCGCATTCTCATGCACCAGCATCTTCTCCGCATACGTCGAAAGGTCCGCGAACTGCGCCACTGGCTTGCCATTCTGCGATAGCCGCGGCGTGTCATTCTTGCCTCGCTGCGTCGCCGCGCGATTCGAGCATCGGTTCGGATGGCCCGACATGCAGTCTTCGCAATACCCGCAAAACACCGATGGACACGAGATTACGTGATCACCTGCCTTAAGATACGTCACCGCCTTGCCTACCTTCTCCGCCACTCCCGCCGCCTCATGGCCCAGAATCGCCGGCGCCGGAAACGGATACAGTCCTTCTACAAAATGTAGATCGCTGTGGCAGACGCCGGTCGCCGCCGTGCGCACCAGCACCTCGTGGTCCCGCGGATCGTCAATATCCACTTCCTCGATCGTGAGCGGCTGATGCGCTCCGTGGAAAATCGCCGCCTTCATTTTATTCATGGTTCTTTACCTTTAAGAAATCGCCGGTCGCTCATAGCGCCGCCGCGTTAGTCGAACATTAACACCGTGCGCGCGACTTCGCCTTTCTTCATCGCTTCGAACGCCGTATTGACGTCCTCGAGTCTTCCCCGTTTGCTGATCATATCGTCGAGATTCAGCCGCCCCTGCAAGTAGTAATCGACATACCGCGGCATATCGATCCTGAACCGGTTCGATCCCATGTTACTTCCTTGCAGCTTGCGCTCCGTCAGCAGCTTGGCACCGTTGATCGCGACTTTCTGCCCTACTGGCACCATCCCTATCACAGTCGCCGTGCCGCCATTCTTAATAGCCTCGAAGCACTGCTCGGCCAGCACCTTCAACCCCACCGCCTCGAATGCATAATCAACTCCGCCATTAGTCAGTTCGCGAATTGCCTTGACTGCGTCCACCTGCGACGTATCGACTCCATCAGTCGCGCCCAGCCTCTTTGCCAATTCCAGCTTGCCCGGAAATTTGTCAACTGCGATTATCCGCCGCGCTCCCGCAATCCGTGCCCCCTGGATCGCCGCCAGCCCCACGCCCCCGCAGCCGAACACTGCCACAGTCGATCCCGGTTCGATTCGTGCCGTATTCAGTACCGCCCCGACCCCAGTAGTCACGCCGCAGCCGATCAGAGCCGCCCGATCCAGCGGCATATCCTTCGTGATTTTCACCAGCGCATTTTCATGCACCAGTATCTGTTCGGCGTACGTCGACAGGTTCGCGAATTGCTTGACGGGCGCGCCCTTCTGTGAGAGCCGAGGCGATTCGTCCTTCGTACGCTGCGTCGCCTTCTGATTCGAGCATCTATTTGGATGGCCCGACATGCAATCTTCGCAATACCCGCAAAACACCGATAGGCACGCGATTACATGATCACCCGGCTTGATATACGTCACGTCACGCCCAACCTGCTCGGCTACGCCCGCTGCCTCATGGCCCATAACGGCCGGCGCCGGATACGGGTAGAAGCCGTCCACGAAATGTAAATCGCTGTGGCACACTCCGCTCGCGACCGTCCGCACCAGCACTTCGCGCTCGCGCGGCTTGTCGATTTCGACGTCTTCGATACTCAATGGATGGTTCGGCCCATGAAAAACCGCGGCTTTCATTCCATGTAAACTCCTACATCGGTTTCGCTTGTCATAACTCATACCGGCACGGCTGCCCTGTCGATCCTTCTCCCCTGATTCAGGTAGAGCTTGGATGAGCGTACGTTCCGGGCCGGTCATATGTCGCATCCGCGCAAGACTCCAAACGCGGCTCCCGAAGGATCTAAACGCCTGGCCTGCCTCAGCTAGACCACGCCCCTGCCTCCGATGTCAAGCAACTACAACCTCATCACCGCCACTCCTCGCCTGCACGGTAACCTTTCTCGATTCCCGTCGTATATTTGATAGAAGCATGCGCGATGCTATTTAATCTGATAGGCGCCGCTAATTGCTGTACCGGGGATAGTCGTTCGTGAGACGCTGGATCCGCGGCAAAGTCCGCATGTATGTATTGCACGAAATGTGGTAGGAAACTCGCCCAGGATACCGATTTCTGCCCCGGCTGTGGCGCGCAGTTACGCCGCATGCCTAAGCCGCGCCCATCCCTTTCTGCAAAACGAGTCGTTCTCGGTTCTCTCGTTGGCCTGTTCTGTATCGCCGCGATTTTTATCGTGACTGAGCGCGCGGGACTCTGGAGCGGCGCCCATCCATCGCTGGTTAACAGCGCCAACCTTGCCGAGAGCGCCGGTTCCGAGCGGCCGCATATGCTAAACGCTGACGCCAGCAAACTCCCTGCAAGCAGCATGCTGATGCTGCCGCAGGCAGCTACCGGATTCGTCGGAAGCTGGGGTGGCTACATCTACGCCCAGACAACTCCGCACCAGATTCTCCAGCCTGTGATGACCAAGGTTCCGATGAGCTACTATTTCGGCGAACGTAACGGCGAGGTCTTCCTCAAGACGCAGGTCTACGGCGACCCCAAATGGCCTGTGGTCAAAAGCGGGGTGAAGGTTCTCAATCCCAAAAGCATTGAGT
This sequence comes from Binataceae bacterium (SeqCode), assembly GCA_035502655.1. GTDB lineage: Bacteria > Desulfobacterota > Binatia > Binatales > Binataceae > DATJUF01. The sequence continues at coordinate 9,869 of DATJUF010000229.1, forward strand.
TCACGCTCGATTCGTTCTGCAAATCCTGCACGCCGCCGGTTCATCAGCAGGAAATCACTATGCTCACGCTGATCAACGGACAGGAACTAGAGGCCGAAAGCTCTACGAAAGCCTACACCAGCGGCGGCGGCCATGTTGAGTTTGATTATAAGGGCACGCTGTATCCGCTGAATCAACAGCAGTTGGCTGAAATCGACCGCGAAGTTGAACATGCCGGTTCTTTCCTGAAGTCAATCAACAGCAAAATCCCCGCCCAGTGACATAAGACCCCCGCGCCCCCGCCACCGCGCATCCGCCCGAGCGTGCCGGCCGCCTGAGCAAAGGTCAGCCACCGGAATCGCCATTGATGGCATCGAGAGCATCGCGGTGCTCCAACCCCGCTACCATGCAGCGCCACGTATCGAATCGCGCGAACCGCCCGCCACCATATTGGCGTAATTGAGGTCCGCGCCGTCTTCCGTCAGAACTGCCATCGCTTAATGAAAGACCAAATTACGGCGAGCCCTTGAGAACGTATCGATGGAATTGCCATCGAACTCGTGATGCCAGAATCGTGGAGGAACAATCATCCTTGATGTAAGGACGACCCATCAGAGGCGATTATTTCTCCTTCAGCCCTCGCGTTTCAGACAGGATCATTCTCAAAGCGTCAAGGGTGAAATCTTTCACTGTCCGCTCAGCGAACCCGCAAACTTGTTCATTGCCGTTGCCGCATTCCATCAGCGCCATTCATTTCCTAAATCAACCTGCCTGACACCGATGTTTCACGTGAAACATCCCCTGCAATTCCACTCGCGTGACCCGCAGACGCCCATCCTTTAGACTCTTGTCATCATGCCCGACACGCAAAATGATCTCCTGCTCGAACTCGCCCGCTTTATCGAACGCATCTCCGCCCTCGCCCGTACCGGCCTCGCCTTTAAGAACACCGGCTACGACGCCGAACGCTACGAGGACTTCCTGCGCGAAGCCGCCCGCATGCGCACGCTGATCGAGCAAGGCCGCTCGCAGCACAATGACGGCGGGGCCGGCCTCTTCCGCCGATGGCGTACCGAGATTGGCTCGGGTTATGACGGCTACGTCACAGTTGGCGTCGGGTGCGGTGCAATCGTCTTCAACGAACGCGACGAGCTTTTGATGATTCAGCGTCCGACCGGGCGATGGTGGTATCCGACGGGCTTCTGCGACGTCGGCGAAAGCCCTGCCCAGAACACCGCGCGCGAGGTCGCCGAGGAAACCGGTTTCGCCGTCACCCCCACCCGCATGATCGGCATCCTTGATAGCCTCAAGCTCGGCTCGCCGATGCGCCACATTTACTCGATTCTTTTTTATTGCCGGCTCGACGGCGGGAGCCTCCGCCTCCATCCTCTCGAGGCCCTCGACGGCGGCTTCTTCCCGCTCGACCATCTGCCCGAGCCGCTGCATGGCCGCGACCGCCGATGGATTTCCCTCGCCCGCGAATTCCACTTCGACGCCCGCACCACCGCCTACTTCGACCCGCTCTAATGATCAGGCGAACGAGACCCTCTAGTCCTCGTTGGGTCCCAGTTTGTCATTCCCGTGCGTGTGGCTGCCGCGCGCGAGGAATCCCGCGTCTTCGCTCCTAGACCGAGGCTGTGGTGGCGCGAGAGGCTTCGAGTGCCGCGTCTGAGACTTTGCGAGGCCGCTCTCGGAAATCTTGGGCGGGGTTCTGCACGGGATGTTTCACGTGAAACATCCCGTGCAGAACCCGTGAAGACGTGCGGACGCGAGGCCCTGAGCGTCCCGCCTAAGCATCTGAATCAAACTCGGGCCTGCGGCGGTCGTTCAGCGGATAGTTGCCCGCCTCGCCGTGCGCGCCGCTAGCGCGAATGTCGCAACCGCAAATAGGATCGCGATTAGCACCGAGAAAGCAAGGCTCGGCATCGCGCCTGCTGCGGTGCGATTCGTGATGTATAACGATTCACGCAGCGCCGCCATCCCGTAAGTCAGCGGGTTCAGCTTCATTAGCCATGCCAGCACCGGCGGCGCCCCGGCAGCCGGCCAAAACGCGCCCGACAATAGCCATATTGGCACGAGGATCAGATTCATGATTGCGTGGAAACCCTGTGTCGATTCAATCCGCCACGCGATTATCAAGCCGATACAAGTCAGCGCGAAGGCGATAACCGCCATCATTGCCGCCGACATTATAACTGTGCTGAGGCTCAGGCTGATTCCCGCGAGCGGCGCCAGCACCAGAAATATACAGCTTGGCACCCAGGCCAACGTGGTGCCGCCGAGCGCCTGGCCGAACACGATTGCCGGGCGGGAGATCGGCGCAACCAGCACACTTTGCAGGAAGCCTTCGCGCCGATCTTCAACGGTTGAGATCGTCGCGAAAATAGCGGTGAACAGCAGCACCAGCACGATAAAGCCGGGATAGAGATATTGGAAATAGTCCATTCCAGCAGGCATCCCGGCCGGCCGGAACGAGGCTTTCAGGCCCGCGCCGAGCAGCAGCCAGAAGACCAGCGGCTGCAGGAATGAACCGATCACACGGCTGCGCTGCCGGCGGAAGCGCGTAATCTCGCGCCACCATAAAGTGCCGGCCTGCAGCATCACGCCGCCCGCGCCGTCTGCGCTGCGCCACTCGCCCGGAGCCGCGATGTCGCGGACTGCTATAGCCCCTTCGCTCATGCCATCTCTCCTGCAGCATTGGCAACGAACCGCTCGCCTGTCAGATGGACGAAAACGTCTTCGAGCGTCGGCTTGCCAAACGTAACCGATTCCAATTCGCTGCCGAAGGCTTCCACCACGTCGCGGACGAACTCATGGCCGCGCGGACGTTCCACGCGAATCATGCCGTCCACAACGCTTGCCCGTACGTGCATTTGCGCAGTGATTTTCTTCTGCAATGCTTCTGGGTCGCGCGCGTTGATCACCACAACGTCGCCGCCGACCTGCGCCTTCAGACTGGCTGGCGTGTCGAGCGCAGCGAGGCGGCCCTGATGGAGCACGCCAAGCCGGTCGCAGCGTTCGGCTTCCTCCAGGTAATGCGTAGTCAGGACGATCGTGACGCCGTCCTGCTCGCGCAGTTGGGCGAGGTAATTGATGAACTCGCGGCGTGCTGCCGGATCCACGCCGGTGCTAGGCTCGTCAAGGATTAAAAGCTTTGGCTGATGGAGCAGGGCCTTGGCCAGCTCGACGCGCCGTTGCAATCCGCCGGAGAGCGTTTCCACCAGGTCTTTGGCGCGTGATTCGAGGCCGAGGCGAGCGAGCATCGCAGCAGAGCGATCGGCTAGTTGCCGCCCGCGCATCCCGTACAGGTGGCCATGCGTCGCAAGATTCTCGGCGACCGTCAGTTTGCCATCGACGCTTGGATGCTGAAACACGACGCCGAAGCGCCGCCGCAGGGCGATAGCCGAGGCGCGGAGATCATCGCCGAAAACCCGGATGAAGCCCGCCTGAAGCGGCATCAGGGTGGAAAGCAGTTTGAAGAGCGTCGTTTTGCCGCCACCGTTGGGACCGAGCAGGCCGAAGATTTCACCGCGCTCGATGGTGAAGCTGAGGCCGTTCAACGCGGCCTTCTCATCATATTTGAAGCTGACGCCGGAGACCTCGACTGCATGACCGAGGCTATCGCGGAGAGGCATGGATGTTTCACGTGAAACATCCGTGCCGGACCGCCTTTCGGGCGAGGGGGCAACAGCAGAAGTTAGAGCCATCGCACTATTCGCCCTTTTTGACGAAGTTGAGCGAGGCTGAGTTCATGCAGTAGCGGAGGCCAGTCGGACGCGGGCCGTCCTCGAAGACGTGGCCGAGATGGGCGCCGCATCGGCTGCACATCACCTCGGTACGGCGCATGCCGTAGCTGTTGTCGGCGGCGGTTTCGACATGGCTTTCATCAAGGGGGGCGTAGAAGCTCGGCCAGCCGCATCCGGAGTCATACTTCGTATCGGATTTGAAAAGCTCGTTGCCGCAGCATACGCAGAGGAAAAGGCCTTCATCGTGAAGGTCCCAGTATTTGCCGGTGAAGGCGGGTTCAGTGCCTTTTTTGCGGGCGATTTCGAATTGTTCGGGGGTCAGAAGTTTGCGCCATTCCTCGTCGGTTTTTTGGATTTTTTCGGCCATTGCAGAGCCTCCGGGCGTGCGGTCACGTTTTTGTTTGTCTGGACGATCTTACCCGCTGAGGGACTTAGACCCAACCCTCGCGGTTGGAACGGCTATTGGAGTGCTGCAGCGGATGTTTCACGTGAAACATCCGCTGCAGTCTGGTTGTTTTGGGAAGCGTGGGATAAAGGGTGAGAGACGGAAACGGCATCAACAGGTTTGGTGAATCAAAGCGTTGGCAGTAAAGGCCTTCACCCTTGACGTCTGGATAGAGTATTCATCGGCAGGATGCCAAAAAAGAAATCGCCCACTAGTCTCCGTAGCGGGCGATTTGATGCTGCTAAATGATGCCTATTGGGCTTATTCGCTATCAGGTCCTGGTCTCATAGGGCTCTCCTTGCTGACCCTCGCCAACTAGACGCACTTCGTACCGATGTAATCTACCCATCGGTCCATAAACCGTCAACAGTTGTTCGTTATGCTAGGTCGCGATAGACCATGACCTCTCTGGCCGCTACTGCAATCGGAGATAGCCAACACCGCAGGCGCGCGAAATTAGCGGCGGTAGGTGTGATGGTGGCCGAACTGCGCTGCTCCTTTCCATGTGACAAAGCATTCCGGATCGAAGTAATATTTTTTTCGAATCCGATGTGCCATTTCGCGGCCTCCGCTCCAAATGAAGCAGCATCGGTTGTATTCGTCACTATCGGCTTTAAAATGAAACCGCCGTCGAATTTGATCGTCTCGCAGAAGAATGCGAAGTTTTTCTCAAATTCCCGCCAGATAAGATTGGGATCGACGCAGCGTTCAAGTAACGCCTCAATCTTCTGATTCAAGTAGAGTTTATCTGCACTAACGGCCTCAAGCACGCGGTCCGTTAGTGCCTCGATGTTGTCTGCAGCGTTTGGCGATAGCACTGCCTTTTTTACGGTTCGCCTCACTTCTTCACTGATATAAAAAAATGCCGCCGATTCAATGATCAGATAGCTATTTAGGAAGCGCCGGATGGGATCACCTTCGTTAGATGCACTCCAAAATTGCAACAAGTTCTCTTGTATTGGCTTAGAGTTTATCGATTGAGGAAAGACACCATCCCTGAATCTTGTTTGAGGTTGTATCGCCTCAGATTTGGGCGAATGAATTAGAATCTGAGGTGATAGAGCGTCGTAATAGACCATGTAAAAGTTCAGGTGATTAATCAAATCCAAAACGACGTCGTCGTCCCACTGAAGGCCTCTGATCCAGAAAGAGATTGCGCGCGATCCAGGGATCTCCCTCTTGTGTTTACGCGCTTGTAAGTAATTTCGGAACGTCGGTAGGTTTCGGAATGCCGTGGTCGACGGACCAATCGGCCAAAAATTTGCGGCGATTAAAAGCAGTCTTTCGCTTGAGTCACCAAAAGAGCACTCGCAGCAACGACCGTTGTGCTTAAAAGTGAAGGCTCTGCGCGCTATTTCAGGCGGAATAGGATAGGCGGTAAAAATTACTTCTAGCAATTTTGAGTCAATATGCCATATGGCAGTGTACCTTTCTGGGAGCTGCAGATTGTTAAGGGCGTCTACTAGATCATCACCGGATATTTGAATGGCCATTGATCGGTCGCCCCAAGGAGCCTTAACGGCGACGACGCCGGCGGTCTCTGTCACGATCTGGACTATCTCAACAGTTGAAACTTGATTGTTCGCTAGAAACGCCGCCAGACGATTCTTTGCTGATTCAAGTTCGATCTGCAAGATGCCCCTGTCATCCTTGCCTGTCCCATTTGCATCCATCAGCCGCTTATACTGATTCTTATCGCAAGGCACAATGAGCTAGGGATGCGCTGACATCAGCAAAGTTGGCACGCCGACCGTCGCGGGAAAACAGTGGGCAAGGCGTGCAATTATCGATGCAACGGCGACAAGCTTTCATTCTGTTGTGATTTAGGAGGGATTGAGGGAGATTACGGAAAAGTGGCAGGAGGCGAGCGATGGATTTTGGCATCTTCTATGAGATTCAGGTCAACAGCCCGCTGAAGCATCGGGAACGCGAGTACCAGGTGTTCCATCAGGTGCTCGAACAGGTAGACCAGGCCGAGCAGGTGGGCTTTAGCCACTTCTGGACCGTCGAGCATCATTTTCAGCCCGGCTTCGCGCATTCATCGGCGCCGGAAGTGCTCTATGGCGCAATCTCGCAGCGCACGAGCGTGATGAGGATTGGCCATGCGGTGGTGCTGCTGCCGTTTCCGTATAACCATCCGGTGCGGATTGCAGAGCGGGTTGCGACGCTCGATATACTGAGTAATGGCCGGGTGGAAGTTGGGACCGGGCGATCGGCGACGCAGGTGGAACTCGGCGGCTTCGGGATTCCCTACAATGAGACGCGGGCGCGCTGGGAAGAAGCGCTGGATGTAATCACGACGATCTGGAAAAGCCATGATGGCACATTTTCCTACAAGGGGCGCTACTTCGACATTCCAGAGCGGACGGTGGTGCCGATGCCGATCCAGAAGCCGCATCCACCAATGTGGGTAGCATGCACGGGTGAAGATACCCATGAGCTGGCGGGCCGGCTGGGACTCGGGCTGCTCTCTTTCACGCTGCTGGTGTCGCCGGAGAAGCTCGGACGGCGGGTCGAGGCCTATCGCGCAGCGGTGAGGCAAGCGAAGCCCTACGGGGCGTTCGTGAATAACAAAGCAGCGGCGTTCTCGCTGGTGCATTGCGCGCCGACCGATGCACAGGCGAGAGAAGAGGCGGAGCGCTCGTTCATGTCGTATGTGAATACGACGCTGCAAGTGACCGCGGCGGTGATCGCGGCTAAGAAGACCGGCGTGAATCCGTCGGACCCGGCGCGCGGAACGGCGCCGGAATTGCCGAAGAGCTACGAGGGAATCGATCCGTCAAAAGTCGACATCGATTACTTGATTGATCGCGGAATGTGTATATGCGGGAGTCCGGATAGCTGTATCAAGCAGGTCGAGCGGTTACAGGCGGAGGCGAAGCTGGATCAACTATTATGCATGATGCAGTTCTGGGCAATTCCGCATGAGAAGACGATGCAGGCGATCGAATTGTGGGGCAAGCATGTGATTCCGCATTTCAGCAAGCGATCGTACGCGCCGATGGAGAATGCGCAAGTTTCGAGCGGGCCGCGCTGAATGCGGTCTCGCGCGATGCCGTTCGCTGCGTCGGCGCGGAGGCCGCGGTTGCATCTCGAGGCCGCGGCGGAACAGGTCAGTCATCTGATGTTATCCCGCCCAGAAGCCGCAGCATCGTTCGCGGTAATTCAGCGGAATGGCATGGTTCACCGCCGCCCAGTGCGGCGATGATGCGACGGATCTGAGCGTTCGAAAGCGTTAATCCAAAACTTGAGTTTAGTTCAGAGCAAACGGTGGCCAGCCAAGGACAATTCCTAGCGGTCCAAAACATCCCCGATACGGAAATTGGAGGACACTAGAGAACTGTGAAGCCGAACTCCCGACTAATTGAAGTATCTCGAATGATCGATTCAGCTTGCAGAAGCAGGCTTGATTGAATTAGCCAGGCCGGCGAATGGATATGCATGAATTTCAATGCGCGTCCTGGGAGAGCAGATAGCGGCCGCTCCGCGCAGAGAAATTACAATTATAGAGAAGCTATCGCGGTTAGCCTTTCCCAGCCCAGCCGGTTTCGTAAGGCGCGGCTATCCGAATTTCCGCCCGCAGATGCTGATATCTCCATTCGCCGTTGATCTTTACGTAGTCATCTTCATAACGGCAGGCAATCCAGCGTGCATCATTCTTCTCGCGAAAAGTGAACGGCCCGGCCAGATACCAGCTCGCATGAGCTCGGTCACCGCTTATCTTGATCTGCGGATTGAAGACATTGTGCTGTGAGAAGCTGATGAGCCTCTGAAAGCCCGCAAACAGTTTCCTGATCGCCTCATGGCCTTGAGCTTTGCCGAAGCTGCCACCTTCCCAGATACCGTCCTCGGCGAAGATACGCCAGATGCGGTCTGGATTGTGATCGTCATCGCAAATATCGCAATAAAGGGCCTTCAGCCGCTTTATCGCTTCGATATCTTCCAGTTCGGTAATTCGCCGTTCGAGATCAGTGCCGGCCATTTCGAGAACCTCCGACGTGGGTGGATAGGCGACCTTAAGCTAGGCTTAGTCCGCCCGTCAACGCCGCCATTCCACCTTATGGTAATTGTTAAGTGTGCGCGCCGCTGGATGCAGTTCCGCTACGAGAATAACTACTCGTGCGCTTGTGGCGGGTTGCCTTTGAGCCGGTAGACCACCCCGGTCTTGGTCGCACCGAGCATGACCCAATCGCTCGCGGCTTCCTGTAGCGAGCAAAAGAACTTGATGCAGCGAGCCATGGCTTTTTCGTTGAGTTCGTCTTTGCGCTTGAATTTGCACTCGAACGCGAACTCACCAATCAGGGACTTATGCTCCCCGCGCTCACGCCAAAGCGCTGCGTTTGAACTGGCAATTACCGCGTGGCCAAAGTCCAATTCACCTAGGTCTTGCAAAACTTCCTCAACTACCGTGTGGTTGACCAGTTGGATTTTATGCGCACACTTATGTTCGAGCGTTGCAAGAGCCGGAAAAAAAGCCGCCAGTGCCGGCAGCGAAAGCCGGCCAGCCTTAAAGGAACTCCTTAAAGGCAGTTCGACGTTGTGCGAATACAACATCCGATAACCGCTAAGTCTTTCTTTTAGCGGTAGCATCTCTGCCTTGAACTTGATCCGGTAATCCCCGGGAATATTCGGGCGGACGTCGGTTTGCGCGGCCTGCTGGAGGTCGGGGTAGCGGAACTTGAAGACCACCTCGGCGTCCCCCGAAGGGAAGCCGTCCTCATAAACAGTCCGGCGGCGCAGGATAAAGCCATTGTTGTAGAGCGCGAAATCTTTCGTATCAAGAAAAAGGACTTCCCTGATACGCGGCCGAAGGCCGATGTAGCCCTTGGTGGAAAATCCTATATCCAGTGCTTCAGCCGCTCGCTGTACAACCTTTCCAAACTCGCGAAAACTGGGGACGGAGGTAAAGCGGTCGGGCTTGAGAATCAGCTTGCATTCAAGGTAGTGGATTTCGTCCAGCGGACTGCCATCGCTGTAACTGCCCGGCTTGATGGTCCCAATCAACTTGGGCTGCTCCCCGATAGTTTCCATGCACGCTCCTGAATGCCGCGATGTGCTCAGTCGCAGGCGCGGCGATTCCAAGTCAACCACCCGATTACGCTTGCGACAAGAGCTAATCAGCCCAAAATCAGGTTTGGCCGGCTGGGCCTGGCTGCAGCCGTAGCGCAAGCTGCCTGGTTTCGTTGAAAGCTAAAGCCAGTTTACGGACAGGCACCCGGGATAACCTCGCCTTGGCCGCCTATAGCCGAATCCCGCTATTGAGGCGCATAGAGCCGCAGTAGATTCGTATGGTGATGGTCCACTCTGCAAAGCTAGGGTTTGCCCGACGTGGTCTTTAGTAAATGATTTGAGGATAAGGCTGGCTGGCAAAAAAAGGCCAGGTTGCTCTTGATACGACCGCACGTTGGGGGGACCTACGGTAGCAGCAACCCGGCCTAGCTTGGGGACAAAGCGCTGGTGTTCTCGGGGGAGATAACAGCGCAGGAGGTGGTGAAGCAAACACCGTACCGTCGATATATCGCTGACAATCTCTAACTAGGCTGATCGGAATCTTTCTCGATTTGCGAGAAGATTTGCCAATCAAACGTTTGTTGGTATTCTAAGTACCTGAAATAAAAACCTTTTATTCAGATTGAACAGAACGCCAATTTCTGGCGCGATTGGCATTTTACGAAAGCTTTTGTTGTAATTTTCCTGCACGCCATCACGGCCACTTCAACAGTTAGCATCACCGGACAGGGATTCGGAATTGGCAGTAGTGAGTTGAGGGGGTTGTCCACGTATGTTACACATAACAGTTTCGGGGCGTGGCGCAGCCTGGTAGCGCACCTGCCTTGGGAGCAGGGGGTCGGCCGTTCAAATCGGCTCGCCCCGATTTTGCGCCAGTAGCTCAGGCGGACAGAGCAACGGCCTTCTAAGCCGTGGGTCAGGGGTTCGAATCCCTTCTGGCGCGCCATAAGCCCCAGAAGTTTGAACCGGAGGATTGGCGGACGACTGTGTTTGTTAGAATCGGCGGTGAGTGTAGCTCAGTTGGTAGAGCACCGGGTTGTGGCCTCGGTGGCCGAGGGTTCAAGTCCCTTCACTCACCCCAGCCCCTCCGCGTGGCGGCGCGGATTTCGGTTGCGTAGGGTGGGCCGTTAGCTCAGTTGGTAGAGCAGCTGACTCTTAATCAGCGGGTCTCCGGTTCGAGCCCGGAACGGCCCACCAATAAACCTAATAAAACTAGTGGCTTACAGAAGATGTGGGATCGGTGCGAGAGAGGTGAGCAGTTCGGGCTAACGCCGATCTAGCCGTTCGCGAATGTCGCTTTCCCGCCACGCCTGTAACGCGCCAGATGATTTGATCCTCGCATGCCAAATGGTTTGGCTGTTGACAGTTCATCGAAAATGGCAAGTTAGAAGGCTGCGGACAAGTGATGAAATATAAGTGCAGCTAATGAGAAGGTGGATATTAAGCGGATGCTCAAGCCGGCAGCATGGCGTTTCGGTAATTCAGAGGTCAGCTCGAAATTGCCATTTAGCCGGGCTTATATTTGCGTGCTTCTGAAAAGCGCGAGGGATCGTATGGCTCGCGGTTAAGCGCGGCTTCATACTCCGGAAGAAATGTCCACGGCCAATATGGAAGCGACCATTTTGATATGCGCCAGAATGCGCATCTCCAGGTCGATTCCACGCAATCGTCGCCATGATTGATCATTATCCAGAAGGAACGCGCGATCGCCCCACACCATGCCAAGTCTTGGATTTTCGATGGTTT
>DATJUF010000230.1:0-3418 GCA_035502655.1 Binataceae bacterium (SeqCode)
TCAAGCCGGGGCGGGAGCGGGATCGGGGGGCGGGCCGGCTGGAGCCGGCCTGCCCTCCGATCCCGCTTCACGGCGGCGAGCACGCGCGGAGCTAATGCTCCATCGCGTGCTCGCCGCTCATGGGCTGCTCGCCAGCTAGGAAGCGGCCGTTGCAATGGATGCGCGCGGGGCACGCATAACCTACGAATGATCGCCTACCTCGTGCGGCGAATCTTCTTCGGCGCGGCGGTCCTGATTGGCACGTCGCTGATCACCTTCACGATCGCATTTCTGATCCCGGCCGATCCGGCGGTTGCCGTAGCGGGTGCGAAAGCCGATCCGCAGACCCTGGCGGCAATCCGGCAGGAGCTCGGCCTCAATCGTCCGTTCTACGTCCAATACGGCCTCTATCTTGATCGCCTGGTGCATGGCGACCTTGGCCGTTCGTATATTCGCCGCGAGAATGTGACCACGCTGATCCTCGAGCGCTTTCCGGCGACGGCGATTCTGGCGCTGAGTGCGATGCTGCTGTCGCTGCTGATCGGGATTCCGATGGGGATGGCGGCCGCGGCTTATCGCGAGCGCGCGCCGGATAACGCGCTGTTGATTTTCTCGCTGGTGCTGGTATCGACGCCCGTGTTCTGGCTGGGGACGATGCTGCTGATCGCGGGCGGACTGTATCTGCGCTCGTTTCCGCTCGGAGGCTTTGGCGACTGGAAAAGCCTGCTGCTGCCGTCGCTGACGTTAGCGCTCGGCTCGGGCGGCTACTACTCGCGGATTCTGCATACGAACCTGGTGGACGCGATGGATCAGGAATACGTCCGCACGGCGCGGAGCAAGGGCCTGTCGCGCCGTAACGCAATGATGAAGCATGCGATGCCGAATGCGATTTTGCCGCTGGTCACGCTGGCAGGTCTCGACCTCGCAGGGCTGCTTTCGGGCGTCGTCCTGACTGAGACGGTATTCAACTGGCCGGGAATCGGACGGCTCGCTTTCGAAGCGATCTTCAATCTCGATATCCCGTTGATCATGGGCACTGTGATGTTCTCGGCGTGTCTGATTGTGGCCGCCAACCTCGCCGTCGATTTGCTCTATGCGTGGCTCGATCCGCGAATCCGGCTCGGTGACGCGTAGCCGATGCGCGTGAGGTTGAACGCGATGGAAACGGCGGGCGCGCTGATGGTCTTGAGCGTCGTGATGACGGCGGTTTTTGCGCCGATCCTCGCGCCGTATAATCCAACGCGGGCAGTGGCGCAGACCTTCGGCAATCCGGGCTTCCCTTCGCGCGCATTTCCGCTCGGCACCGATCAACTCGGCCGCGACGTGCTCTCGCGAATTATCTTCGGCGCGCGGATCTCGCTGACCGTAGGAGTAGCGGCGATGGCCGTGACTATGACGATCGGCGTTACGATCGGCCTCGCCGCGGGCTTCTTTGGCGGCGCCGTGGACTTTGTGCTGATGCGCTTCACGGACGTGATGCTGACGCTTCCAGCCTTGCTGCTGGCGATGGCCTTCGTATCGGTGCTGCGGCCGAGCCTGTGGAGTATCCTGCTGGTGATCGGGCTGGTCTCGTGGACCGCGATCGCGCGCGTGGTGCGGGCCGAGGCGCTGTCGCTCACGCAGCGCGATTTTGTGATGGCGGCGCGGGCGCTGGGCGCATCTTCGCTTCGCTTGATCGGACGCCACGTGTTGCCCAACGTAATGCCGATCGTGGTGGTGATGGCGGTGCTCGGCACTTCGGGCACACTGCTGCTGGACGCAGGCTTGAGTTTCCTCGGGCTGGGCGTACCACCGCCGACGCCAAGCTGGGGGCGAATGGTCGAAGAGGCAACGGCCTATTTTCTCACTGCACCGTGGCTCGCGATCTTTCCGGGTCTCGCGATCCTTTACGCAGTGATGGGCTTCAACCTGCTCGGCTACGGCTATCTGCGGCGGCGTGGACGTTTATCGTGACGCTCCTGCGACTAAGGATAGCCTTCCATTCGAGAAGAAAATTGCGCGCGGCTGTGCCCTTTCGCGAGGCTGCGAGGTTGCAGCCGCGCCGCGGCGTACCGATACGGACGTGGGCCGCGGCAGTAGCCGTGCTGGGATTAATCGCAAGTGGATGCCACGCGGGCGCGCCGCCGCTCAAGTTCCCGCCGGGCGCGCAGGTTTTGCATCTGGCCGCGACCGATGATGTGCCGACGCTCGATCCGGCAGCCGGTTATGACACCGCGTCATGGTCGTTCGAGCAGATGATTTTCGACACGCTGGTGCGTTACGGCGATAACAATGTGACGATCGTCCCGGACCTCGCGACCTCATGGGAAGTTAGTCCTGACGCGGCGGTTTTCACTTTCCATCTGCGGCACAATGCAACTTTCACCAACGGCCGGACCGTAACCAGCGCCGATTTCAAATATGCGATCGAACGGGTGCTGAATCCGGCGACACGCTCGAAGGGGATGGAATACTATCGCGAAATAATCGGCGCGCCGGATTTTATCGCCGGTCGTGTGAAGATGGTCAGCGGAATCGAGACGCCTGACCCGTGGACGATCAAGTTTCATCTGACGGCGCCTGATCCGATTTTCGTGCAGAAGCTGGCGATGCCGTTCGCAGCCGCGGTCCCGCGTGAGGTAGCCGAACGCTGGGGCGATGATTTTTCCCATCACGTGGTTGGCAGCGGCCCCTTTATGCTGCGTGAATGGCTCGGCGGCCAACGGATCGTGCTGGTAAAGAATCCGCATTACTTCATCAAGGGCGAGCCGCGCCTGGACGCGGTCGAGATGCTGACCGGAGTCAACGAAGAACTTGAATGGTTCAAGTTTGAGGCGGGCGAGGTGGACGTCTCGGGAATTCCGCCGGCCGACTTCACTTACGTGATGAAAACGCCGCGGCTGAAGGCGCTGACGCTGCGGATGGTGGCGCTGGCGACTGAGTACCTGGGGATGAACTGCCAGATGCCGCCTTTTAACGACGTGCTGGTCCGGCGCGCGTTCAATTATGCGATCAACAAGCGGAAGCTGATTGCGGTGATTAACGGGCGTGGCGTGGCCGCGCGCGGCGTGCTTCCCCCCGGCCTGCCCGGTTACGATTCGAATATAAAAGGCTACGACTATAATCCAGCCGAGGCTCGCCAGCTGTTCGAAGCCGCCGGAATCAGGTCCGGGCTGTCACCGGTGCTATGGATGCGGGCTGACCAGACCGAGATGATGATCGGGCAATCAATTCAGCAGGACCTCGCACTGGTGGGCGTTAACGTGGTGTTGAAGCCGGTGGCGTGGGGGCCGCTGCTGGAGGCGGTACGGCAGCCCAAAACCGTCGAACTGGTTTCGCTAGGGTGGGAGGCGGATTTTCCTGATCCGGAAAACTTTCTCGAAGTGTTGTTCGCGCGCGATCAGTGGGGCGCCAATAACGACACGTTTTACGATAATCCAGAGGCCGATAAGCTGCTTCG
>DATJUF010000231.1:0-12882 GCA_035502655.1 Binataceae bacterium (SeqCode)
CCCGCTGGGATATATTGCGCGAGCCGAATGCCGAGGTTTTAGCCCACGAGATTACTCTCGCCTGTAATAATTCTGAGCCTGATTCTGATACCGTCTTCGTGAACGTTAATCCATAGCGGGAAGAGGCTCGCCAGCTTTAACATGGGAGCCTTCAGTTCACGTATGCGGCGTGGGATTAGTCCCGTCAGCAGCAAACTACGAAAACCCGAAACGCACTCCCAGCTAAGGGCGGCGTTTCGGGTCTAGGGTTCATTTGGTTGTGATGGTACAGGAGAGCGTGGGCGGCAAAGCGGCCAGCTCGCCAGCGCATCAGGCCCGCGCTTTACGCCAGAGTTGGCTGGCAGGACGGCTCGGCGCGAGCGGACCGGTCTTGCGATCGGCGGGACGCGGCGTAAAGGGCATAACCCGTCCAGAAGGATTTGCCGCTGAGGCCTCAGCCGCGCCGATCATGGACGCATTTTCGCCGTTCTCGGTGATCGGCGCCCCAGAGGTGCTCAAGCTTTCGAGGGCCGACGCTGCCGCACGAGCCTCCGACGCGCGCTGCATCGCAACTAGTTTTCGTTCCTTCCAACTTTTGAGACCCCGGCGCATATACTCCGGATTGATATCGAGCATATCGCAGACATTGTCGAAGGAGAAAACCCAGTGCTTGTCTTCCAGGCTAATCCATTCGTCGGCGTCGCGATAAAGGCGCTGGCCCTTGTTAGTTGGTGAATCGATACACTTCATGAAGCATTCGACGGCATCTTCGAGTACGCTAAGCACTAAGCGCTTCTCGCCCTCAAGCAAATGCTTGCGGCGCATTGCTTCGAAATACTGGATTGGTAAGAGAGTGTCGGGCTCGAAAAGCCCTGGCAATCTCTCGTCCAAAGTTTCTTTTTCCTGCATCTTGCCTCCCTCGTCATTCCTCATCATCGTCCTCAAGCCCTTCCACCTTGCATGACTATAGACGTAACATCAGTGCGGGCGATTCAGCCGTCCTCACTGGATTCCTTATAAATTTCAACCCAGGCCATCTGAATGGCCTCTAATTTCCCTTCACTAGACTCTTCGGGGTCGTCGTCGAACTCGTCAAGATCAATGACCCATTGGCGCAAGTCAGTAAACCGGACATCCAGTGGGTCGAGCCCCGGATGGTTCTCGGCTAACACTTCCGCCAACTCTTCCGCGTCCTCCCACTTAAGTCCCATCGTTATGCCTCATGATGCGCGCGACCGGCGTGCAGCCGTGAGCGCAATCCACTTAAGTTCAGTTCCCGCATGTCACGACAATTCCTCGACTGACTTCTTTTCGAGCGCCAGCTTGATTGCCTGGTCCATAATTCGCTCAGCAAAGGGTGTTGTGACTTCGTTCAATTCTTCGACCAGCCGCGCAATCAACTCGCGATCAGCGCCCTGGCAGGCGGCCTCAAGCTGCGTAGCAACTTCATGGAACTTTACACGCTCGTGGTCTCCGACCAGACTACCATATTCACCCAATTGACGCTTTAGAGCGTTCAAAAGCTGATCTGCATCATTGCGTACAGCAATCAACAGCCGCTGCTCGACGTCGTCTTCACCCAAATCGATCGACTCTTCGAGCATTTGCTCAATAGCGTCATCGGTGAGTCCATAACTTGGCTTAACGTCAACGGAGTGCTCGCGGCCGGTGCGCTGATCACGCGCTGTGACGTTCAATATCCCGTTAGCATCGACGAGGAAAGTAACCTCGACGCGCGGGAGGCCGGCTGGCTGCGGCTGTAGCGGGCCGAGTTTGAAGCGCGCGAGGCTGCGGCAATCCCGCGCCAGCTCACGCTCACCCTGCAAGACATGCACGTCAACGTGCGTCTGATTATCAGCCGAAGTAGTGAACATCTCGGTGGCGCTGGTGGGAATCGTGGTGTTGCGATGAATCAGCCGCTCAAGCAAGCCGCCCATCGTCTCGATTCCAAGCGATAGCGGGACAACGTCGAGCAGGAGCATATCGCCCTGCGTGCCCATTAGTACGCCAGCCTGAACGGCAGCACCCAAGGCCACTACTTCGTCTGGATTGAGCGAGCATAGCGGGTCGCGGCCGAAAACCTCTTTTACGCGTTGTTGCACGAGAGGCATCCGGGTCGAGCCGCCGACCAGTACAACTGCGTCGAGATCGGCAGATGTCAATCCGGCATCGGCGAGGGCGCGGCGGCAACACGCAAGCGTGCGCTCAACAAACGGGGCCGCAAGGCGATTGAGATCGGAACGCGTGAGGGTGCGCCGAATGCGTTCGCCGCTCAAATCGAGTTCGATGACTGCGGTTTCGCTAACAGTCAACTGATGCTTCGCGGCTTCGGCGGCGTGACGCGCGCGGCTCCAAGCGGCGCGGTCGCTGCGCAGATATTCAGGCAGCAGCATTTCGGTGAGGACGCGGTCGATATCGTCACCGCCCAGATGGGTATCACCATTGGTCGCCAGCACCTCGAAAATTCCGCCCTTGATATTGAGGATCGAAATGTCAAAGGTACCGCCGCCGAAGTCGTAGACAGCAACGCGTCCATCGGCCTGCTGATTCAAGCCATAAGCGAGCGAGGCAGCAGTAGGCTCATTCACGAGACGCACTACCTCGAGTCCGGCGAGGCGGCCCGCGTCGCGGGTTGCCTGGCGCTGGCCGTCGTCGAAATAGGCCGGTACAGTGATTACCACGCGCTTGACGGTCTCGCCGAGAGCCGACTCGGCGCGGTGCTTCAATGCCCGCAAGATTTCGGCGGAAAGTTCGGGGGGTGTAAATTCGCGCTCGGCGGCCTTGAAACGCACGATCGGGCCGCCAAGATCCGCAAACGAATACCGGTTGCGATCTTCGGGAGCCAGATCGGCGCCACCGAGTCCCATATAGCGTTTGACGGAGCGAACGATGACCGGGGGTTCGCTGACGCCAGAATCACGGCCAAGTCCGCCGGGTTCGAGTGCGATCGCGGCGTCGCCTGCGACGAGCGAACCGCCGGGCCTAATCGCCACTACCGATGGCAACAGGCCGCCAGCAGAATCGGCGATTACGCGCGGCGCACCATTATCGATCACAGCGATGAGGCTGTTGGTGGTGCCGAGATCTATGCCGAAAATCCGATCCATCACAAAGTTGACTGATTCAAATAACTAAGGCCGCGCTCTGCTTCCGTTCCTGTGAACGGCGGCACAGCGCGGGCCGTCCTTTATCTCAAGCTGCTTGAGCTATTTCAAGAGCACGACCGATATCGCGTAGCAGCGTCCGTAAATAGGCGATCCTGGCCAACACCGATTTGAGGGTCTCAAACCGGGCTTCGCTACCGTCCGCGGCGCGGTCCCATGCGGCGAAATTCGCGTTCAATTCGGCAAGAGCCGCGTCCGACGCCGCTTGAACTTCCAAACGCCGGGCTTCCACGCCCATGCGCGATGCCGCATCGTCGCCAGCCTCGCGCAGATCGGCCAATTGTTCCTGGATCTCGAAGACAGTTGCAGCGAGATCGGGAGGAACTGACTGATTGCCGTCGCTGAGCTTGCGTCCATGCAGATCAAGCCAGTAAAGCCCACGGCTGACAGGATCACGCAGCGCCCGGTAGGCTCTTGTCAGGTTTGCGGTGCTCTTAAGACTCGCCGCGCGCACACTCGGCGATTCGCTGGCAAAGCGATCAGGATGCACCTGGCGTCCGCGTTCATGATAGTGCTGCTCAAGCCGCATCAAGTCGATCACGAGCTTACGTTCAAGACCAAGCGCGGCGAAGGCGTCCAAATCGGCGCCGAGTGGGCTGCCGCACCTGATACAGCAAAGCCGAGGTGGCTGCGCCTCGGAACATTTCGCACAACGAACCATCGTAACTAACCCAGGAGCTTTTCCTTCAGCCAAGCCTTATCCAGTCACGTCCTACTAATTCGGCTCAGACGCCTCAGACCACGAACGATTCACCGCATCCGCAGGTTCGCTTGGCATTCGGATTGACCAGGCGAAAGCCAGACGACATCAGCTCCTCGGCATAATCGAGTTCGGAGCCATTCAAATAGAGAAAGCTCTTCTTATCGACGATCAGCCTGGCGCCGTCGCGCTCGAAAATCTTGTCGCGTTCCTTAGCCGAATCGATCTCCATACGGTACTGCAAACCGGAGCATCCGCCGCCGACGACCTTGACGCGCAAGCCGCCGTCCGGCTTAGCCGCGGTTAGTTCACGGATTTTATTGACCGCGTTATCTGAGAGCGTGACTGTTGCCATCGCCGACTACTGCTCAGCCCTCCTGCGCTTTTTTCGTGCTCTCCGGCTGGAGCTCGGCGGGGCCGCTACGCTTGCGCCAATCGGTAATCGCCGCCTTAATCGCGTCCTCGGCGAGCACTGAGCAATGGATCTTCACGGGCGGCAGATTCAATTCTTTGACGATGGCCGAATTACGGATCGCCATCGCCTCATCAACATGACGCCCCTTGACCAATTCGGTTACATAGCTGGAACTGGCGATAGCGCTACCGCAGCCGAAGGTCTTGAAACGCGCATCCTCGATAATCCCGCTGTCCGGATTGATCTTGAGCTGGAGCTTCATGACGTCGCCGCATTCCGGCGCACCGACCACACCAGTGCCGACATTCTCCTCGCCCTTGGCAAAACT
The DNA here is from genome assembly GCA_035502655.1 of Binataceae bacterium (SeqCode). Classification (GTDB taxonomy): domain Bacteria; phylum Desulfobacterota; class Binatia; order Binatales; family Binataceae; genus DATJUF01. The sequence goes on from DATJUF010000231.1 coordinate 4,587, forward strand.
GCCAACGTTGCGCGGATTGTTATAGTGGTCAATTACCTTTTCGGAATAAGCCATATAATTTCTCTCTGCCGCCGGGCGCCCATCGCGCCGCAATTGTTTAAGTATGCGCCGCTATTCAGCTTTCCACTGGACCGACTTCAGATCGATACCTTCACGAGCCATCTCATATAACGGCGACATGTCGCGCAGGCGCTGCACTTCCTTACTCACCCGCTCAGTGACGAAATCGACCTCTTCCTCGTTATTGAAGCGGCCAAGCCCGAAACGAATCGAGCTATGGGCTAATTCATCGTCGACACCAAGCGCCCGAATTACATACGAGGGCTCGAGCGTAGCCGAGGTGCAAGCCGAGCCTGAACTGACCGCGATATCGCTAATACCCATCAGCAATGACTCGCCTTCGACGTAGGCGAAGCTGACGTTCAGATTACCCGGCAGCCGCTCGGTCGGATGGCCGTTCAAATACACTTCATCAAGCCGCTCAAAAATCCCCGCCTGAAGCTTGGTGCGCAAATCAAGCAGACGGCGATTTTCCTCTTCCATCACCTGGCCTGCGATTTCGCAAGCCGCACCCAGCCCGACGATGCCGGTGACGTTCAGAGTGCCTGAGCGCATCCCGCGCTCATGGCCACCACCGTCCATCTGGGGCAGAAGACGCACGCGTGGACCCTTGGAGCGGACATAGATGCCGCCGACGCCCTTGGGACCGTAGATTTTGTGCGCGCTCATCGACATCAGATCGATATGGTCACGCTCGACGTCGACCGGAATCTTGCCTACCGCCTGAGTAGCGTCGGTATGGAAGACGATGCCTTTTTCATGTGCAATCCGGCCGATTTCGGCAATCGGATGAATCGTACCGATCTCATTGTTGGCGTACATGATCGTGATCAAGACAGTCTTATCAGTGATTGCCCTACGCACGTCATCAGGATCGACCATCCCGTATTTGTCCACTTTGAGATAGGTAACCGTCGCCTTGCCCTGACGCTCAAGCGCGCGGCAACTGTCGAGAATTGCCTTATGCTCGGTGACGCAGGTGATAATATGGCTGCCTTTCTCCTTGTAAAAATCGAGGACACCTTTGACTGCGAGATTATCGGACTCAGTGGCGCCGCTGGTAAAGACGATCTCCTTGGATTTGGCATTGATCAGATTAGCGATTTGATTACGGGCCTTATCGACCGCCTCTTCCGCTTCCCATCCGAAGCTGTGATTGCGGCTGGCCGCATTGCCGAAGGTCTCGGTAAAGTACGGCATCATCGCCGCGAGCACCTGTGGATCACAGCGTGTCGTGGCGTGATTATCCATGTAAATCGGTAACTTAACCATCTCTTCCTACGCCCTGCTGTCCTGCGCTGCGCGGCAGGCTGCTACAATCACCTAAAATTAGTGGACCCAATAGGTATAGTATAGCCAGCACTATCGAACTGTCAAACCAAAGAGCCTACGGTTAAACGGTTTTTTACGGCTAAATTGGGGCGAAAATTACGCGGCAGGTAGTGAAATTTCGAGCAATTTGCGCTCACTACGAATGGATTTGAGGGCAGCTTCGCGGACGATCTCGAAATCGCGTTCGAGAGCGGGTGCTACACTCTCAATCAATCGGCCGATTGAAGGCGCTAGCGAGCCCTGAGCCAGCGCCCGCTCGATACGGCAGCGAAAGACCACCCGCTCAATGCCGTCGGCGCGCGCCAATGCAAGTGGCAGGATCAGGTCATCGCCGGCGGTTTCGGGCTGGGCGGCGAGATCAAGATGATAGATGCCGCGAGCGGTCTTGAGGTCAACAATCATCAAAGAAAGGCCTCGCCGTGGATCAGGCCAGACTGCCGGAAAGGCAGAAGCCGTGCAAAAGAGCGCGGCCTAGCCGATAACGGTCAGGCTGCGCGCGAGACTGCACGCTTGATACGATGGCCGCTTTCCCAAAACAGTACCACCGGGCCGGCGATATAGATTGACGAATAGGTACCTGTGATGATCCCGATAAACAGCGTAAAGGCGGCTGGCCGAAGTATCGGTCCGCCCAGCACCAGTAGCGAAAGAAGCACGGTCAGGGCCGTACCGGAAGTGAGGATGGTGCGGGAGAGCGTCTCGTTGATCGCGCGGTTCATCGTGACCGCAAGTGATTCACGCCGGCGCTTGCCAGCGTCCTCGCGGATACGGTCTGAGACGATGATCGTGTCATGCACTGAGTAACCGATCACAGTGAGCAGTGCCGCCAGCGTCGTCAGGTCAAATTCGAGGCGTGAAATAACCAGAGCGCCGGTGACAACCAGCACGTCATGGATCAACGCGATCACTGCACCAGCCCCGAAACTCCAGCTAACCCTTCGAAATTGCAGGGCAATATAGAAGCCCATAAAAATCGTGGCGGCTCCCACAGCAAGGAAGCCGTCGCGCCGCAGGTTACGGCCGACTTCGGCGCCGACGGTCTCGACGCGGAGCACCTGTGCGCTATTGGTGTTATCGTAGCTCTTGTTGAGGGCTTTTTTGAGCTCGCCGCCGAGGTCGCCGATATTCTTGACCTTCTCAAAACGCACGAGGTATTGGTTCAGGCGCGCGGCTCCAAAGTCCTGGACAGTGACTTCGCCCAAATCCATCGAGGACAGCGCCTTGCGGATCTGCTGGCCATTGGTGGGATGCTGGAACTGGAGCTGAACCACGCTGCCACCGGCGAAATCGACGCCGTAGTTGAGGCCGACGAACAGCAGCAAGAAGATCGCGGCCAGATTAATCGCTGTGGACAGGATGACGAAAAAGTAGCGTTTGCCGACGAAGTCGATATTAACGTCTGGCGGGATTAACTGTAGTCCCATTTTCCCTGCGTGAGTCCCTCAACGGCCGAATCGGCGAGTGCCAGCCACACGGAAAGCCCGCGCCTTCGCGCACAAAGTCAGGCGAGCGCAGGCGCGTGACGACCGACGGCGAATATGTTTGGCGCCGGAAGAATAATTACCGTTTGGCGCCGGAAGAATAATTACCGTTTGGCGGCGCGAAAAGAAAGCCGTACGGGAAGAACCGCGGGCGGGATGCTGCGCTCGGCTGCAAGCTCGCTCAGGCGGCGACGGTGCGGCTCTTGGCGCACTTTCCGCAGATATTGTTTTGGTTCTCAGGGTCTTCCTGCAAGCCGTCGTCGAGCGAATGGCAGACCTTCATGCACTTGATACAGATGAAGTAGATGCCCTCGATGGTTTTGTTGATGCGCTCGCGGTTCAGGATCCGGCCCTTGAGCTTCTCAATGCGAATACCGAGCAGGTCCATGTATTGGCGTTTGATCTTCCGCCGTCCGGCTTCGTCTTTGGGGAGGTCGGCATCTTCCTCGGGTTCTTCGGCCGTTTCGGTGAAGTCATAGAGCTCGCGTTTGGACGATTTGGTCTTGCGCACTCTCGCCATGGTCGTCAAACCGCCTCCCGTTAGCGGTTGCGGCCGATATAGCCGCAATTTTTTTCGCAGACCAGATAAAAGCCTTTGCGCCCGAAGCCGGCGAAGAGCGTAACCTTGCTCTCCGACCCGCAGTTCGGACACAAGTGCTTATGCTGAAGCTGGCCGCCCTTTTCTGCTGTTTTTGCTTTCTTTTCAGCCATGATTTTGTTTCCTAATCAGATTGTGCCGAGTTCGTCACTGTTATTGTTCCAGGCCACTCGCGCGTCTAAGCTTAACCACTAATAAAAGACCCGGCACTGCTTCGCCCAATATCGAGGGGCCGCAATTGCCAGGCTGCTTCTCAAAAGTAAGCGGCGATAATCGGCACAGTCAAGAGGATAACATAATGGCAACCGCACCGCTTGCCATAAGGGGGCAAATCGCGGCGGCGCAAGGCCTGATTCAGTTTGAAACATCCGTTCAAAGAAAACGATCCTGCGCTTTTCATCGATCGCAAGGGACGGCGCTACTTAAAGATTCTACGGCGAAGCGCAAAACTCGAAATCCGCGGATCATTGGCAGCCGAGATGGTCTGGGGCCTGGATGAAGGATCGCGCGTCAGGTTCAGCTCCGGTGAGAACTATCTCGTGTTCCGGCCGACCTATGCTGATCTGATTCCCCATCTTCCGCGCGCGGCACAGGTTATCTATCCCAAGGACACGGGACCGCTGCTGATCTGGGGTGACGTCTATCCTGGGGCGACTGTGATCGAAGGGGGAGTCGGGGCGGGCGCTCTGACAATCGCATTGCTGCGGGCGGTAGGTCCGCATGGGCGAGTGATATCTTACGAAATTCGCGAAGATTTCGCCGCCGCAGCGCGCAAGAACGTGGCGGCGTTTTTCGGCGAGGCGCCGGGATGGACGCTCAAGCTGCGCGATTTGTATGAGGGCTTCGATGAAAGCGAAGTGGATCGGCTGTTTCTCGATTTGCCGGAACCCGGCCGTGCGCTTCAAACCGCAGCGCGCGCATTGCGTCCAGGCGGCGTCTTCGTCGCTTACGTACCAACGGCGCTGCAATTGAAGGATACCATAGAGGCGCTTCAAGCCAGCCACGACTTCGCCGAGATCGACAGTTTCGAGACCCTGATGCGCCATTGGCAGGTCAAGGGGATGAGTGTCCGGCCGGTCCATCGGATGGTCGCGCATTCGGCCTTCATTATCGTGGCGCGCCGTCTTGCGGCATCGGTGGTGGCCACGCCTACGAACGAAAATCCGGCAGCGGCGCCCGTGACGGAAGCGTCTGTGGCGGCAGCTTTGGAAGTTACCCCCGCGCGCGATGCCGATGCATCGATGGGCGACTCGTCGGATGAAGTTATCGGCGAGCTTAACGACGACATGATAGATCGCGAACGAGGCGGCGACTGAGACCCAATGCCCATCGCTTCCGCGTGGGCGTATAATCGAGGCTGGCTTAGCCGGCTGGCTTGGACATGCGGGGTGGGGAAGGGACGAATGGCGTCCGATGGCTGAGACGGGGAAGGGCAACGGGAAGAAACGGGCGGGCAGGTCCGCGCCAAAGAAATCGGGGTGGACCGCGCGCCTGGCGGCGATCGCGCGCCGGATCGGCTCCCTGATCAAACAGGCTGGCTGGCGCCGGATCACAATCACTGCCGCACTGGCGGCAGCTTTCGGCGGCGGCTTTTACCTCGCCCAAGTCTATCGCGAAATTTCGGTCTTAATCGAGGAGCGGCGGGCGGCGCTTAGCTCCGCGATCTACTCGGCGCCGCTGGAAATCGCGGCAGGCGACGAACTCGCGCAACTCCATCTGATAGATCGTCTCAATGAACTGAGTTACAGCCGCGTCGCAACGCCCACCCATGCGGGGGAATACTCAGTTGATCCGGGCGTGATAACGCTCTATCAGCGCGAGTTTACGATCGGCGCGACCGATTTTCCGCCACTGCTGGTCCATCTAAGTATCGATAACGGCCGTATCACCGGCGTCGCGAATGCCTTTGGAGTGGCGCTCGATCACGCCGACCTGGAGCCGGAAGTGATTGGCCGCCTGACGCCTGACGCACCGGCCGAGCGCGTCGCGGTCACGCTCAACGAGGTCCCGCCGTTTCTAATCAAGGGCCTGCTGGCAACTGAGGACCGCTTTTTCTATTACCATCCGGGGTTCGATCCGATTCGAATCATCGAAGCCGCTATCGTTGACCTGCATTCGCATCGCCTGAGCCAGGGCGCCAGTACGCTGACGCAGCAGCTTGCGCGGACCTTTATCGACAAGCATACGCGCACCTTCCATCGCAAGATTCGCGAACTGGCGATTGCGATCGTGCTCGAAATCCGTCTGACCAAGAACGAGATTCTCGAACGCTATATCAACGACGTGCCGATGGGCGAATATGATGGGACGCCGATCTACGGGATGCCGCTGGCGGCGCGCTACTTCTTCAACAAGGATTTAAGCCGCGTCACACCGGCTGAAGCGGCCACGCTGATTGGCATGATCCAGGCGCCGACGCTCTATGATCCGCGGCGTCATCCGGAGGCGTGCCGTGTGCGGCGCGATACCGTACTCACCCTGATGCAACGTTCGGGCGTAATTTCCGCCAGCGAGTATCAGGCGGCGATGGCGGCTGCGGTGGCCACGGTCAAGCAGCCCGGTCTCAGGCGGGCGCCCTACTTTACCGATTATGTTATCGCGCAGGTGCACAAGATTCCTGGCACGGCCGAGGCGCACGGGCTGAAGGTCTACACTACGCTCGACCCGGGGATGCAGGAGGCGGCGCAGCACGCCGTGGTAGATAATCTCGAACGGCTGGAGCGGCAGCATCCGGGATTGCGCCGGATCAATCCCGGCCATCGCCTCGAAAGTGCGATGGTCGCGATTGATCCGCGTTCAGGCGCGATCCTGGCAATGGTCGGTGGACGCGATTACGCGGCGAGCCAGTTCAATCGCGCGACGGACGCGGAACGCCAGCCAGGCTCGGCCTTTAAGCCGATTGTGTATATCAACGCGCTCGACCCCGAACGCAATCCTCTGCCGGAGCCGGTCACGCTCGCCTCGCTGCTGCCGGACCGTCCAATGACTTTCAACGGATGGACGCCAGTCAATTATGAGCGGACTTATCAAGGCACGGTCACAGTGGCGGAGGCGCTGGCAGAATCACTCAACGTCCCGACAGCATATCTGGGCAGCCTGCTCGGGCCGCCACGGATTATTCGTACCGCCCATGCGCTCGGAATCAGCGAGAAGTTGCCCGATTATCTGCCGGTGACGATTGGCGCGGGCGACGTGACCCTGATGGAACTAACCGGGGTTTATAGCGTATTCGCCAGCGGAGGGGTCGTGCGGCCGCCCTACACGATCACCGCGGTGGTGAATGGTAACGGCCACGTTCTGCTTGAGCATCGGAGCGACGCGGTACGCCTGATGAGCCGTGCGGTCGCATACCTGATGACCGGCGCTCTGCAGGGGGTCTTTCAATATGGGACGGCGGCGTCGGCGGTGCGGCTCGGGCTGGATTTTCCAGCGGCGGGCAAGACGGGTACTACAGACGATTACCGCGACGCCTGGTTCCTCGGCTATACGCGCCATCTGGTATGCGGGGTGTGGGTGGGTTTCGATGAGCCGAACTCGATTGGATTGACGGGCGCGGCTGCCGCGCTGCCCGCATGGGTCGATTTCATGAAGGCGTCAGAGCTGCATCCGGACGCTGGTTTTGGACCGCCTCCGGCGGGCGTGACGATGGTTACGATCGATCCGGCCAGCGGCGGTATCGCGACTTCCGCATGTCCGCGCGTGCAGAGGCTGCCGTTTCTCGACGGTACGGAGCCGACGCAGATCTGCCCGCTGCACGGGGGCGCCAGTATGGCGTCGGCAGCGAGCAGTCCGCCCTCAGGCGCGCCGGCCGATAGCGAGGCTGGCGACGGCAGTGTGACACCACCGTCAACGGCGCCGCCACCGCCTGCGACGAATAGCATGTTTGGCGCGATCGGTCATTTCTTCGGCTCGATTTTTCATTGATAAGAACGAACCGGAGCACACTTGACAATTTTAGCCGTCACACCGATAGCTATCTGCCGATGAGCCTGATGGAGTGGTTTTGGCCGGATCCGCGTTTGCGCGCGATCGGCACGCTTGAAGCAGTGGCCGCGCGCTATCGGAGCCTTGCGGCCAACCTGAGGGAACACGCTGAGATTTGCAAATACCCGACGATTCGTGCGGGCCTCGAAGGACTGGCTGCAAGGGAAGAGATACAGACGGACGCGCTGAAGGCGTTTCTGGCGAACGAGGGCCGTAAATTGGAAACCGGAGTGATCGTGCATCTCGACGGCGCCAGTAACTGGCAGCGGCTCAAGGCGGATCTCGCGTTACAGACGCAAATGCTGAGCGATCTGAATCGGGCGATCGTGCTGCTGGAAGGCCACGACCATCATGCGGCGGCGCGGCTGCGCGATATAGCCGCCGAGGAGGAGCGCAATCTGTGCGACCTTGGCGACCTCGTACTGAAATGCGATACCCAGGCGCTCGACTGAGGTGAATGGCGGATTGATCAGAGATAGCGGGTGAGTCCGCGGCGCGCCAATTCGTCGATTACCCCGCGAATCTCCTGCGAGCGTGAGCGGCGGGAGATGAGAATCGCGTCGCCGGAATCGACCGCTACCAAGTCATCGACACCAAGCAGGACCATCAGGCGGTCACCGCCGCGCGCAAGTATGCCTTCGCTGCCGAGCGCAAGTACGTTGCCGCTGAGCACGTTGCCGTCCTCACCGCGCATCGCCTCCCACAAGCCCTGCCAGCTTCCCACGTCATGCCAGCGGAAAGTAGCGCGGACGCCGAGCAGCCCGGCGGCCTTCTCGGCAACCACGCGGTCGAATGAATCGAAATCGAGCTCGTGATAGAGCTTTGCAAGTTGGCGCGGGCC
>DATJUF010000232.1:0-7803 GCA_035502655.1 Binataceae bacterium (SeqCode)
AGCCATGCCGATTGACTTTCCAGTCATAAACTACACGTATTGTATAGTTGGTAACTGGGCGAGAACTTCATTCCATCAGGCAAAAATTGGCGTTTACACGAGCTGCCTTTGCGGATGCAATCGGTGTAACTTCGAACACCGGGCGCGCTGGGAACGCGGCAAGACGGCTATCTCCTATCCGGCCGCAAGGCTTTTTGGAAAAGTTCGCCGGAGAACGTAAGATCGCTAAACAAGGGAAATAAGATGGGCGGGAATACTCAAAAACAGGAGGACCCTGGCGAATTGACTATCGCGACGGCTAAGGCCGGCGGCATCGAACATGTTTCGACACCAGGAAGGAAGCAGACAAGGCGCTGACGGATGTCAAAGCGCGAATCGAAAGGGCGAGTACGAAGCCTTGAAGCTTTCTGGTGAAATTCCATGAACTCGTGGAAGAGTCGTTCAGCTCAACTGCTCGCCTTGCGATGGTCAGACGCCGAGCTCAAAGGAATCGATGCGGAGGCCGGCAAGTAATCCTCACGCGGACGAATTTTCGTTCGCCGCTCGCTCTCGTGGGCTCGCGTGAAAAAGGCTGACGGTCCGGTTTGTCCTTGCTTTTATCCACCAAACGATGGCGGTGTTCGCACGGTTCCGATTCCGGTCGAACTCGCATGGAGCGCTCAAGCGCTGGAAACTCCTAATGTCCGCAGAGCGAACACGACCGGCCTTCCCGATGCGAGACGCGAGCAGATGCATCGCAGCACGGCGGTGCGTTACGGCCTGTGGCCGGCGCTCAGCCGCGCCGGATTGCGCAGGGTCAACATGCACTCGCTCCGTCACTCGTTTTCATCGGCGCTGATCATGGCGGGAGCACCGGTGACCGAGGTTCAGAGCCTTCTTGGACATTCGAGTCCGGCGGTCACGCTGAAGGTCTATTCGCATTGGTTCAAGAACGTCGAGACCGATTCGGTGGACAGGCTGGCGAAGAGTCTGACAACCGGCTCCAAAAATCTTGGACACTTTTTGGACACTTTGGAGGTTGCTCCGAAGGCGAATACCGCGTAAGTACTTGATTTCATTGCGCGGAGAGGTGGCCGAGTGGTCGAAGGCACCAGATTGCTAATCTGGCGTACTGGGTAACCGGTACCGAGGGTTCGAATCCCTCCCTCTCCGCCAAAATAAAGGGTTTTCCCGACCTTATCTTGGCGTTTTGATTTCCTCGTCGGGAATCTCGCCGAGAAGCTTCAGGCCGATAACCGAGTTCAGAATATGCGCGTTGACGACCTCAGAGCATAGATTCATAGTGTCTGTGGTCAAATGGTTTGATCCTGTTGCGGACTAATCAGAGCTTGCCAGCCGATGAGGCGGTGCAGCTTCATCTGACCGCTGTGCAGAAGGCTGAAGAGCAAGAGTAGCACGGCCTCTTCGCTAGGCCGCGAAGCCTGGGTTTTGGTCCGCCAGCGAAACTCCGTTCCAGCGCGTTGGTGGTACGCAGCGCCTTCCATTGCGAGGCGGGGAATGCAGTGAAGGTGAAAAGTTCGCCCGCCGGCCTCCCCGAAGCTGGCACTGGCCGCCTTGCCGCGCAGTTTCCACTCGCGCAGGAAGCCAGCGCGCGCCTGCTCCACGGCCTCTGGGCTTGGGGCACAGATCATCCTTCGATAGCGGCGCGCCACGCAGCAGCGGGGCCAGTGCGCCGCGTAACCGCGGGTATTGGTGCCGCTCAGGTACACTCCCAGAATCGCTTCGTCGACCCGCTCGGTGCGGCGCTGATAGCGCGGAATGATCCGGCTGCGCCGCTCGCGGCGCTGGCCCTGGGCGTCGTCGATCCGCGCCCGCGGCCTCGTGATCGCCGTTGCGCCCTCGCTGGCCGTCCACCTGCGTGCGCGCTTGCCGTGCCGGTAGCCAGCACGCATCGGACCGGCGCGCTCCGACCGTCCAGCACCCAGCGCGGCCTCCAGTTCTTCTTCGCTGATGATGGCTTCTATCGTGGCCCGAATCCAAAGAAGTAGAATGACAATGCCGGCCGGTCTTAGCCAGAATGGCGCGGAAGACGGAGTGTTCAGTTTCGACAGAATCGCCGATTTTTATCTGGAATAAATCGGTTCTTACGTGGATGATCGGAGGCTTTTTTCTCCCTACTAAACCTAGGACAGTGTTGATGGCTTTGCAGCGATCAGCGGTTGTGGTGGCGGGGGAAGGGCGCAATACTGCTGGGTTCAATGACAGGAATCGTTGCGGGCTTGATGACAGGGATCGTTGAAAGAGGAAGAGATTGATGGAGCCGATTAGGAAACTCGACCGCTCAGTGAAGGGACGCGCCGTAATCGTGACTGGCGCGGCGAGTGGAATGGGCCGCGCCACTGCCCATCTGTTTGCCAGCGAAGGCGCGTCAGTCGCCGTCACGGATATCAATGAGGGTGGCGTGACCCAGGTCGTCAACGAGATTAAGGCCGAAGGCGGGAATGCGCGCGGCTGGGTGCTCGATATTCTCGATCGCGCGGCGATCAAGCGAGTGGTGGAAGAAATCGCGGCGCACTTTGGGCGTCTCGATATCATTATCAATAATGCGGGCTTCGTTGCCTTCCGCCGAATCGACCATGAAGGTTTCGACGCGTTGTGGGACAAGGCGCTGGCCGGCCTGCTTAGTGCGCATCAATATGTGATTCGCGCTGCCCTGCCCTATCTGCGCAAATCGGATGCTGCGCGGATCGTCAATATCGCCTCGACTGAGGCACTGGGCGCGACGCCCGGTGATACCCCTTACGTCGTTGCAAAGACTGGCGTGATTGGCCTGACACGGGCGCTTGCGGTTGACCTGGGCCCGGAAGGAATTACGGTGAATTGCATCTGCCCTGGGCCGATTCGCACGGGGCTGACTGATCCGATTCCCGAAGAGCATAAGGAGATCTTCGCAAAGCGGCGGTCGGCAATGCGCCGTTACGGCTACCCGGAAGAGGTCGCGCATATTACGTTCAGCCTGTGCTTGCCGGCGGCGTCGTATATCACGGGCGCAGTGATTCCGGTGGACGGCGGACTGACGATAAAGAACGCGTGAGGAATCCGAACGGGGAACTTCAGCCATTTTGGCGGATCGAAGAGTTAGCGGGCTTCGCTCCAATCGTTCGGTTGATTACCGGGCACCTCGTCGCGGCCATTCGCGGGAGCGGAAAAAGCCAGCCGAAGATGCCCACGATGCGATGAAGGCGGCTCGACAGTTGAGTAAAAGCGATTGGCGGTTTCATTAACGAGCCAAATCCAAGCTTCATAGGCGCGCCAAACGGTGGTGTCGAGGCATTTGTCCCGTCGAGGATGGTCCGCGTCAAGCACTAAGCCCTGAGCGACTGCCGCGGGCAGATCAAAGAGAGCGGCGGCATAAAATTCGCGCCATTTATCCAGAATCTGGCGATTTTTCATGGTAATACTGAATTGGTGGCTCAAGCGATCGGCCGGGAAGCCGCTACGGGTAATCGCGACCTGTCCGCCAAGTTAATTAAAGAGCAAGAGATGCGCCCTGCCCAAGGCTGAAAATACTCATGTTCCGTTGCCGATGATGCCTAAATCGCGAGCATTTGCTTAAGACCGGCACAACTGAGAGCTCAACGGACTCGTTCTGGACAGGTTTTAGGCGAAGCAGCTTCAACCTGCGTACCTCTTTGAATAAAAATCATCCGGTACAACAGATGCAGGCCGCAGGAAGCGGGACTACGTGCATTCAATTGTTTCAGATCAGCAACTAATACGTCTACTGCCGGAATTGCGGTTGCAGTGTAGCGATAGGATAAGATGAAGGCTAGCGCGGTGGTGGTCGAGCAATGTTGAAAATCGCAAGTTGGATTCGGCAATGTGATCAAGCATCGTTTGAACGATCTTTTGCCAGCTTCCCCGGTGTGAAACTAGAGAATGCGAGGTTGGGACCGATCGATCTGACAGTGGTGGACGGACTCCTGCTGAGTGGCGGAGAGGATATTTCGGCCTCGTTCCTGCGGCAGCAGTTAAGCGACCCTGGGTTGATTATCGATGCTGAACCAGCGCGCGACCGCTGGGAATTTGAGGCGCTGGATATCGCGCTCGAGCGTGGGCTGCCCCTGCTGGCGATTTGCCGCGGGATACAGGTGCTGAACGTTGCGATGGGCGGAACGCTTTGCCTCGATATACCAAACCATGACGTAATAGAGACCGAAAGAGTTCATGCGCTGCGTCATAGTTCATGCGCGCGGTATCGGTTCGAGGCGGTCAACAGCACTCACCATCAGGCGCTTGAGCGCGTGGCAAGCAGCCTGACAGTTGAAGCATGGTCGCCGGCCGATGAGATCATCGAGCAGGTTAGAATGAATCGGGCGGCGTGGACGGTAGGCGTGCAGTATCATCCGGAACGGCACGCGAGCTATCGGCTACTGTTCCAGGATTTTGTAAGTCATCTGGGTGGCTGAGAACCGTGTGTAAGCGCAACGAAGGCGGCTGGTTCACAGTCTCAGAGTTTTGAGGCCGGATGCTCGCAGCCTCGCACCGGCACGGCCTCGCAAGCTCGGCCTGCGCAGCCGCACGGCCTCAGAATTTGCGGGCTATTCCCCGGTCAAGGGGAGGGATTGAGATGCTGGCGTTAGGGCGGATGAGTGTGAGCCAATGAGCCTGACTATCGGCACAATTCCGGGTACGCAGCGGGTCGTGATTCGGGTCGGCTGCGACATGACGCTGATCTGTCCGACTGATACTGTGGCTCTGCTGACGGTCAAGCCGCTGCCGGACCCGCATCGGCCAATCAGGGACGAACGACTCGAATTCGACAAGTTAATCGAGCCGCAGATGTTCAATGACTATTTTGGCAACATTGTGCATCGTGTAAATCTGCGGCAAGGCTCAAACCGGGTTCGCCACGACGCACTGATCGAAGTGCCACTGTTAAGCGACAAGGCGGATTCGGTAGGTGACCCGACGCCGCTGGAAGCGATTCCGCCGCAACTGCTGCGTTATACGCTGCCGAGCCGGTATTGCGAATCGGACAAGCTGCTCGGCCTGGCGTCGCGCGAATTCGGCCATATTACAGACGCAGGACGGCGCGCGGGGGCGATTTGTGACTGGGTACACGAGAATATCGAATACCGCTATGGTTCGGGGCGGCCGGATATTTCGGCGTTCGAGATAATCGAGCGCGGATATGGGGTCTGCCGCGACTTCGCCCATTGCACGGTCGCACTGTGCCGATCAATGAATCTGCCAGCGCGGTACGTCACCGGCCATCTGCCGGATATCGGCTATCTGGATCCCGGTTCACCGATGGATTTTCATGCGTATGCCGAGGTTTATATCGGGGGCAAATGGCATACCTTCGATGCGCGCTACAATGTCCCGCGGATTGGAAGGGTCAAGATAGCGCACGGTCTTGACGCGACCGACTGCGCTTTCACGACGACTTACGGTCCTGCGCAACTGGCGAACTTTGAGGTCTGGGCGTATCAGATCGATCCGGATGAAGTTTCGCTGGACGATCCGATAGACCTGTCGAAGCGGCTGGACGGGACTCCGGAGATACGGTTGAGCGGTGCGAGTAGCCTCATAGCCTGAGCTCTTCGCCTGCTGATACTTCGGTGAGGTTCAACTCATAGCTCATCTTTTGTTTGCCGCCGGCGGTTTTGTAGGAGCCGGAGACGGGTGAGACGTCGGCATAGTCGCGGCCGACGGCGACCCTGATGTAATGGCGGCCGGTGCGGCATCGATGGGTCGGATCATAACCGGCCCAGCCAAGACCGGGCAGCAGAACTTCAATCCAGGCATGACTCGCAAGCTCGGGCGGGGGTCCGCCGGTACCCGCCCGGCGCGGTGCTAGATAGCCCGAGACGTAGCGCGACGGCACACCAGCGAGGCGGAAGATGCCGAGCGTCAGATGGGCGAAATCCTGACATACGCCACCGCCTGAGGTGAGGATGTCATCGACGGTGGAATGGACGTGGGTAGTGCCGCGGTCATAACCGAACTGATCGCGGACCCATGTGATGATCCGCTCGACGTAGGTCTTGACGTCCTCATCCATCGAGGGATGGGCCGACCAGAAGCATCGGCGCAGGCGCGGGCTGAAGGGGGTATAGGTGGTTTGACTGAGGAAATCGCCGTATTGGTGGGTACGCTGATCGTCCTTGCGGAGGTAGTCCTTGAAGGGGATGAGATCGGCAAGGCCCTGGGGGGCTTCGGTGCGTTCGACCAGCGATTGGGCAGTAATAACCAGCCTTTCGTGGGGCTGGCGGACCTCGACGGTATGAGCAGAATTACCGAAACGGTCGTGAAACTGACGAATGACCGCCTGAGGCTCGACCTCGAGATGAAAGCCGAGGAGGCGCTGATGGGAGCATTCGAGGGGCTGCAGCCGAACTTCGTTGATGGAATCGTAAGCCGGCTGTTCGTAGTGATACTCGGTCTTGTACTTGATGCGGAAAATCACGTGTTGAGGCGACCCACGGCACTGACGTGTACTTCATTTAGCGGGAGTGGTCAAAGGCGGACCCATGCGGCATAGACGGCAAATTGTAGCATACCTGGCATCGCGGAAATTCAGCAGATACCGCGCCAGACGCCTAAGTGTCTTTGAGTTTGCCCCCTCGGCTTCATGCTGGATCAATAAGTCAGCAGCGGTGGCATGAGTCAATTCATTCGGTGGCCTTGCGGAAAGCCTATCCACATGAATTGATACGCACTAATCACCGGGGGCCTGCGTCATGACATGACTTTACTGAGGCGATTGAGCTTCGCGCGATAGTCGCCGCGGAAGGTCGGGGCGACGCCGCTTACGTCGACCAGGCGATGGACGCCCGCTGCCTCGAGTTGCGGAATCAGTTCGCGGGCGTGAGCAGTGTCAGTGGCGTCATCGCTCAAGGGGATCATCAGTGAGATATCAAGTTCGCTGAAGTCGCGGCTTATTGCGGCGCACTCCTGCTTGAGTCTGGTAACCGTCTCGCGCGCGAACTTGAGCGCCGTCGAGATGGAGAAGCATACCGGGATGTAGCCGTCGCCCCAGCGGGCGACCCACTTAAGCGCACGCGGGTCGAGGCTGCCGATCAGCACCGGCGGGCCGGGCTGCTGGATCGGCTTGGGATAGCATTTCAGCTTCGAGTATTTGACGTACTTGCCTTCAAATGAGGCGACGTCGTTGGACCATAGCTCACGCATCGCGGCGAT
This sequence comes from Binataceae bacterium (SeqCode), assembly GCA_035502655.1. Classification (GTDB taxonomy): domain Bacteria; phylum Desulfobacterota; class Binatia; order Binatales; family Binataceae; genus DATJUF01. The sequence goes on from DATJUF010000232.1 coordinate 7,147, forward strand.
GTACTCGGCAGTCTGGGTCCAGCGATGAGGAAAATCGGAGCCAAGGACTTCGCCAGCTTCACGCAGCCATCCGGCGCCCACGCCAAAGAGAAAACGACCGTGTGAAAGACGGTCGAGCGTAGCGATACGCTTGGCGGTCGCGATCGGATTATGTTCGGGGACGAGCAGGACCGAGGTGCCGATACGGAGCTTTTTGGTGGTCGCAGCGGCCATCGCGAGAACCACGAATGGCTCAGGGAAATGAGCGTAATGCTCGGGAATTCTGCCGGTGGGGCCGATCGGGAATCGGGAAGTTGGCTCAGCCGGGAAAAGCATGTGGTCGCCTACCCATACGGATTCGAGGCCAAGGTCCTCGCATTCGCGGGCGAAGACGCCCGGATCAGGGGCGGAGTCGTCAACGCGATCATAGATCATTGCGATACCGATTTTCATGGCGTCCCTCCTGTGAGTGCACGGCGTTTCGCTGCCGCCTTCAACCGTCAGGAATTCACCTCACGGTTTATTGCGGTAGCTGTCAGACGAATAACTTGATGGTTCCTCGCAAGTCCAGCTCGATGCAAGATCGACATTGCCGCCGAGGTACACGGCGGTTTCGGGATAGGCGCAGAGCGGCATCGTACGATCAATTGGATTCGTCAGGACGTTGTCTTCATAGTG
>DATJUF010000233.1:0-13320 GCA_035502655.1 Binataceae bacterium (SeqCode)
CAGCCGCCCGCCCCACACCGTAGCGATCCAGGAGAAAATCTTCACTCCTGTAGGGATCGCAATCAGCATCGAGGTGATCGAAAAGGCACTGTCCGCCACTGGGCCCATCCCGGTCGCAAACATGTGATGGCCCCACACGCCATAGGAAAGGAACGCGATCAAGATGAGCGAATAGGCCATCATCGGGTAGCCGAACAATGGCTTGCGCGAGAAGACCGGAATCACTTCAGAGATTAAGCCGAAGGCTGGCAGCGCCATGATGTAAACTTCGGGGTGACCGAAGATCCAGAAGAGATGCTGCCACAACATCGGGGTGGCGCCAGCGATTACACGGTAGAAGTGTGCGTCGAAGTAGCGGTCAGCAAAGAGAAAAATGAGGCCGACTGTGATTGCCGGGAAGGCCAGAAGAACGAGGATCACCGTCACCAGCAACGCCCAAATGAACATCGGCATGCGCATGAAGGTCATGCCAGGGGCGCGCATATTAACGATCGTGACGAAGAAGTTCAGCGCGCTCATCACGGAAGACACGCCGAGAATCAGCAGGCCGATGTCGTAAAAGTCGAGGTTCAGGCCGGGGGAGTAAAAACGTTCGGATAGATTGGCATAACCAAACCATCCGCCATTCGGGGCCTGGTTAAAGAGCCACCCGAGGTTCAATGAGATAGCGCCAAACAGGAAAACCCAGTAACTGAGCGCGTTGAGCCGTGGAAAGGCGACATCACGTGCACCGATGTGCAGGGGGATCAGAAAATTGCCGAAGAATCCTGTCTCGAGGGGCATGAGCACCAGAAAGATCATGGTCAGCCCATGCATCGTGAAGATTTCGTTATAGACGTCGGCGGAGATCAGCGTGTTGTCAGGCACGATGAGCTGCGCCCGAATGGCCATGGCTTCGAGGCCGCCGATCATCATGAAGATGAGCGCGGTCACGCCATAGAGAATCGCGACTCGCTTATGGTCGACGGTAGTGAGCCAGCCATAGATCCCACCGCCTTCGAGATAACTGGCATTTTCGAGATGTAGGGGCTTTGGTTGGGCAGCCATGACGATTCCTCTATTTAAGGCTTTCGAGGTATGCGACCAAGTCGCTCAGATCTTTGCCATGCAGGCCAAGGTCCGGCATTTTCGCACCCGGTTTGACAGCATCCGGATCCGAGATCCAGAGCGCGACATTCTGCGGAGTATTGTCGAGTATACTTCCCGCCAGAGTGGTGCGGCTGGCGAAATGGGTCAAGTCAGGCCCGCGGAAGCCGTAGGTATATTGTTTCGAGAACCCGGAAACACCTCTGAGGGTATGGCAGATGGCACACGGGGCATCGGCGAAAATCTTGGCCCCGGCGGCGGCGGCACCTTCCGTGGGTTTGACCGGCGGCGAGTTCTGATGGGCAACCCATGCCTCAAAATCAGAAGGCGTATCAACGATCACACGGAAACGCATATTGGCATGCGAGGTTCCGCAGAATTCGGCGCACTGTCCATAGTAATAGCCCGGCGTGTTCGCAATCAGGGTAAGCTCATTGTCCTGGCCGGGAACAACGTCTCGCTTGCCGCCCAAGGCCGGCATGAAGAAGCTGTGAATGACATCTGCGGAGAGCAATTCAAAATGAATTTGACGGCCTGCGGGAATATGTAGTTCGTCAGCAGTAATAACACCGAGTGTTGGATAACGAAATTCCCACCACCATTGATGCGCGATAACCTTGATGCGCAGGGTGTTCGGCGACCAGGAATAGGGTTGAGTCCGGATAATCGTACGTACCGTGGGAACTGTGATCGCCAGTAGAATTAATGCAGGAATCAGGGTCCAGCCGACTTCAAGATAAAGATCGGCATGTTTAGACGAAGGTGCCTGGGAATCCCCCGGCCTGGTCGAGAAGAAGAATATCGCACCCAGCAACGCCGCAATCACGATGAGCAGGACAATTGAGTCAAGGATCGTGACTTCTTTGAAGAGCCAGGTTACCTCGTTGGCGAGATTGGATTTCGGCGACAAGGTATCCATTGGATAAACTGTGTTGCCGCACCCTGTCATCAACGCGGCCATAGCCGCGGCGGCAAGTAACCCGAAAGCCCGGTTATTTCCGCGTTGCGGTTTCATCACACATCTTCTCCAATAAAACCGTGAGTCTGGTATACGGAGGGGCCCAATACGATTGCTTCTTCGGCGACTAGTTTTAGTCCGGGTACGCTGGTCAACAGGAAAGCGCCAAGAAATCCAGCCAGAATACACAACTCTACCCATCCGAATGGCAGATAATTAGGCGACAGCGAAGGCACGATCATAATGTAGTAGAGGTCCCACACGCCAATCAGGCCCAAAACTGCGACGCCGCCAAGGATCAGTAATGATTTTTTTGGCCTCACGCCCATCAGAAAGAAGAACGGAATAACCCAGATAAAGAAAACGGAGAGCCATGACATGAACATCCAGGGGTGATGCCAGAAGCGGACGAGAATGAAGAAAGTTTCAACCGGAATGTCTCCATACCAAATCACGATGTACTGGGCGAACGACAGGTAGATCCAAAAGATTGAGAACGCGAAGACCATCTTGCCGCAGTCATGTCGTAATTCCGGAACCGTAAAGGAATTGCCCGGCGGCAGTATCCTGGCCATTAGCACCAGCCCCAAAGCCATCGCTGCTATAGATACCCAAAAGGCGGTCTCGAAAAACCACCAGCCGAACAGCGTGCTGCGCCACTGCGGGGACAACGACATGATCAGATCGAAAGCAAGTAGCGAAAAGACGATGCAATAGACAATTCCCACCGCTGGCGACAGACGCCGAAGGCCACGCGGAGGCATTTCGATAGTGTGCGAGTCGCGCTGCCATGCGATAGCTTGCGGCTGACGTGACCATCGCACCATCAGCCAGCTCATGAATGTCAGAATGATAATTGCAATCCAGTCACGGCTAATCAGGAAAGGCGCGTTGAGCCATCCTTCCTTGTCCTTGGCGGGATGAGCAATCCAGGGGAAAATGTAATCGCGGCCAATAGCAACTCCCGCGAAAAGTATCACGCCGAGCGGCAAAAACAGCCAAAACGACTGGGCGAGCTTATACTGCAGCGACCCCGCCCATCGGCCCTGCACCAGGTAGAATGCGACCGAGACTATCACGCCACCCTGTGCGATGCTCATGAAAAAGAGCCAGCACACCAGCCACGTCAGCCATACTCTCTGGGTATTGCCAGTAGCGAGGCCGGCGATAAAGCCTAGAATGCCTATGATAACAAGCAGGCCGCCAATGACGTTCATCCGCTGCCAATTGAGCTGGACTGGCTCGCTGATAGGCTTGGCAGCTGCTGCACCGAGCGATGCGGGTTGATTAGGACTCATTTTGAATCAGACCTTGTCCTGCCGAACGCGGTTATGCCGCCTCGCGTACAATTTCTTCAGCTCCCGCTTCGCGCAGCAGGGAATCCATTTTTGATGCTAGAGCCTCGTCGCAGCGTAGGACGAGCCCGAAATGATCAGCACCGAACCGTGTCCGGTACGCAGGATCAGGTTCAAACACTGGCATGCGGCTATGAAAGAAGAAGCCAGTGACCCCGGACAAGCCGCCAATCAGAATCATCAATTCGAACATGATGATGATATACGGAGGAATAGATGCGATCGGCCGTCCGCCGGCATTAAGGTTCCATTCCCAAGAGGTTCCAATGGTTACCGCTATTGCGGTGAGTACTCCGGTAATTCCTCCGAAAAGAACCCAAAACCGCACATAGCTCTTGCTCGCTTGGTGCGCAGCTCGCGAAGCTTCAATAATCGGCACGCTCATGATCGGGGAAAAAGCGCGAAAATCCTGAATGTGCTCGCGATTGAGCAATTCGATTGCCTCGGCGCATTCCTCGTCGGTGCGAAAACTTGCGACTAATTGAGTTTGAGCGCTCATGCTGCCTTCCGATAAGGATAAACTTCGCGGACTGCCTGCCGCAGGTAGGTAATGCCTTCTTTAAGTTCGTTCATCGAGACAATCGGGAACATCTTGGCGAATAGGGAGAAATTCATCAGGAACCAGCCGAAACTGCCTATGGTAATGGCAATCTCGGTGAGATGCGGCACATAAAAACGCCACTGCGAAGGCTCCGTGTTGGTCGCAAGTGAACCAGCGATCAGGACGAACCGCTCAGTCCACATTCCAATATTTACAAAGATAGAGATGATAAATAGCCAGATCGTGTTAGTACGGATCCGCGGCGCGAATAAAGGCAACGGTGCAATACAGTTGCAAAAGATCATCAGCCAGGCGAGATAGCCTTGTGGACCAAAGAAACGCTGATGGAAGGTCGCTAGTTCGATCGGATCCTTGGCGTACCAGACTACAAATATCTCAACCGAGTACGAATAGGTCATGATCAGGGAAGTGAACAAGACCACTTTGGACAGATTATCCAGGTGCCAAATCGTTACCAGCTTTTCAATATGAAGCAGCTTGCGGATTGGGATCAGCAGTGTCAGCACCAGCGCACAGCCCGAGAAGATTGCGCCGGCGACAAAGTACGGCGCGAAGATGGTGCTGTGCCATCCCGGAAGCTGAGCCATCGCAAAGTCCCACGAGACGACGCTATGGACTGACAAAACCAGCGGCGTCGCGAAGCCTGCCAGCAGCAGGTAAACCATCGAAAAATTGCGCCATTGCCGATCGGTACCCTGCCATCCGAACGACATGATCGAGTAGAATTTCTTGCGAAACCCAGTGGCAACATCGCGCGCATTGGCGACGTCCGGGATGAGACCCATCAGCAGGAATACGGTACTAATTGTGGCGTACGTGCTAATCGCGAAAAGATCCCAGACAAGTGGCGATTTGAAATCTGGCTGGAGATAACGCTCATTCGGATAAGGAATCAGCCAGTAAAAATTCCAAACGCGGCCAAGATGGATAAGAGGAAACAAGCCGGCCGTTGCAACGGCAAAGACCGTCATCGTCTCAGCACATCGATAGACGCCAGTGCGCCAGCGGACGCGAAACAGGTAAAGGATCGCGGAAATTAAAGTTCCTGAATGTGCAATACCAACCCAGAAGACGAAGTTAGTAATGTAGACTCCCCAGTCGGTGGATTGGCCATAGCCGGTGGAGACGAAGCCGCCATAAATCTGCCGAGTCCAAAAGCCAATTCCCAGCGCGGTGCAGGCGGCGCAGAACAACACCCACATCCAATACTTAAGCCCGCCCGGCAACAGTGTTCGCTGGACCGCCCGGTCAATGTCTAGATAGGTCGGCTCGATATACTTCGTATCAACGGCGGCAGCCATCAGGCCTTCCCCTTGGTTTGATAAACGTCACGTAGATAAGTCACGTTTGGTAAGGCGTTGAATTCGGGCAACATCGTGTAGTTGCGAATCTTGTGATCGCTGCGCCGTTTCATCATCGCGCTGCCGGAATCGTTGATATCCCCAAACGTAATTGCGCGTGACGGACAGGCCTGGGCGCAGGCGGGAATGATTTCCCCGTCAACTACCGCGCGCTCTTCAATGCGGGCATTGATTTCGGCATTGGTGATCCGCTGAATGCAGAAGGTGCATTTCTCCATCACGCCGGCCCCGCGCACGGTAACGTCGGGGTTCAGTTGATAGTTAAGCGGGTATTCCCATTCACCCTGCAACCAATTGAAGCGCCGCACTTTATAGGGACAGTTATTTTCGCAAAAGCGGGTTCCGATACAGCGGTTGTAAATCTGCGCGTTCAGTCCCTCGGGCGTATGATGCGCTGCGAAAACCGGGCACACCGGTTCGCAAGGTGCATGGTCGCACTGATAACAGAGTATTGGCGCAATATATAAGGAAGGCGCCTCCTCACCCGGATGCGGAAAGTAGCGCTCGATCCGAATCCAGGACATGATGCGGCCGAGATTGACGTTGTCCCGGCCCACCACCATCACGTTGTTCTCCGCGTAACAGGCAGCCACGCACGCGCTGCAGCCGGTGCAGGAATTCACGTCTATCGTCATTCCCCACTTGTGGCCGGGATATTTGAACGGCGCGTACATCTCCTGCGGCAGGCTGGGATCAACGATGTCGACATCTGAAGGTACGGGCATCTTGCCGCTAATCAACTGATCCAGGCTGCACGCTTCAATAATCGAGCGGCCCATCATGTCGCTTTTGCCAAGCGGCGTGATCAGCTTGTATTCCTTCTCGGTGACGCGCACCGAGACTGGCAGATAGCTTGTGCCCGCAGGCATGAAAGACCATGGGTTAACGCCGATTCCGTTGGCGTAGCGGCCATAGTTGGTATGACCTTGGCCATACGGCATCGCAATTACCCCCGGCTTAACCACAGGTGAAATCGTCGCGGTGATCTCGACTGAGCCAGCCGGGGTGGAAATTTCAATGACGTTGATACCTGCGTAGAGCCGGCTCGATTCGTAATCGCTCTTAAGACCGAGCTGGGCGGCGGTGTCAGGATGGATTTCTGCCCAGTTATCCCAAACAATTTGCGTAATCGGGTCAGGAATTTCCTGCAGCCAAGGCTTGTTTGCGCCGCGGCCGTCATAGAGAAAAATGTGTGGATAAGTCCAGAGCGTCAGCTCACCCGCGGGAACTGGCGAGGGCATCGGAAGCGGCGTCAAATCACTCGTGTTGAGCGTGACCTGACTGGGCTTGCCCTCCTGAAATACCCCGCCCTGCCGGCGCACCTGAGCCCAGAAATTGGCAGCGCTCTCGGTATTGCCGAGCTTGCTCTGGAGTTCCTGCCAGGAGCTGTTGATGGCGTCTGCCGCGTTCTCGTAAGTCATCGACTGGCTTGAGTGTGGCGCGCCAAGATGAGCCGATTCGATCAAAACATCATGCAGTTGGCGGCTGGCGTACACCGGTTGCATGACCGGCTGGCCGAGACCATAGACACCCGCGCGCGGTGCCGTATCGCGCCAACTCTCGAGCGGATGATGAGTCGGTAATAGCAAATTGGCCAAGGCTGCGGTTTCGTCGCGCATATCATTCATCCAGACGACGAATCCGACTCGCTGGACCACAGAGCTGAATGCGTACGAGCGCGGCATCGAATAACCGGGATTACCGCCCGCAACGACCAGAACATCTACCTGGCCGGCGTTAATCGCGCTTAGCAGGCCCTGAACTTCTGCCGGACGGCTAACCGCTTCCGCTGGCGAATCTTCGAGAAAGACCGCCGTGCGGCCGATATTGCCGGTAACGGAGTTGAGTATAAGGGCGGCGATATGCGCTTGGGGGTCTTCGCTGCCGGCAAGGGCGACGGCGCCGTCAGCCTCGCCAAACCATTGGGCGATTCGCCTGATCGTGCCGGCGCTAACGCCAGTTGCAGCACTCACTTTGTCAGGATCATAATCAGCGACAAACGTCTTCAAGCTATCGACGTTCGTTCCTGCACCGTTCGCGGTCCATCCTTGGGCCAGAACCTCGTGCAGCACAGCCATTGCGACGGCACCTTCTGTGCCCGGGCTAGCCGCCACCCATTCGTCGCATTTGGCCGCGGTCGCATTCATACGTGGACCGACATAGGCTGTATGGCCGATCGAAAGCTGCCCCTTGCGCATTTTCGGGGCGCGGAACTCGGCGAATTGGCGGGCATATTCGACCGGCGATCCCCACGTTTCGGTGAAATCGGCGCCAAATGAGATGATCGTCTCGGCCTGATCAAGCTTGTAGACCGGCAAATCACGGCGGCCGAAGAGCGTTTGAGCCGCATGCCGAGCTGGTTCTTCGCTGAAAGGCTCCCAGAAAACTGCGCGGGTTGAATTGAAGGCCTGAAGCCATTGCCGCGTGATGTTATCGAGCGTCGGCCCTTGAGAAGTGCCAAGGAAAGCGACGCGGTCCTTGCCGGCTTTAGCAGCCGCGGCAAGCCGATCCGTCAAGAGTTTAGTGGCGTCGTCCCACTCTATCGCGTAGAAACGCCCGTCCGTGCCGCGCTGCTCAGGCTTGGCGACCCGGTCGGGATTATACAACCCCTGGAGCGCCCCCTGGCCGCGCGCACAGATGGCGCCCTGGCTGATCGGATCGGACGGATTGCCTTCAAGCTTGATAACCCGGCCTTCCATCACTTTGGCGATCGCGCCGCATCCGGCAGGACATTCCGAGCAGGTTGTTGCGAAATAGGTTGGCGTGCCAGGAACCATATTCTCGTCAGGCACGACGTAGGGAATCAACTTTCTCGCAGCCGGTTCACATCCTGGAATCGCTGCGGCGGCTCCAGCCGTAGCAGCGAGCTTCAGGAACGTTCGCCGGGACAGTCCATCTGGCATTTGTGACAACCCTCGCTCAGTGGTGGCAGACAAAACAATCCTGCGTCGCGCCGCGCTTCTCATGGCAGTCGATGCAGAAACCCATATTGATTTCGTGCACCGGTTCAATCCGATCCATAGTCTGAACCGGGCCGTGACATGCCTGGCACGGCACTCCAGCCCAGATATGCGGTTTGTGCACGAAGCGCACGAAATCGGGAAGTGTATAGACGCGATTCCAGCGAATCTCGAAAATTGGCTGGGTGTGGTCGGTCCACGGCCGCGTTACAGGCTGAATCCCGCCGAGGAGTGCGCTGCCATGACAGCCGACGCAGCGCTCAATTGGCGGAACTCCGGCATTGGCCGACCGCCGCGCGTACTCGTGGCAGTATTGGCAGGGGATTTTATTAATGCCGGCATGGACGCGATGGCTGAACGGAACCGGTTGCTCGACGCCTTCACGCGGCGCCCAAGGCCGTTCCGAAAACGCAACCACGACAACTCCACTCACGAAAAGGAACAACGCAACGGGAATCAGTATGCGGTTCATCGCCTCAATCTTGCTCAACTACGACCGTAGGGCGGCTTTGGGAAGCACACCCGCAGTGCGGCCAGAAACAAGCGCGCAGCATCACTAACAAGCGAGCCTCCTGTGGTCAACTGGAAGCCCTAAAAAAGTCGTAATACCGCAAAACTTGTAAATACCGCTCCTACCCAAGCGTTTCATGCTTTTTAACGAGGGTTAGAAGAACTAACATTGCGAAAGTCAGTCCGCAAGCAGAAGTTATATGTATGCGCTTGATTAAAAACGCTAGCTGAAGAATTTCACCGGCGCTGACCGCAAACCGGGACGACGCAAGTCATCCTATAAGCGATTGTATGCGCCGCTTAGCGCGAGTTATCGCCAGTTTCGCACAGCACCAGCTCTTCGTAGAGCTGATCAATTTCCTGGCCGAGAAGTTCGTAACGCGCGATTAATTCGTCAGCATCCTTGCGGGTCAGATAGAATTGAGGATCATTCATCAACAGGGCCAGCTCGGCGCGAGCCTTCTCTTTGTCAACGATGGCGCCCTCGATCTCCTTATGGCGCCGCCCGTTGTGCGAACGCTGGCGTTCCTCTGCTCGCCCTGCATTGCGGCTGGCCCCATTGCTTCCGGCGGCGCGGCGTTCTCCACCGTTAGGTGATGCGCCAGTCTTCGCCCCCAGAGGCATAGGTATTAGGTCAGCCGCATTGTGACCGTTGGCCGAGAGCATGGAAGAGCCGGAATTGATATTGCCAACAGCAGCGGTACGCGTATCAGCAGCTTCCTCGGCGGCCTTTTTCTCTAGATAATCGTCGTAATTGCCCAAATACCGGACCGCTGATCCATGACCGACTTCGATTACCTGCGTAACCAGTTGGTTCAAGATATGACGGTCGTGGCTAACCAGCACTACAGTGCCGGGGAAGCGCTGCAGGGCTTCGAGCAAAGTCTGCTTGGCGACGATATCGAGATTATTGGTGGGCTCGTCGAGCAGCATGAAATTATTTGGATGAGCGAGTACCTTCGCCAGCGCCAACCGTGCCCGCTCGCCGCCGGAGAGAACTCCGGCCCGTTTATTAACGTCGTCGCCCGAAAACAGCATCGCACCCAGCAGTCCGCGGATTTGCGAAGTCGTCATACCCTTCGCATCGCGCGATAGTTCTTCGAGCACCGTACTGGAATAGTCCAGCGAATCAGAAAGATTTTGAGCGAAATAGCCAATAGCGACGCGGTCGCCGGCCAAGCGTGTACCCGCTGTTAGTTCCTCGATCCCAGCAAGCATCCGAATCATGGTTGATTTGCCGGCCCCATTAGGCCCGACGAGAGCGATCCGCGCGCCGCGCTCAATCGCGATATCGATACCGCTGTAGACGGTCGCCTCGCCGTACCGCTTGACCGCGCCCTTCAACTCAACGACACGGCGTGCGCTGCGCTCGCATTCGGGAAATGCTATCGAAGGGGGCTTATCCAAGCCGGCTGGTGGTTCGAGCCGCTCGACCTTTTCGAGCTGCTTGATCCTGCTTTGGACCAGCTTGGCTTTGCTGGCCTGATAGCGGAAACGGCTGATGAACGCCTCCATATGCTCGATTTCGGCCCGCTGTTTCTCATAAGCCGCGAGCTCAGCCTCGGCGCGGCGATCGCGATCGGCGAGGTAGTAGGAATAGTTGCCGTTGTAATCAATCAAGCTGCCGCGCATGACCTCGGTGGTGCGCCGCGTGACACGATCGAGGAAATAATGGTCGTGCGAGACCAGGATGATTCCGCCGGCATAATCCGCGAGATAATCTTCGAGCCAATTCCGCGCTTCAAGGTCGAGATGATTGGTCGGCTCGTCAAGCATCATAAACTCAGGTTTTTGCAAGAGCAGTTTAGCCAGCGCGATCCGCATCCGAATTCCGCCGGAAAACTCGGCAACGTCGCGGGCCAAATCTTCATTGCGAAAGCCGAGGCCTGTCAGGACCGCTTCGGCGCGGCTCTCGGCAGTGTAGAAGTCGTGCCGCTCAAGCTCGCTGAGCACATCGCCAAACTCGGTCATGGCTGACTCATGGAGCGGCCCGGAGTGTTCACGGGCCAGAATCTCCTCTAGCTGGACTCGGCGAACGTCCAGCGCGCGCATCTCGGCCAGCGCCGAAAGGGTCTCATCGAGGACGGTACTGCCACCCATTTCAGGAGCGTCCTGCGCCAGATAGCCCACACGGGTGCGCTGCGGCCGCGTGATACGGCCGGAGTCGGGCTCGATCAGGCCAGCGATCATGCGAAGCAAGGTTGATTTACCGGCGCCGTTCAGGCCGACTAAGCCAACCCGGCCGTCATCTGGCATCGACCAGCTGACGTTGTCAAAGATCGCGCGGCCGCCGTAGGCCTTCGATAGTTTGTCGAGGGTCAGCAACTATTTTGCCCGCCTCAAGCTAATTTTTGCGGACGAATCGAGTCAGCAGTACACATGATTCAAACACCAATCCAAACCGAACATACTACCGGCAACGGACTTATGGCGGAAGCTACGCATCGGCGGCAGAAATTGATGATTTGTAAGGTCCGGAATGTGATTAAACGGCCGGCGAGGCGATCAGGGAACGTCGGCGGGACCGACAGGCGCCAAGTTATCGCATCATCGCTGCTTAGACCGTAAAATCACGTTGCGGATTTATTGCCGAAGTTGACCGCTGGGGTAGAGGAACTAAGATGCCTGCGTTACGGGAAAGCGACCGCATCCTGGTCATTGACCGCAAACTCTTCAAGGACGACAACACGCGCTTCTTTGTTGGCTTCATCGAGGAGTTTGACGAACTGGCGATGCGGGTACGAGGTTTCCCGTTCCATCTTAATCCGTACGAGGTCTCTGGCGCCGAACGGCATGGCGAAGAGCGCATCCGGATTATTTCACTGGCGGCCGGTGACCTGATTTATTTGCTGCCGCGTGAACTCGAATGTGCCAAGCTTCAGATGCGCCGCTCGCCCAAATCGCTGATTCTATCGGATGGCGAGCAGTATTCCCTCGACCTGAGCGAGTGGCTCGTGCGCGCATAATGTGAGCGTTCAGGGAATCCGCCTCAAAGCTGCTGGATAAATTCTGCGATTGCCGCGACGGCCGCCTCTGGCTGATCGAGCGGTACGTGATGGAATGCTCCGTCGATTTCCTTAAGGGTAGCGCGCGGTAATCGCCGATGCATTTTAAGCGCAGCGCTGCGGCTCATCAGCGCACTGTTGGCTCCGCGCAAAATCAGCACCGGCAATTTAATCTCGCGTAGGCGGGGCTTGCGCATCGTACGCATCGTGGTGCGCGGCACCCGTGTCTCGGGATCAAATCGGAATGCCCAGTTGCCATTCGGTAGCTGCTCTGATCCTTTGAGCGCCAAGGCTTCAAGCTTCGCGGCTGTCAACGCATGACCCGGGGGCGAGAGGCGAAAGCGCTTGACGAGCTCCTGCGCCGAGCCAAATTCCGGACGCGGACCACCTTGCTTGCGCCGCTTCCAGCGCCATTTGAGGCGCGTCGCCAGCGGCGGACCGTTGGGCGGCGAATCGATCGCAATCAGCGCTTCAAGCAAATCGGGACGGTCCTGCGCAAGCAATTGTGCGACATGGCCTCCCATCGAATGGCCCACTAGAACTACGCGCGTCTGCAGATGCTGGCTGACGAAGCCGGCCAGGTCTTGAAGATAGGCTTCCAATCCGTAATGCGGTGGATTGGCCCATTGGCTGCGGCCGTGGCCGCGAAAATCCAAGGCGATCACGCGGCCGCAATGCGTGAGCTGCGGCGCCACATAGTCCCACCAATGAGCGTGTGCCGAACCGCCGTGGACGAGCACGATAGTATGGCGAGCGGAGTCGCCGCCCCAATCCAGGCAATGCAGCTTCAGACCGTTAACTTGGATAAATCGATTGATCGGCTCCGCCGTCGCGGTAGCCGCCGTCGCATCGTCGTACATCCGATTCCTTCGTTTCCTTAGGCTATGCGAGCAAGACACTTTCGGCAACGGGCCGATGGTATCGCCTCGGCATGACTAACTTCGGGCTATCGGCTTCGTCACAGGTATCACGCTGACGGTGGACGGCGGCGGCATTCTGACGTAGATCGGAACGAACTTTTAGCTCAGGAGCGAAGCAATGAAGTCTGAAACAATTGAGTATCGGGACGGCGACGTGACGCTGCGTGGCGCTATCTGCTACGACGAAACGAAGTCCGGCAAGCGGCCGGGAGTGCTGGTCAATCCGGAAGCGTTTGGCCTTGGGCCGCACGCGACGAAGCGCGCGGAGCGCCTTGCGCAGCTCGGTTATGTGGCGCTGGCGGCCGATCCATATGGCAACGGCGCGGTCGCCAAGGATCTCCAGGAAGCTATGAAGCTGGCGACACCGTTGTTCGAAAATCCCGACAAGCTGCGCGCCCGGGCCCACTCGGCCTTGAAGACGCTGGCGGCTCATCCGCAGGTTGACGCGAGCCGTCTCGCCTCAATCGGCTTCTGCATGGGCGGGACGTTCTCGCTGGAGCTGGCCCGCGATGGTGCGGCGCTGCGCGGAATCGTCTCCTTTCACGGCGGCCTGCAAACACAGCGTCCGGCCGCAGCAGGTGGAGTTAAAGCAAAAATCCTGGT
>DATJUF010000234.1:0-9217 GCA_035502655.1 Binataceae bacterium (SeqCode)
CGAGGATGCGTTTGTTCTATCAGCGGTCAATTACGAGTCTGCGATGCTTTTGCAGGATGTAGCGGCCATCATTTAATCGATGCTTTATCATCTTATATATGACCATATTCTCGCATTCATAAAGGACGTTATCATTCATTAAATCTTGTTGATTATGGATTTTTTGGCGGCTGTCACTTTCAAGATTATCTGCCATAGGTTCGTGAACATTATTTGGCATGTTTGGCAGCCCTGGCTGGTGTCACCACTTGCCGAGCCAGAAGCCGGCTGACAGTCGCCGGATGAATCTTGAAAAGCCGTGCCGCATCGGCCGCGGTCTTGCCGCCTCTGGTGACCATCTTGCGAATCTCGGCCTGCTGTTGCGGCGACAGCTTTGGCCGGCGGCCGCTTTGGCCGGCGGCCGCCGATGCAGCCTTCCGCGCGGGCGGCATCCAGGCCGGACTTGGTCCGCTCTCTGAGCATGGCACGCTCAAACTCGGCGAAGGCCCCAACCATTTGCATCATCACGCGGCCAGCGGCAGTGGTGGTATCGATCGCTTCGGTCAGGCTGCGGAACCCCGCCTTGGCTTCGGCCAACCGTTTTTTAGCAACACCTTGATCGTCTCATTTTTCCAGTGCCAGTTCCGTGTACATGCGCTTGAGCCGGCTGTTCTCGGATTCGAGCTCCTTGACCCGTACCAGCTCCGAGACCTCGAACCCGCCGTACTTGGCTTTCCATTTATAATAAGTAGCCGAACTGATCCCGTGCTTGCGCCACAGAAGTGGCTTCGCAATTTTGAACAGTGCGATAAGTGGAAACTCCGGGCAAGATGCTGGGCCTAGGCAGGTTTGGCGAGAAGGAGTTTTCGGTGGTCAACGCAATGTGAATCGGACACCGACCTGGAATTGACGGTTAGCGATCTCAGCGCAGGAGGCCAATTAAGATCTAAGATATGAGGAAATCTAACCTACGGTAGCCTTCACTCAGGGTGCACCTCAAGGTTCACTCGCTCGTTGGCCGAGGCCGCCCTTGATGTGCGCGCTCGCTGCGACTCACTGGCAACTATGGCGAGCGAAACCGTTCGCCGGAGTCCGACCAACCGAAAAGAAAAGAAACCTCCGGATTAACGGTCTTGACCTCGTGCCTTCATGGGCAGAGGACTATAGTTCTCGGTAATCGATTTGCGTAACGCGCGCGACTCATCACGCTGCTTTCTCTGTTTCCTTCAGGGCCGGTTTTAAAATGGGCTCTGGCTCCACCTTGTCCCGATCTAGTCGCGGCAGAAGGCGCGCCGAATTGAGCATAAAGGTCATCTCCGAGGCGACATGAATGAAGGCTGCCAATGTCGGATTGAGCAGCCCGGCGGCGGCGAGCCCGATGCCAACCGCATCGACCGCGATCGTACCAGCGAAATTTTGCCAAATGATCCGGCGCGTCCAGCGAGCGATTTCCAGCGTCTCGGTAAACTTGGCCAGATCGTTCCCCAGCAAAACTACATCCGCGCTCTCACGCGCCACGTCCGTCCCTGAACCCATGGCGACCCCGACGTTGGCTTCAGCTAGCGCAGGCGCATCGTTGATGCCATCGCCGACCATCGCCACGACACAACCGCTTTTCACGAGATTCTTGATGCGCGCGAGCTTGGCCTCGGGCAGCAAGTCTGCTTCAACCTCATTGATCCGCAGTTCACGTGCGACCGCATCGGCGACTGGTTTGGCGTCGCCGGTGAGTAAGATAGTTCGAATATTCATGCGATCGAGCGATTCAACAGCGCGCCGAGCCTCCGGGCGGACCTTGTCAGCAATAACGATCGCCCCAAGAAATAGCTCATCGCGCGCGACGAAGACCTCTGAAGCCGCGCCCACATTGAGGGCCTGGTATTTCGGCATATCAATCCGGTGTTTAGCCAACAGGGCACGGTTGCCGGTCAATACTGCCGTTTCTCCAATCCTGGCGATGATTCCCAAGCCGGGTGTGTAATCAAACCGGTCAGGCTCACGGATGGAAAGTTGCCGCGCGACCGCGCATGCCACGATTGCCTTTGCTAGTGGGTGCTCGGAACGCATCTCGGCCGAGGCGGCCGCTTCAAGCAGTTCCGCCTCCGAGATGTTGGGCCGAGGGAGCACGGCCTGTATTATGGGCTGCCCAAAAGTGAGAGTGCCGGTCTTGTCCAGGACCACTGTGTTTACCCTGCCCAGCGCCTCCAAATAGAGCCCGCCTTTAATGATGGCCCCGAGGCGCGCCGAACGGCCGATACCACCTAGAATCGCTAGCGGGGTACCAGCGGCAATCCCGCAGGCCCCCGCGACAATTACCACTGAGATGGTTGAGCGGACATCGTGGGTTATGAGGAACGTGATTGCCGCTGCCGCCAGCGCGAAATAAACCAAATATCCAGCTAGGCGATCAGCTAACTGCTGGACCGGTGCACGTGAACGCTCGGCAATCTCGACTGCTTCGATAATCTTGCCGTAACTGGTGTCGCGGCCAATTCGCTCGGTGCGGATCTCCAGTGCTCCTGACTGATTGATTGTTCCCGCATACACGCGCGCCCCAGAAACCTTCTCCACGGGCATCGACTCGCCGGTAATGCGTGACTGATCAACAAATGAATGGCCGCTGATGACGATACCGTCGACGGGTACGGCTCCGCCTGGATTGACCAACACGGAATCGCCAAACCGAAGCTCCTCGGCGAATGCTTCGCGTACTCCATCAGATCGGCGAACCATGATCTGCCGGGGCAGGAAATCCAGCAAGTCGTGGATCGCTCGCCGGCCACGCGCGACCGTCATGCCTTCGAGCACCTCGGCGATGAGTACGAAGAGGGCAATGACGAGAGCTGTGAAGAACTGTGAGATGGCAGCGGCCGCGATAATCGCAATGCTCATGGACAATTCCATGGTCATCCGCCGCGCCGCAATGTTTTCGGCAGCTTCTCTGAAAATCGGCCACCCGCCAATCAGAACACCGATAACGCCAACCAAGCTGACGCGAGAAACCGGTTCCCAAAGACGAAGCCATACTACGACTGCACTCAGCAGAACCAGGACAATGCGTAGGGCTTCAAGCGGGCTAGAGCTGTGCTCGCCGCCCTCTCCTTCAACAGCCGCTGCTGTCCTCCAAGCTTCCAACTGCTTAGGCGAATATTTCCTATCAACCGGGTGCACAACAGTCCATGACGCTAAATTCCGTCTTATTTCAGGTAAGCCTGGACGACATCGATCAGTTCCTCGGCGCCTCTGGCTTTGGCCGGATTACGTTCCCGCGCCGGGTCGATGACGTGAACCCGGATGTGGTCCTCAATGACCTCTGCCACCAGGCTATTCAGGGCGCCACGCGCCGCCACAACGAGATGGAGCACGCTGGCGCAACCTTTCTCCTCTTCAAGGGCGCGCTCGACCGCCTCGATCTGGCCCCGGATGCGGCGCACCCGGTTTAAGAGTTTTGCCTTTTCGTGAATCGTATGGCTCACGGCTAAGAAGACCTCAAGAACAATAATGGCATACCCGGTATTGTATTGAGAATCGTACCCAGCGGTCCAGCGCTTGCCTCAGCGTCCCCAGTATCATCGTGATAAAAGCCGGCTGGCCGTCAGACCTTGACGTCCTTGACGCCACTTACTTTTTCATCTATACATTCCAAGAGATGTTGAAATGAGGGCTGCTCGGCGTGTTCGGACCCCCGGACGAAACTATGGAGGCAATGGCGGTCATCAGCCGCTAACGGCGTCAACCTTCAGTGCTCGAAGTTTCGAGCGCGCGGTTCGGCTATTGAGAGCGATCGGAGACGAGGGCCGGCTGCGCTTAGTCGAAATCCTTAGCCGGCAAGAAGCCTGTGTTGGCGACATCGCCGAGACGATGGGCGAGCGAATCTCGACCACATCGGAGCGCCTCCGAAGGCTTCGCGACGCGGGACTTGTCGCCAGCAGGCGCGAAGGGAAGCACAAATACTACTCGGTTGCGGACCGCCACGTCGCCGAGCTGGTGCAGAATTCTCTCTCGCATGCGACCGAGGATGAATTTGCAATTGACCAGGGTCACGGCGTTCGATCCAAAACTCGTGATCCGAAGGAGACAACCAGATGAGCGATCACAAAACCCACGACCAGCACTCCCATGCACATGGCCCAGACTGCGGACACACCGCCGTCAAACACGATGATCATGTCGACTATTTGCATGACGGGCACCTTCACAGCGCCCATGCGGGGCACGTGGATGAACATGTTCTGGCGGAGGGTGGCTCCAACCCCTCCAGTTGTACGCCGGCTCACGCGTGTGGTGCGCATGACGGCAAGCACTCACATGGAGCTGCTTGCGGCCATGAAATGATTCCGCACGGCGATCATACAGATTATCTCGTGAAAGGCCATCTTCATCACCCTGACCAAGGGCACTGCGACGACCACGGCACCGTCCCGGCCGCCTAATCGTTAGATACTCAGGGGTCGGCTCCCAAAGCCGACCCCTGAGTCACACGATTGCAAGCAATGTCCGACAGGTCCGATAACACCGATCAGCTCTTCGAGGTACCTCCTTCTCGTGGGGCACCTTCGCGATTCGAATCAAAGATCCGTTACCTGTTGCTCGACGGCTGGATAGAAGAGGCGCAGGTCGCGGAAGCGGCCTCTGCCAGCAAGTCGTCCGTCTCAAGTACGAGACCTTTAGTGTACCGTCGCACGAGCCCTGCCCTCACGGATTGTCGACACGTCGGAAAGGCATGAGTCCAACGACGCCGTGAGTTCGCGCGCGACGATCGTATCTCCCAGCAGCACGATTCGCTGCTGCCGATCGCCGAATCGCGGGTGCCAGGTCGACAGCAGGTCCTCGCCATGCCTGGGGCAGGTCGGCCATCGACCAGGCACTGTGCTTGCCCACCACGTCCCTGCCGGAAACGTGCGCTGGACCGCACCGGCGCAGGAATAGCCGATGCGTTCGTCCCAGCGGTCGCTCAGCCAAAGCTGACCCTTACCACGTAGCACATCGGGATGAGGCGTACCAAGCCAGCGTGCGATCCGATCCGAGTCGAATGGCGCGTGCCTCCGATAGACGATGCGAGACCCGCCGCGGAAGCCGTTTGGCCAGGGAGGCTCGGAGCGCAGTGCGCGTAGCCAGGACGGCGTGGTCGGCTCGAATGCGCGTTCCTCGACAGCCAGCAAACGTCCAAGCAAGCCTCCATCGGAGGCAGCGCAGAGCTCGAGTCGCGCCGTGGGGTTCAGGATTCGCACCGATCGCCGAGTGGTTTCCCTGAGCGCATCTGAGCCGAGCAACGCGATCGTAGACGACGCCTCGATCTGCTCGACGAGCAAATCGGCGACGGTGCGTCCGTCGTGAGGAGCCGAAGCCCAGCCACGATCCACGAGTCGGTCCTGTGACCGGAGATCAACCTCGAATCGCGCCGTGTCCAATAGCGTGATGACTCCGCCCAAACGAGCCGGACGGTGCAGCCAATGCGAGAGGAAGTTCTGATCGCGCCAGCTCTCGATGAGCATGCCGGGTTCGACGGCAGCAGGCACCTCGACGGCGAGCACCTTGCTCTGCGAGAGATCGGGCATCTCCGGTGCCGCAAGGCGCAGCGTCGGAAACCGATGACGGATCTCAGACAGAACCTGGTTCGCCGACCCATACGGCAGAGCAGCGATCAGAAACAATGTGGTTCTTGATGTGTCCATCGGGTAGATCGAAAGGTCAGTTAAAGTCCGCTGGGCGATATATTTGCTGGCGCCTAATCGATAATAGGATATCATTATCAAATGTGGCGGTCAAACAGATGATGTTCGCCACGCTAACGGTCTGGCTATGGACAGTGCGTTAACGCTAGCTCACGTCCAGTCGCGCTCCGGCTGGCGAACGTCGGCACGTGAAAAATCCGGGGTACCTGGAAACATCACGAACTGTCCAACTATTGCCCGCGCGACTTCGCCGCGCTCAGCTACCGAGCCCAGCGCGCCTTGCGCCGCATGCGCCGGCTATCTCCGCTTATCCGCTCGTTCTGGCGTCAAGCAAAATTGTCATCATGTTGTGCAGGACTCAATAAATCACACGATTGCAAACAATGTCCGGCAGGTCCGATAGTGTTGATCAGCGCTCGCGAGGTACCTCCATCTCGTAGGACGCCTTCGCGAGCCGAATCGGCCAGATGCATCCTAGTCGAATCCTTGAGGATTTGGACATCCAACTGCTGATAACCAAGTACACCGCCACAGAGTTGCAGACCTCCGGTGACGGTTAGTTATGGTCCACCGCATCCCTCAGGCCGCGGACCCGCTCTGCTCTGTTCAACCTGGAAGCATTAGGACGTTCGCTCACCTATTATTCAAGACCTCCGGGCGAAGCGCCGAATACCACGCTGGGAGTGAGAACCCTGGGGATGGGATTCATCGCAGGCAAATCTCGCCGCGCCCGACGGTCCGGGCGGCGGCAGGTAGCTGAGCGGATTGTAAGCGAGGTTGTCATAGCGCACCTCAAAATGAAGATGGGTCCAGCAGCGCGCCCGCTGGTACCGATTGCACCAATGACCTCTCCACAACTGACACTCTGGCCTGCTCTAACGACGTTTTCGCGATCGTGAGCGTAAATGGTCACGTAGTTTCCGGAATGTCGGATGATAACGGTATTACCATAGCCAGGCAGGCGTCCCACGAATATCACTACGCCCGCGTCCGCTGCATGCACCGGCGTGCCTTCCGGTGCCGCGATATCCACGCCTTTATGCATCACCCCTCGGCGTATCCCGAAACCCGAGGTTACCATGCCCGTCTACAACGGCCACGCGAACTGGCGAGCGGCGCGCGGCACTTTCCAAAGCGCACTCCTGGAGCCGCTTTCTGACGGGCCGAAAGAGGGATAGCTAACCGGGCTTGTGGCCGAAGTCACGCATCCCGCAAATATTAGGATCGCCATCACCGCCGCCAGAGCGTGCGACGACGACGTAAATCGTCTGTGCCTTCCGCCCTTCACCACTCCACCGCCGCCCCGCCCTACCGTGTGCGACTTACCTAGCCGCCGACCGTTTCGCGGCCGACCCACGTCAGCCTGTGCGCCACCTTTGCCATAGCGCTAGCGCGTTCTTGTGGTCGAGATAACTCTCTTCACGTTTAGTCCGCTTATCGGTTGTGTCCGCTGAGCTAGATTCTACTCGTATCGAATTTGCCTCGGGCAGCATGCGGCAGCCATAACCCGTCACTGTTGCTGCGTTTCGGCCAGCGTGATCACTTTTAAGCGTTGCAATCGCCTGCGTCGAGCGACAGCCGCCGGCCTCACGGCTGCGACCCAAACCGGCGCAGTCCAGCCGCTTGCAAGTGCGCTCAGATGCAACACCTCACCGGCTGGATACTACGGCGAAATTCTCCTGGGGTTTCGCCCAATTGAAGAGCCGGTCGAAGCTGCTGGTTGGGTTGGAGACAGTTCCGAAACGCCCTGCAGCGCTCCCGGCAGCCGCTTGAAAAACGGGTGAGCATAGAAGCTTATCCGCGCAAAACGAGGACCTCTGACAGGTCGGACTTACTTCAAGTAAGACTGCACGACGCCGATCAGTTCTTCGGCGCCCTTGGCCTTGGCTGCGTCAGGCTCCCGCCCCGGGTCGGCCACGTGCATCCGGATATGATTCTCAATGATCTCTGCTATCAGGCTGTTAATTGCGCCGCGTGCCGCGACCACGATATGCAGCACCGCCGCGCAACTCTTCTCATCTTCGAGTGCTCGTTCGGCCGCTTCTATCTGGCCCCGGATGCGTCGCACCCTGTTCAAAAGCTTAGTCTTTTCTCGGGTAGTGTGAGGCATTTGCGGATGAGCGCTCTCTCATCGTGGATAGCGTCATCTTGTTGGGGCGGTACGCCGTCGAACCGGCGCCGGCGGGGCCTTGCGCATGCGATCACAACCGGCGCAGTAACCGTAGATCAGCACGGCGTGGTCGACCACACGAAAGGTGGACGGAATAAGCTTTTCCAGGTGCTCAAGACAACCTTCGAGTTCAAACAGCCTTTGGCACTTCAGGCAGTGAAAATGATGGTGATGGGCTTTACCACGAACCTCATAGCGCGGCGGTTGTCCAGGAACTTCGACCGCGATCAGCCATCCTTCATCGAGCAAGCCTTTGATCGTTCGATAGACCGTCGCCATCCCTAATCCGGCGACTCTCTCCTGTGCAAGCTGCAGCACCTCGTCAGCGGCTAAAGGACGATCGTTTTGTTGGAACACCTCGCGGATTTCGCGCCGCTGCTGCGTGTTCCGGCGGAATGTCTTCGACGATTTCGCAGCAATCGAAGAGCGCCTAACTGATGATAAAGGACCAGGTTGCCTTTCAACAATCATTACTTTGTAAATCTAGCCTAACCGTTCAATTAAAGCTTGCTGTCCTGTCCTGAAAACAGTCGCGGGTCTTCGGCTTCAAGAAACTCGTGAGGCTGGCACTCGCCTTGATCTCCCTCGCGCAATTGGATGGCCGGATTTGCTACTCCGAGATGGTTCAAATCGCGCAAGACATCCCAGAGCAGTCTTAAATCAATAGTATCTTTAGCCGCGAAATTCGCCTGGACCAAAGCACCGGCGCCAGCGGATGGCCTTTTGACTAGAGTAATGCGGAGAGCTGCAGCGGCCTCGTCAAATTGGATGTCGCCGAAGGCAAATCCCGCCTTTTGGAGTTCGCCTTCCAGCCGGCGGCAGACTATGGCGAGTGCGGATCGCGTGATCATGGGACGCTCCGCTAGCGCAATCAAAATACTCGGAGAACCGTCACGAGGCCGTCTGCTGCTCCGACCGCCAAAGCGCGATCGTCCGGCGACCAGGCAAGTTGCGCCACCGGCGCACGCAGCCGCAACGAAGTGAGAAGCGGCGCCTTGGCGGTTGGATGCCACAGCGCAACAACTCCATCTTCGCACCCCGAGGCGAGTATTTCCCCGAAGTTTTGATAGACTAGTTGCGTTAGAAATTTCTGGTGATGTTCGAGTGAGATAGGCCTGCTTCCCGCCGGGCCCTTGCCGGCGAAATCCCACACCACAACCGACGATCCGCCACCCGTGGCCAGGTAACGGCTGCTTGAATGCCACGACAGCTCCCGGATCTTGGTGGGATAACCCGACATGCAGAGGTCTTTCCCACTCTCCACGATCCACAGATGAATCGTGGAATCCTGATTGCCGGCCGCTATAAACTTGCCGTTCGGACTCCATGCGATGGCTAGGAGCGAGCCTTTGTAGGAGAATTTGCGGAGCGGTTTATCTCGATCTGAGCTCCA
>DATJUF010000235.1:0-5075 GCA_035502655.1 Binataceae bacterium (SeqCode)
CGACATTTGTCGAGAGTCTCTACGGAGGAATTACCATTGAACGATATTATAGGCGTTGCCCGAACCGGACCATAAGCCATCTCGAGTTAGTTGATGGCCGTTCCCATATCCGATACCACCTGACTTAAAATTGCCGAAGAAGAGAAGGGCTGTTTAATGTGACTTTGTTAAATGAGCTGGCGGATTCTCTCGAGCATTTCAGGATCTGTCTTCAGCGGAGGATGCGGGAGTCGCAGCGCGAGCGTGATCCAGTTGCGATTGTGCGCTGCAATCTCGCGCAATATTGTGATGCCATCATCGATCTCGCCAGCGCTGAGCAACCCGATCGCATGCCAGAATCGTATTTCCGGATTATCGCCAATGAGCTCGCAGGCAGTCTTGAACTCGCGGTTCATTGTGACAATATCGTCCGTTTCGAGGGCGCTTTGTGCGCGCCGCTGATGGATATATGCACGGGCCACCGAGACCAGCCGCCGAATCTCGCTGAGTGGATTGGGCGCATCGTCTACGCGAACGTCGTAGAGCTTATCCAACCACGGCCGCCCGGTGTTCTTGCCAGCGACGACTAGGATCGCCGCCGACTGGCATCCGCGAATGTCGCCACCCTCGGCTTCGGCAGCGTCAAGAACGTTCAGGAGCCGATCGACCAGTTCGCCATGAGCCGACTCGTACGCCGCGGCCATCGCTGGCCACACGCTAGGCTGGACCATCATATTGGCCTGCACGGAGAAGCCCTCGCCCGTGATGTGCCCCGCCTCGGCGATCGCCAACCGGCCGGTATGCGCGGCGGCACGCCCATAGGCGTCGACTATCCCGACCTGCCTCACCGCGCTCATCGGATCGCTTGCGACGAGGCCGGTAAGAGTATCCGGCGCGCTCCTGCCTGCTCGCATCAGATCGAGGCCGAGCTTGCCATAGGCCGGATCCGCAATCGATTGTGTCGCCACGGCGCCGACTCCTGCCTCGGCCCAAGTCACGACCGATCCAACCGAGAAGTAATGCGACTGCACGGCCACCCCGAGCTGACCGGTCTCCGTGTCGCGCGCGACAATCGAATAAGTATGAACGAGTGGCCCGCCAACCACCGGATTGTACACGTCCATCGTGACAGCGTCCCTTTCTGGATAGTGCCTTTTTAGTTCTTCAGCGACTTGCTATTTGATAATAATCGCTAGCGGAAGCGTTAGCGAGTGACTAGCTAGTTGCGTCTGTCTAACCGTGAAATCCGGACGGCATCCTATAAGCGGCCAGCTCGGCGCGAACTTCGGCGGTTGTGGCTGGCTCGCGCCGGCCTTCTGAATTGCATCGACCGCGGCATCGACCAACTCCACGTTGGAGCGCTGTGTTCGAAACGGCGCGTCCTCCAAGCCCACCCGCACCCCGCCGCCCAGGGCAACCACGGTGGGAATCAAGGGCAGCACATCCACGGCAAGCCCTGCGGCCATCCAGGGCGATCCTGGAGCAACACTGTTCAATAATTTGACATAGGCCTCGAGCGCCCACGGCTCAGGCGGAAAGCTGAAAGTCATTCCGCTGGAGAACATGAACCGATAGATAGGCACTGGCATAGTAGGATGACGGCGATGAAGTAATGCTCCGTGGCGCACGAAACCCGCCTCATAGCAGGCATAAGCCGGATGGAATCTGTGCTCTGCCGCCAGCCCCGCAGCTAACTGGATTCAGAGCGGTTAAACCACGGCAGGTGTGGGAGGGCAAGAACTGAGCGAAGATAAGGATTCGCGGTTGAGCCAACCGCTTCTTTCGGACCTCCAGAAAACCTTTTCTAACCGACTATATGGAATTCCAGTCGATGCCTTTTCGCACGCTTTCGTAATGCGGGCTGAGTGTCATACAGGATCGAGACAGTTTAAATTCCGTCACTGGGAGTGACGGAATATCCAAATCACCACCAGTGAAGACGCGGAATTTGTCGATCATGTGGTCAGTTCGGGGTCGGCGGCATCGGGAATTTCGCTCATCCATGGGAGTTTGGTGCGCTCATGGCGCTGCGACCCGCATTCTCTGGAAAGTTAGATGAACTCATTGCGCCGAGGCGGAGGAAGAGTTAGCGCGGCTGCCATTTCCGATCGTTTTCTTCTTTGGCGCGGGCGCGCTCCAGAATAGTATGCGCGCGTTTTAGGTTGGGTACATCGACCATCTGGCCCTTGAAACGGAACGCCCACTTACCTAGCTTCCGATTTTCTTCGAAGGCCGCGACCAAGTCTCGGCTCTCGGCGATTTCTGCGGCCGTCGGAAAACATGCCTCATGGACCACATCAATCTGGCTCGGATGAATTGTTATCCAGCCGGTGCAGCCCATCTCAGCACTTTCGCGGCATTCGCGATGCATCCGCTCCAGATCGCCAAGCAGCAGCACCGAGTCGATCGGCTGGACGCCGCCGGCGGCCGCGGCGAGGAGACACAACGTTCCGGTCAGCCGGAATATTTCAAGCAGATCGCCACGATCATCGCGGACTCGCCATGCGCCGAGCGCCGCCGCCATATCGAGTCCGCCACGGCCACCGCAGATCGCGACGACACGCGGGCAAAACGCTATTTCGCTGACGTTCAGCACACCCTTGGGAGTCTCGATAATCGGGAAGAGTTTA
The DNA here is from genome assembly GCA_035502655.1 of Binataceae bacterium (SeqCode). GTDB lineage: Bacteria > Desulfobacterota > Binatia > Binatales > Binataceae > DATJUF01. The sequence continues at coordinate 2,610 of DATJUF010000235.1, forward strand.
ACCGTGCCGGCGGGATGTCCATGGTGTTTTTCGAGGGCGCTGATCCGTTGATCGAGTTCGCGCAATTCTTCGACCGCGCCCGCCTTTGGAACGAGATAGCCGTCTGGGCACCCAGCCATTGTGGCTTCGACATCCGCGTTACCCCATGGAGAGTCGAGCGCATTAATCCTGACGATTCGCTCCCGCGGGCCGAAATCGACGTGCTTGAGCCAATCCACGATCGTAATACGCGCCGAATCCTTGTTGTCGGGCGTCACCGAGTCTTCGAGGTCGAGTACCAGAGCGTCGGCCTTGAGTAGTAGCGCCTTGCGCAGCATCTCTGCACTCGCGTATGGAATGAAATGAAGTACCGTTAGCATCGATCTGCTCGGTAGCTACTCAAGATGCCGCGACGGATTGCGGCGACATTTCGCTCTCGATAAATTGCCGCGCCGATTTTTCGACCACCGTGCCTTTAAAGAAGTCCGAATTAAGACTCGCCCATAACCGGACGGCATTGCCGAAACTGAAAGCGTGGAAATCCTCTTCGGACATCCCTTTCTCTTCGACCAGCTCCCAAGCCTCTTCAAGCACTTCGGTCATATCGGGAACGTCGAAGTGGCTGATGTCAGAGCTCAGAATCGCTCCAAGCTTAGCGCCGAAAGGGTTAGCCGTCGCGAAGGCGTAGGTTACGGTGGGGTCGTCAGATTCGCAACCGAAGAAGAATCTCGGGACGAAAAGATCGCGGATGTCGCTCTTGCGCTCGATTCGCGCGGCGGCAAAATCGTCAACTTCATCCGGTGCCGCCCTGCCCATCCCATTTTTCATCATCATCTCGTCGAACTCTGCAAAATGGGCATTCATCTTGGCGCTGGCGTACTGCTTGAAGAACGCTGCGAGTCCTTCGCGATCAAGCTTCGCGGGATTCAGCTCTTGGATCGATTCTTTGTTGCGTTTTTCCCAATGCGAAATCAATGCGGCGAGCAGGCTGCATCCCCAAGCGACGCCTCCTTCAAGGAAGGCGAACCTAAGGCGTGGAAAACGCCGTGTAACCCCGCCGATGAAGAGCGCCTTGGCCACGGCGTCCCCCGCTTCGCCAAAATGTCCGATATGGTTGTAAACAAAGTTACTGATCGAGTTGCGCAAGCCAAAGTTCGACGCGGCCGAATGAAAAGTCACGGGATAGCTTAGCTCTTCGCATTTGCGCCAGACCGGATCGTAGTCATAGGTACTATCGATACCCAGCACATCGAGCCAGCAGGCATAGCGGCGGCTGACGCCGAGTTTTTCGGCCTCTGGGATCGACCGTCGAATTAGGCTACCGAGCGCAACTGCTTTGATCCCGATCGCCTTGCAGTGTTCGAGTTCGGCGATAGCCTCTTCGGGCGTATACATCGGGATCGCGCCGATTGGCGTGACACGGTCCGCATATTCCCTCCAGGTATCGATAGCGAACTGGTTGAACGCATGGCATCCGGCCCGGCGCAATTCTTCGTCGCCGACGTACGGCGCAAAGAGCTGGCAATGGGTCGGGTAGAGGATCGCGAAATCAAGTCCCATCTGCTCAAGCCGATCATGCATCAGGCGCGGGATAAAAGAGGTCGCCAGATCGATCGTATTCTTGACTGGCAGTCCCCACCAGGCTGGCTGGCTTGCACGGCGATCGAGTCGCTCTTGCCGCGTCATCCGCACGAAATCGCCCTCGCCTAAAGCACGGAGCCGCGAGGTCCAGCGCTCAACGGCCTTTGCACCTGCGGTGTCTTTCAGGTATTCGAGCGCGATCGGTTCGAACTCGCGCCAATGACCGTCAGAATCAATCACCTGATGGCCCAATCGATCATGTATGATTTGAGATTGGGTTTTCCCGTTTGATGCCATGTCTGTGAACCTCATCCCCAGACTAAACGGCGCACATCGATTGTGCGGCTCAGAATCGCGCTAAAGCGTTTCATCCGGATTACTCACGTCCGGCGGTGCCTTCAATAACGAGCATCCTTGCCCGCCTGGTCCTTTTTAACTGCAGCTCTATTCTATAAGCGAAATGAGGCGACCACACCAAACACGGGCGACTGGCCTCTGCTGCCTTTTTTCTTATTCCAGGCCGACTCTTCTGCCAGCCGCAAAAAAACTGTGAGTTCCTCACGGTTCCATCAAAGCTGCCAAACAGCGCGGATAGCCGCAGATGTAACAGGATCAATTGACCGCCAATATTGTGATCCTTTGTTCTCACGGCCGCGATTTGATCCGGTAAGCCACAATCCGGTCTTCTCCGGACCAGCTTCTTCCGTGCCACGTGCATTTCAGCAATCGATTGAGCGTCTGTCGGAAACGTCGTTGCTTGGGTGGCGACTCCGACGAGAAGCCGTTCCAAACCACTCTCCGCAGTCCTGTCCGGTAGCTTCGTCGTCCGCCTCTTCAATCGCGGCGATCCGTCAGATGTGGCTTCAGAGCGCGAAGTGGAGCCCCCGTCGAGAATCGCGAGGGCGC
>DATJUF010000236.1:0-11393 GCA_035502655.1 Binataceae bacterium (SeqCode)
AAGGAACGGAAGGCGACAGGGGCAGCATGAAAATTCTCGTCATGGGAGCGGGCGCCGTCGGCGCCTATTATGGCGCGCGGCTGCAACAAGCCGGTGAGGAAGTCGTGTTCTGCGCACGTGGCGCGAACCTCGAAGCCATCACGAGTGATGGTCTCAAGGTCCAAAGCTACCAAGGGGACTTCGCCCTTCCTGTGACTGCGGCCGCTGACCCTCGCGCGTATGCGCCCTACGATCTGATTCTCTTCTGCGTGAAGTCGTACGATACGCAAAACGCGGCGCGCCAGCTCGCCGGATCGTTGAAGCCTGACGGGGTGATCTTGACGGTCCAGAATGGTATTGAGAACGAAGCTCAACTGCGTGAGATCTTTGGGGACGCTGCTGTTATGACCGGCAATGCGCGTGTCGGTGCGGAAATGACTCAGCCGGGTTTCATCGTCCATCGCACCGGCGGCGTGATCGAGTTTGGCGAACTCGATGGGGGCATTAGTGAACGGGCGCGGCACCTGGCGGAAGTATTCAAACGGGCGAGCATCCTTGGCGAGCTCATCCCAGGTATCTGGCAGACACGATGGCTCAAGCTCTTATGGAACGCCTCGTTCAATCCGGTAACAGCGCTCGCGCGCAGTACGGTCGGCCAGGTACTCGACGATCCGAACGGTTTTGCCCTTATTCGTTCGCTGATGGGTGAGATTGTCCGTGTGGCGCAAGCCGAGGGCGTCGCGCTCACCGAGAAAAATATCGATGACGAGATCAGACGCTCGCAGACTCATCTGCGTGCGGTGCGCACGTCCACGTTGCAGGATTCGCAACGCGGCAAACCGCTGGAATACGATGCCCTGACTGGTGCGGTTTTGCGGGCCGCCAACCGGCATGGGATTGCCGTACCACACATGATATCGATTCATGCGCTGATCGGCATGCTCGATCAGCGCCGCTCTGATTCATAGGCCTTTGGTGGCAAGAACCTCGGTCGCAGGCGAGCGATCGCCGGTGCAGCTGATTCTTCGTGGCGCTTTCAGAAAGCTCAGCTTGAATCCACAGGCTCGATAAAGCTGAACGATCCTTTCGGTGGCCTGGTTGGATAGCACAACGGGCCCGTGATGCCGCATCAGCCACTCGGCCAATCTCACCTGATCGTCCCAGGTGAAATTCTCCTTGGCATATTGGGTAAACTCCACGTCATATGGTGGATCGGCATAGAGAAAGTCACCTTTATCGGCCTTCAATTGGGCGAAATCGGCGGCCGAAAAGTCCCAGTCCGCGAGCGGAACGCGATAGTCCTTAAAATCGCTGATATAGTTAATATGCGCATACCGGCCGAAAGGTACGTTGAAGTGACCCTGGCTATTGAACCGGCACAGGCCGTTATAGCCAGTCCGATTCAAATAGTAGAAAAGAGCAGCGGCCTCCGCAGTATGCTCACCGCGGCTTGCGATTAGCGCGTTGAATCGCTCGCGAGCAGCATAATACGTCCGCGACTCATTACGCATTTCTAGATCGATTTGCAGGCCCTTCTTCAGCCAGCAAAAGAGATTAATTGCGTGCGGATTGATGTCGTTAAGCAGCGCGCGTGAAGGCATCAGACCGAGTGCAATTGAGAGTCCGCCGCAAAACGGCTCAACCAGCCGCCGCGCGTCGGAACCGACCCAAAGTTGGCGTAAATGGGGGAGCAGCCAGCGCTTGCCGCCCGCCCACTTCAAGACTGGCCGCAAAGTTTCGATCCGGACCGATTCCGCCGCCACCGCCATCCCGTTTCATACAACATACATTGGTGGCGAGAGGCAATATTGCGGCGAAAGGTTCCAACATGCGTCCGTTCGCATGATGAAATTGCTCCACAGCGGCGGCAGCGCGACACGTAACCTTGTAATCGCCAGGCCACTGATCGACAATTCGGCCAGCGGCCTGAACGAACCGAATTGGGCGGAGCGCAGGAGGAATCCTCTATATGGCAAGCGTCAAGCAACTGGGTTATCTGGCGTTGGATGTGAGCGATCTTGAAGCGTGGGAGAAATTCGCCGCCGAGATCCTCGGCCTCCAGGTCCTTCCGCGTGACCCCGACGGTTCACTGTTCCTGCGCATGGATGAGAATCATCATCGGTTCGTGCTTCGGCAGAATAGCGCCGACGATATCGGCGCCATCGGCTGGGAAGTTAATAATCAGCAGGAACTTGGCGAACTCGCCGGCCAACTGAAAGCGGCTGGCTTCGAAGTCACGGCCGGCTCGCCTGATGAGGCTCGTGCGCGGCGCGTCGGCGAGCTGATTAAGTTCAACGATCCAAGTGGGATACCGTCAGAGGCTTATTTTGGACCGCTGGTCGATCATCTGAACCCGTTCCATTCGACGCGTCCGATTTCCGGCTTCGTAACCGGCACGATGGGACTCGGCCATATCGTTATCCGCGTCGATGATTCCGCTCGTAGCCTCAGTTTCTATCGCGACGTTCTGGGTATGAGGGTAAGCGATTTTATCGACCTGAAGATGCGCCGCGGACGGCCAACCGACAACATCACGCTGAGCTTCATGCACTGCAATCCGCGGCATCATACGGTTGCCTTCGGGCAATTCCCAGGTAACAAGCGCCTGCTGCATTTCATGCTGCAACTTCACTCGCTCGACGATGTCGGAGCGGCCTACTATCTCGCACAGGATCGCGGCGTCAATATCACCGGCAGCCTCGGCCGCCATACCAATGACCATATGGTGTCATTCTATATGCGCTCGCCATCGGGCTTCGAGATTGAGTACGGCTTCGGCGCACGCACGGTCGACGATGACACATGGAAAGTGCAGCGTCACGAGTCGGGTAGTATGTGGGGCCATCGCGGACTCGGGGCGCCGCCGCCAAAGCCCGCGAATCAGTAGGAAGCTGCCTTGTGCTTTCCGAGCCGGACACTTATTCTGGCTGTTCTTTATTGCAACCAGAAATTCAGGAGCGCTGGTTGTATTGATTCATCGCGCGTTCGAGACCGTCGTGCGTGATCGCAATCACTGCTTCGGCGGCGCGCTCAACCACGGGTTCGAAGGCGCTCAGCTCGCTGCCGCTGAGCGGCTTGATTACGTGATCGATATCGCCTCCCGGTCCGTCCGGATGGCCGATGCCGATCCTCACACGAATGAAGTTAGCACCGAGCGTCTGAGCGATTGAACGCACGCCGCGATTGCCCGCGTCTCCCCCACCCTGTTTCAAGCGCAACTGCCCAATCGGCAAGTCCATCTCGTCATGGACGACGATCAAGCGTTCGAGCGGCACCTTGAAGTAGCCGAGGAAACCACTGACAGATTCGCCACTGCGATTGTAGAAGGTCTGCGGCATTACGATAATCGCATTCAAGCCGCTGTCGCGAACCTCCCCGTAGAGGCCATTGAACTTGCGCCGCGTCAAATCGGCTCGATAGGACGCCGCAACCCGGGCCGCCACCATGAAGCCGGCATTGTGGCGCGAGCGCCGATATTGCTCGCCGGGATTCCCTAGCCCCGCTATGACCCATCGAATCTCATCATGATGCGGCGGCGTCTCGTCCACCACACGTGGAGCCGAGCGGAATCTCTCGAACAGGTTGCCGATGCGGCTCATCGAGACCAGCCGATTTCAGCTCGCGATACGAGCGGCAGCTTGCGCCTTGATTATTCGCCGCGCGAGTGGTTCGAGAGCCTTGAATAATGCTTCCATCTCTTCCGGCTTGCCGATGGAAATGCGCAAGGCGTCGCGGAATACGGAAGCCGCGAAATGACGGACGAGAATGCCGCGGCGGCGCAGCGCTGCATGTAACGGCGCCATGTCATGGCCCTCGATGCGGGCCAGGACAAAATTAGCTGAGGATGGCGGAACCTCGAAACCCATCGCACGCAAACGTTGCTCGGTAAGCGCGCGGGTGCGCTTGACCCGCTCGACGTTGCGGAGCATCCACGGCGCATCCGTTAGCGCTTGCGCTCCCGCGGCGATCGCGACCCGGCTCAGATTGTAGGAATCCTTAACTTTTAGAAGCGCGTCTATGATAGGCCGCTGCGCAAAACCGAGTCCAAGCCGCATCCCAGCGAGGGAAAACGATTTCGAGAGCGAACGCAGCACAATGATGTTGTCATGCTCGCGCACGAGGCTCAGAGCGTTGCCCTCGGCGAAGTCAACATACGCCTCGTCAATTACGAGCAATCGGCGGCCCAGCCGCCGCGCCAATTGCGACAAGCCTTCGTTGGGAACGTAGGTCCCGCATGGAGCGTTCGGATTGCACACGATGGTAAGACTGGCCCGTTCGCGCCCGAGGGCGTCAAGGGGAATGGCGAAGTCCTTGCCCAGCGGCTTCGCGATTACGCGAGCGTCCTGAATCACGGCGAGCGTATCGTAAAGGGAATAGGTCGGCTGCGGATAGGCCACGCGATCGCCCGCAGCAAGCGCCGCACGAAAAATCATCGAGAGCAATTCGTCCGAGCCATTACCTGCAATGATCATTTCGCGAGGGATAGCATAGAGCCTCGCGGCTGCGTCGATAAATGCATCGGAACGCGGAGGGGGATAGAGCCGCAGTCCTACGCCCGCCGCCTCAATCACCGCGCGCTTGATCCGGGGCGACGGCGGATAGGGATTCTCGTTGGTATTGAGCTTGATTAAGCGCTGGCCGGGCCGGGGCTGCTCCCCTGGCACGTAAGGCGCCATCTTAGCGATCGTCTTGCGCAGCATCCGGAATTATTTATCTTTTCCGGCGTGCAACTGCGAGATCCTGCGCAGGGCGGCTCATGTGATATGGTTTCAATTCCGTGAGGGCGAACGCCGCACAGCCGAGGGCGGTTTCCTTGCAAACTCTGCTGACTGGGTAGTCGATTCCGCGATCCACTTCAGGTAATCCGCCGAACCGTTCGTCAGAGTGGCCGCGACTATCTCAGGAACTTCATAGCTGTGCAATTGCTTGATGCGCCGTTCGAGCTCTTGATAGCAGCGTGAACTGGTCTTGATTAGCATCAGGCATTCGGAGCTTTCTTCGATCACGCCACGCCAGCGATAGATTGACCGCACCGCGGTTATCAAATTTACGCAAGCCGCAAGCCGCTCCTCGACGAGGGCACGCGCCATAGCCGAGGCTTCCGCTTCATTCGCCGCCATCACGAATACGATACGCGCGCCCGCCGCAGCCATTCACTCAATTTAGCGATCCAGCCACTGCTCTCCAAGCCGTCAGGGGTTGATTGTGTTAGGCCGGATAATATTAATCGGCAGGCTGAGCGTCTTGGCCAGGAACTCCGCCACCGAAGTAATCGGTTTAGGGATCACTTTCGGATTCGCAAAAGGTCCATATACGTGGAAGTACGCGGCCAGTAGATCGTCGGTTCCTTCGGCAATATTCTTCCCCACCAGCGGGATTTTCGTCAGGAGCCAATTATATGTGACGAATGGAATCAGGCCGATTTCCATGTTCATGGTATTCTCTCCGAGATTCAGATTGCCCTTCGCGGAGATCAGCATCAATGGCCCGTTGAGGCGGAAGTTGCCAGTATACATATTGCCGTTATGGCCTTTGAAATCCGCGGTTATAGTATCGAATGGAACGCCCGCGATACGCGGGTTGGGCAGATGTGCTGTCAGCCAATTTTTGAGGTTGATAAAGCTCAGGATACGCGTCAGCAGCGCGAGGCGCCGGACCAATCCATGTGACACCTGTAGGCTAATCGTGCCATTCAGGGTATGAAAGAAATCCGTGTCAGTATTGCCCCAGATATTAAAATTACCATCAAGTGCACCGCTCAGCGCAGGATGAGATTCATCCATCAGCGTGCCGATAGAGGCAGTGTTGATGCCCGTAACGGAGCCGCGCGCATTGATCCATTCATTCGCCGAAACTCCCGAAACATTGAGCGCAATTTTGCCCCCGAGCGAGTTGGCCTTGAAGTTGTTGACGAGCCAATGGTCGTTTGCGCGGCTGAAGTCCGTGCTGACGTTGCTCATCTGCAACTTGTCAAAATTTGCCGTCACCGCTTCGACATGGCCTGAGACTGGCAGCGGAAAGAAATTCACCGGTGTCTTCGGCGACCATGGCAGGCGAATAAAGCGAAGTACCTCGAAATCGAAGCTGGTCAGGGATGCATCGATTTTCAACGCCGGATGGGCAAAGTCGGCCAGCGTTAATTTGAAGTCCATCGGATGGCCCTCGAGTAGCGCGGCTGGCAGGTTGAAGACCAGTCCCTTGCCATCGAGGGACAGAGAGCCCGTGCTGACAATCATCGGTGAGCGCATAAAGCCCGGCTGGACCTGCCCGTGCGACAATGTGACGACGCCGGTTATCACCGGTGGCCAGTCACCCGAAGGATCGGAGTTCGCTGTAAGCTTGCCACCCAGTTCACCATCAACCGACAGATCGTCGCGCGAAACGAGCAGTGGCACCCACTGATCGGCTCTCAGCTGGTGGAGTTCCACCGTCAGGTGATGGACAATCGGACTGGCCGCCCCAGTGACCACCGTCCCATTCAGGAGGACGTCGCCGCCATTGTGATTCGAGGGAGCCGCGAGCAGATTATCGATCTGTACCTGGCCGCGAGTGACGATAACTTTCCCTGTGACCAAGCCCAGGCGCTGTGGAATGCCTTTGATCCCGAACTGAATTCGATTTGGTTCTAAAACCGCTCGATAATCATGCGGCTCTGACCATGCGAGATCTTTAAGCGAGCCAGAGGCTTGCATCCACAATGCTCCGGAGCCTTGAATATTTTCGATTCGTCCAGATATTTGTGGGGCGCGCTGTTTGAGCATTGGAGCAGCGAAAGTGTAGAGCTCACCGAAATCGAGTATGCTCTTGAAGCGGACGCTATACGGCAGCCATCGTGGCGCGTGCGCAACCCGAGCTTGGCCGTTGATCTCGCTGAACGACGATTGGCCCAGGACCGCCGAACCTTGGGTGATTTGTATACTGCCCCTTCGGTAGATTACTCCGGCTTCAAAATGGCGGACTGGCGGAAGGTTCGGCAGCGCTGGATCGGTCAAATCGAAGCCCGCGTCTCTTATAATTACGCTGAGTTTCAAGTTGTCTCGCACGATCGCCAAGGTCCAATCGCTGATTGGCGCCTGCGGCCCAAGTTGCGCTTGCTCAATTGCCAGGCTGCCAGAATCGATCCGCTTGGCGGCATTGATCAAAGTTCGCGGCGTCGCACGAATCGCCTGCAGGTAGGATGCAAGCTGCGACGTGCTAACTTTAATCCCGCTGATACGTAGGTCTGCTCTGCGCTTTGGATCGTAGGGATTGGTGATCGTGCACGAGCCCGACAATACAGGGTTCTGAGATTGCGTTACCTGCACTCTATAGAGGCGAAAGAGCGGCTGCGAGACATCGTAATTAGCCAGCAGTGAGAAGCTGCCCAGTGCTAACGGATGGACAAACGCGCGGCCGTTGATAATCCCATCCCTGACCCCAGCCTGTACCTGGCCGTTGACCGTGCCGTCGGGTTCGAGCACAACCCGCAACTTGCCCTGTATCGCTCCGGTGAAAGCGACGCCATGAATCGCTGCGAGGTTCAGGTTTAAGTCCCAAAACCACAAGACGCCGCTCCAGAGAACGCCTGTTACGGCTTGCTTTGCTGTTTCGAGATGCGCGGCGCCCGATAAGTGAAAGCCACCTAGCGGAGAGTAGCGCCAATAACCATCGTAATTTACCAGCCACGGGGAATGCAGGATGCGCCGATGCTCCCGCGACGCGACCAGATTAAAGTGATCGATAATCGTTTGCCCGGCAGGATCTTCTAACTCGGCGTTGAACAGAGTGATTCGGCTGGAGAATTCGCCGATAGCCTGGAGCGCGCGAAGCACTGTATGCATCCCCGCGACTCCTGGCCGCGGGATTGTGTATCCGGCGGCCACTGCGGCGGCGGGAGGGACGCGCGCAACCAGTCCGTCAAGCCGGAGGTCGCGTAGTGGCAGGCCATTACTCGTCAAGATCTGGTGATAGCTAACGAGAACACGGACATCGGCCAGGTGCGCGACTTCCTTGCTATCCTTATAGACCCGCGGCCGTTCGAGCGTCACCTGCAAATGGCTGCGAAAGCTCACGCCAACGCCGGCCGGGACGATGTTATAACCGGTGCTCGAGTCGATCCGCGCCAGGATAATCCTAATCAACGCGGCTTCGTTACGATAAACAATTCCGACGGCTGCTCCTGAGATAAGGATCAGGACCAGGCAACTTACCAGGAGAATGCGAACAATTCTTATCCGACCCACTTTTCGGATGTCCCGCGAAAAGCGGTGGATGGGCCGGCTTCAGTCGCCTTCGGCGATTTCGGGCTGAGCGGCGTCGGTCCAGCCGGCGCGATGCTTGCTGCGCAGCGCCGTGCGGAGAATCCGGTTGCGCATCCGCACCGATTTCGGCGTCAATTCAACCAGCTCCTCGTCATCGATCCATTCAAGTGCGGTGTCGAGCGTCATCACGCGAGGTGGCGTTAGCCTGATCGCCTCATCGTGACCGGCCGCGCGTATATTCGTGAGCTTCTTTTCGCGGCAGACGTTGATCGGCAGGTTCGTCTCGCGCGAATATTCCCCGACGATCATGCCTTCGTAGACTGGCTCACCCGCTCCGATAAAGAAACGCCCGCGTTCCTGCAAATGAAACAAGGCGTAACCGCTGGCGACGCCTTCACGATCAGAAATCATCGCACCGTTCTGCCGCGAGCGAATTGTCCCCGCCCACGGGCCGTAGCCATTAAAGATTGAATGAAGCACGCCCAAACCGCGAGTCTCAGCGAGGAAACGTCCGCGAAAGCCGATGAGTCCACGCGCCGGCACATCATATTCCAGGCGCACGCGCCCGCTCGCATGGGTCACCATAGTGCGCATCTTGCCCTTGCGCGCCGACAAGAGCTGCGTGACCGTGCCGATATATTCCTCGGGAATATCGGCCAACAGGAATTCCATCGGTTCATGGATCGCGCCATCAACCTGGCGGGTCAGCACCGTGGGTTTGGAAACTTGCAGTTCATAGCCCTCGCGCCGCATCGTTTCGAGGATTACCGCAAGTTGCAATTCGCCTCGGCCCATCACGCGCCATGAATCAGCGCTTAGCTGCTCGATTCTGATGCTGACATTACGGCGTGACTCGAACAGGATTCTCTCGCCGAGCTTGCGCGACGTTACGAATTCTCCTTCCCGTCCCGCCCAAGGCGAGTTGTTCACCAGAAACGTCATCGCGACCGTCGGTTCATCAATCCGGATAGCAGGCAACGGCCGTGGATTCTCGAGGTCGGCAATCGTGTCGCCGATCTCGATATCCTCGATTCCGGCAATCATCACAATGTCGCCCGCGCGGCTCTCCTCGATTTCGACCCGCTTAAGCCCACGCCATCCATAAAGGCGAGCAATCTTGCAGGTGGCCTGGCTACCTTCGGCGCGGCATAGCGAATAGCTGCTGCCGGCTCGTAGCACGCCCGCGATAATGCGGCCGACCGCCAGCCGTCCAACGTAATCGTCGTAGTCCAGATTGTTCGCTTGAAACTGCACCGATGCGTCCAGATCGACTTCAGGCCCCGGCAGATGCTCCACGATGGTCTCGTATAATGGGCGCAGGTCAATCCCTTCGTCACCGAGCCGGGTTACTGCGGTACCGCGCCGCGCGTTGGTATACAGCACGGGGAAATCAAGCTGGTTTTCGCCCGCGTCGAGATCGATAAACAGGTCGTAGACCTCGTCAAGTACCTCGGGCGCGCGAGCGTCCGCGCGATCAATCTTGTTAATGCAAAGGATCGCAGGCAGCCGCGCCTCAAGCGCTTTTTTTAGAACGAAACGGGTTTGTGGCAACGGTCCTTCACACGCGTCGACCAGCAACAGGATACCGTCTACCATCGACAGCGTGCGTTCGACCTCACCGCCAAAATCCGCATGGCCAGGAGTATCGACTATATTGATGCGCGTATCGCCCCAAACGATCGAGGTGTTTTTTGCCATGATCGTGATGCCGCGCTCGCGTTCGAGAGCGAACGAATCCATTACGCGATCAACCATCTGCTCGTTGGCGCGAAAGACGCCCGATTGACGCAGCAGCGCGTCCACCAGCGTGGTCTTCCCATGATCAACATGGGCAACAATGGCAAGGTTACGAATATCCTGGCGTCGCATCATCTATGCTTGGATACTAAAAGCGCGGCCTGTGGTGGCCGCGTAACGCATAGTTTACTCGTCGCAAAACCCAGAGTAAACGTATCCCATGACGAGAGGCGCTGATTTTCCAGCACACATCCTATCATTAACCAGCCATTGATAGAGCGTTAATGCTATGGACCAGGAGTCGGAGCAGTCGCGCCGCCCTCCGACGGTATCGATTCGCTGGGCGGCGAATTCACCCGATCCTCCTGCTGCCGCTGGAGTTTCTCCAGCAATTGCTTGACATTATCCACCGCGACGATTTTCCACACACCTTCCTCACGCGCCAGCCTCACACCCCATACCTGACCTTTATTATCAATCCAGCGCGTGTAGGCAGCGTCGTCATTGCGGTGAAGCATCATGATCGCCCCAAACGCTGCGGCGGGGGGAATCTGCACTTGTTTAGCCCCGTTATCAACCTGCTGGACGGCCCACGACTGGAGCAGTGATGCCATCGGACCCGAAAGCAGCCTAACGACCCCGTTACCTACCAACGAGCCCAAAAAATTGCTCGGGCCACTGTTCGATCCGTTCTGATCCTCAACCATCTCAGAGCCGGCATGTTGAACGACGGCTTGGAAATCGACGTAGCGGGCTGCACCGGCACCGTCGCGCGCGTCAACTGCTTGCTTCAATTTGAGGATTGTCCAGGAGGGGGTTTGCGGCAGGTAGAAAATTGCCCAAGCGGCTACGGCAACGGCAATCAGTATCGCTGTCCAGTGGCGAAGAGCAAAGCGAGCCATCCGTCCATTGTGACGAGCGCAGCATGAAGTGTTAAGCGGCGGTGCCTGAGAGGCAAGCGCGTATCGCCGAACGGCTCAGCAACGGGCCTGCTCAAGTGATTTTGCTGGCAGCCGCGCGGTCAAGCAGCCAAATCAACGCTCCAGTTGCCGGTGTGATTAGCTGCGCTGGAAACTCGTCGGGGTTCCTCGGACCCTTGAGTACATTCCACACCGCTTGCGCCTTTGAGGCACCGCTGACGAGGAAGATCACATTCGCCGCGTGATTGAAGACCGGCGCCGTCAAGGTTACGCGATGACGCTCTGTAGAGTCATCAACTTCCACCGCGGATACCCGCCGTTGTGTTTCATGCAGCACCGGGTTGTGCGGAAAGAGCGATGCAGTATGAGAATTGTCGCCCAATCCCATCAACGCCAAGTCGAAAGTTGGGATGCCCGCCGAACCAAAGTGATTAGTGATTTCCTGTTCATAAGCCTGGGCCGCCACAGCCGGTTGGTCTTCACCGCGAATCCGATGAACCTGCGACGGCTTGATCGG
>DATJUF010000237.1:0-7114 GCA_035502655.1 Binataceae bacterium (SeqCode)
TGCCGGCGAGCGGCGGCTGCGGGCGGCCCGCGCGGCGGGTCTCGCGATGGTGCCGATCGTGGTGCGCGAACTGGACGATCGGGCGGCGCTGGAGATGTCGCTGGTCGAGAACCTGGCGCGCGAGGACCTGAATCCGGTGGAAGAGGGCCGGGCGTTTATTCGGCTGAACCGCGAATTTGGTCTGAGCCATGACGAGATCGCGGTGCGGATTGGCAAGAGCCGCCCGTATGTGACGAACACCACACGGCTGCTGGAACTGCCGTTGCCGGTGGTGACGATGATCGAGCGCGGCGATATCAGCGCAGGCCAGGCGCGGCCGTTATTGTCGATGAACTCGGCCGACGAGCAGTTGGCGGCTGCGATGAAGATCGCGGACGAAAAGATCTCGGCGCGGGGCGCCGAAGAGATCGCCGTGGCGCAGCGTCCGCAGGCGCGGGCGGGGCAGGGGATTGCGAAAACACGCGTAGCTCCAGAGGTTGACGCCAACCTGGGAGCGCTGGCGCAGACGGTGCAGCGGGCACTCAAGCGCAAGGTGCTGATCACCAAGGGGCGGGGGCGGAAGCCGGGGCGGATTGAACTTGAATACTATAATAATGATGACCTATCGACACTCTCACGGATGCTGATTGTGGCAGGGCGCGCGGTGCATGGGGAGGAATGAGTAACTGAGTGACTACTGAGGCTTATGCGGGTGGACGGAAACGCGAAGGAACATGCCCCAAAGATAGCCGGCGGAAAAGCCGACCAAGAACATCAGGATAAAGCCAGTGAGGATATCCTTCCCCACTAATCAAGATTTGCAGGACGCGGAAGTTAGTTGAGGAGCCGGGGGCTGGAAATAGCGATTGAGTTGAGCCGGTTCGGGCGGCGGGCGCGGCGGCCGACAGTCGTCGAACTAGGACGGCTGACGGAATTGCGCGCTGAGTATGATGAGCTAGCAAAGAGCAATCGGCTGCCCGGCACTAACGGAGAAAACGCCCGCGCCGTACGCAGCGAACGCAATGAGCAAATCGGGATTGACGCTGCTGGATACGAGCCGGCATTAGCGGGCGGGGTCAGCGCAGAATGGGTAAAGGGACCGCAGGCGAATGACAGCGGCGCCGTGCTCTATCTGCATGGCGGCTGTTACGGGATGGGGTCGGTGGAAACCCATCGCGAGCTGATGACGCGGATCGCGATTGCGGCTGGGACGGCGGTGATCGGAATCAACTATCGGCTGGCACCGGCCAATCCATTTCCGGCTGCGGTCCAAGATGCGACAGCGGCTTATCGGTGGCTACTAGAAGAAGGCATCGAGGCGCGCCGAATCGTGATTGCGGGGGATTCTGCGGGTGCAGGTCTCGCGATCGCCACGACACTAAAGATGCGTGATGAGGGAGCCGCGTTACCGGCGGCTCTCGTGTGTATCTCGCCATGGGTGGATCTCGCGGTGACTGGGGAATCGATGGAAAGCAAAGCTGCGGAAGATCCGATCGTAAGCCGCGCGATGCTGCTGGGATGGGCGAAACTATATTTGGGGAATCATGATCCGTGCACGCCGCTCGCGTCGCCACTATATGCTCACCTGCGGGGATTGCCGCCGATGCTGATTCAGGTTGGGTCGGCGGAAGTACTGCTTGATGATGCGGCGCGGCTGGCAGAAAGAGCGTCGGCGGCGGGTGTCGAAGCCAGACTAGAAGTGTGGCCGGAGATGATCCACGTGTGGCATAGCTTTGCGGCGGTGTTGGCGGAAGGGCGAGAGGCGATTGAAGGAATCGGGAGGTTCGTACGGGAGCGGCTCTCAACGCGAGACTGAGAAAATCCGCAGCCTAAGCGCGGTTGAGCGCTGGCTGTGAGCATGTGGCAGCATTGGCTCGGAAACGGGCGCCGCTCATCGGACGAGCTGTTCCCGGCGCAGCGCACTCAGGCTTCGTAGCGGGATAATTGTTCGCTAAGTGGGCCAGGCGGAGGATTGTTCAAATCTACGCCGGTAATTTCGAGCATCTGCGATTTGAACCAGAGGTCGAAATCATCGCGCGAGCGGGCGAACTGCAGTAGTGATTCGGAGAAGTTGGAGCTTTCCATATAACCAATCAGAACGTCGAAGCGTTCGAGATGCTGGAGAAACCATGACTCCTTGACGATCCCGATGCGGCGCTCGGAACGATCGAACTCGGCCTTGCGCGGTCCGTCCAGTGCACGCAGGAAAGTGCGCGCGTCATCGGTCTTACCGGAAACGATAGGTAGTGCGAAACATACTTGCTCCATTTGTGCTCCACTCCTGACGTGATCCAGGATTCTGCAGTCTTGCCGTGCGATCAGTGTATCGCACTACGAACGTGTGAGACGGCCACGAATCCGACTAGCACCGTAGCCGGAGAGAAACAACATCGGTTTAAATAGATGATCAAATGCCTCGCGCCGCGAAGCGCGGGCCGAGATGCTTAATGGCCACCAGGGATCCGGCCGTGCGTTTGATTTTGATCTGCTCAAGCACAAATTGGCGAGGTCAAAGTCAGCGGAGGTTGTAGTCCTTGAGTTTGCGCTGAAGGGAGATGCGCGAGATACCGAGGGCTTTCGCGGCGCGTGAGATATTGCCCTGATGGCTCGCGAGGACTTTGGCGATATGGCGGGCCTCGAAATCCGCGCGGGCGAAGCGCAAGTCGCCGTTGCCATTGATGGATGGTGAAGGCGAATCGGGGCCTGGAGCGGATGTAGTCGCGCCATGCGGCGGGGATGAATCCAGTCCGGGCGTCGGAGCAAGCTTTGATGGAGGGGCAGGAGCGGCGGCAGGCGGTGCCGGGTGCGGGTCAAGGCGAATACGCGGAGACAGGTGCTCAGGCCTGATGCTTTCGCCAGAGGGGGTCAGGGCGACGGCGCGTTCGATTTCATTCTGGAGCTCGCGAACATTACCGGGCCATCGGTAGCGCTCCAGCAAGGCGAGGGCGGCCGAGTCGAGGTCGCGAATCATCTTGTGCTGGCGCGCGCAGGCGGCGGTCAGAAAACGCGCGGCGAGCAGGGGGATGTCGCCGTCGCGCTCACGCAAGGGCGGCAAGGTGATTGGAAATGCGGCGAGGCGATAATAGAGATCGGCGCGGAAAGCGCCCGAATCGGCGGCGGTCTTGAGGTCGCGATTGCTGGCGGACAATACTCGCACGTCGACGCGCTCGGGGCGGGTGCTGCCGACCGGAATGATCTCGCCGTCCTGAAGGACGCGCAGCAGCTTGGGTTGCATCGCAAGCGGCATCTCGCCGATTTCGTCGAGGAAGATGACGCCGCCCGAAGCGGCCTTGAACAGCCCCGGCTGATCGTTGATGGCGCCGGTGAAGGCGCCGCGGCGATGGCCGAATAATTCGCTTTCGAGCAGATGCTCGGAGAGTGCGGCGCAATTGACGGCGAGGAAGGGGCGATCGGCGCGATCGCTCATCCGATGCAGGGCGCGCGCTACCAGTTCCTTGCCGGTGCCGGTTTCGCCCTCGATCAGGACGGCGATGGGCGAGGTGCTGATGCTGGCGATGAGGCGGAAGACTTCCATCATTGCGGGGCTGGCGCCCGCGATGTCTTCCAGCAACTCATGCCTGGCAAGGTCGCGCCGCAGAGCGCCTACCTGGGCACGGAGGTTTTGTTCGGAACTCAAGAGCCGGGCGACCTGGGAGGCGTTTTTGATGGCGGAAGAGATGCTGGCGGCGAGGGCTTCGAGGAGTACCAGATCGTCGTCACTGAAAGCGGGGGCACGGGTGGAGTTGACGACTTCGATGACGCCGAGGCGGGCGCCGTCGAAAATCAGCGGAACGGCGAGTAGCGAGCGGGTGTTGAGGCCCGTGTGGCGATCAATCAGCGAATAGAAGCGATCTTCGCGGGAGGTATCGTCGACCTTGAGCGCGCGGCTGGTGCGGAGGGCTTCGCCAGCAATGCCCAGCGTCGCGGAAAAGCGCAAGCTGGCGAGCCGGCGTCCAACCTCTGGGTCGAGGTCGGCGAGATAAGGGAAGTAGAGCTCGTCACGCTGGGGGTCGAGGAGGAGAATCGCGGCGCCTTCGGCGGCGAGCACCTCACGGCATTTGTGGGTTACGAACTCGAGCAGGGAATCGAGATCGAGCTGGCAGGCAAAAGCATTGCCGAGTTCGTAGATAAGCTTATAGGGAGCGTTTGAGCCGGCAGCCGCCATAACGGTACTGACGCCTGGTGGCGCCTCGTGGACGGCATAATAGCGCAAATCGTGCGGGGTCAAACACATTATGAGACGTCCCGCCGTGCGATCGCGAGGCAGTATGGAAGTAGTTGCCAACGGTCCACTTAGGCTAGTTGGGGAGTCCGGATTCAGGCTCGGCCGCGGCCTGGAAGTCGAGCAGAAGAGCGAGCCTTTCACCCAGAGCGTTAGCGGCGCGCAAAATTTTCTCCTGGTCATCTATCGAGATGGGCGCATTCAAAGCGACGCCAAGCACGCGCGCACCTTCAAGGAACATCGCGACGCACAAATCCTCGACGTTAGGTGAACGGCCTTCAGCAGAGAAAATCGAACTGGGAATGAAATTCACTTGCGTAACTCCCGCTTACTGAGTTTTTCGAGTAACAAACGCAGGGTGATCAGGGCACATGCCGTGCCAAATAATTGACAGTGGTGTGGCGGATAGAATTGCAGCAAGAAAGGCTGTTTTCTGTAACGAGCGGGGAGATAATGGCCGATCACATGCTAAGAAGAGTTGGCACCATGTCACAAATGATACAGAGCGCAGCGATTTTTCCCGATCAATGCCGGGCTGAAAAATCCCGGGGCGCGCTGGCGCCTGTTGCAGAACTAGGGTCAGCTCGAAGAATTGCACAGTAGCCGCCGCTGGAGGGAATGATCGTTGGCTACGGCTGAATCGGCGTTCGGATGGCTAGGCTCGCTGCTGGCAGAGGAGCTCGCGCCGAGTCCGCGAAGACTGAAAACCACGCTGCGGATGGTGGTGATTGCTACGGTTGGCGCGGCGCTGGTAGCGAGTACCCACGTCCAGAATCAGCTTGGCACTTACCTGGTGTGGCTGCTGGTCGGGCCGGTAGCAATGACGGCGCCGCGCCGGGCGGCGATAGCGCTGGTGACGCTAGGCGCGATAATCGCGGCGTCGGTCCAGATGGCGGGAATGCTGGCACAGGCGCCGTGGCTGATGCTGGCATTTCTTTTTGCGTTTGGCGCGATCAGCACCTATCTCAACGTCAAGCTTCAACTCGCAGGCTTCGGGCTGATTATCCAGGTAGTGGTGCTCAACACCTTCTACAGTGTCGTCTTTATCCCGGACCAATTCGGCTGGCAGGCCGGGGCGCTGTTTGGCGGATGCGTGATTGCATTTGGTTTAGTTACGCTATTTGACAACTGGCTATGGCCCGATCCCGCCGAGGCGATCCTGCCGGAATCGATAGCTGGGAGTGCCGCGCGGAATCGCAGACGTTTTGGAGAGGCAGCGAATTACTATCTTAATGAACATGCGGGCAGACGGCCGCCGGAACCGCCTTTCACGTCGGGCATGCCGGCACAGCTCGAACTGCTGCAGCGGGCCGGGGCCGAGGGCGTGACGGCATATCGGCGCGCGGTGCTGCTGGCGGCGATCTCGCGAGAGGAACGGCTGCATATCCAGATTGACCGGCTGGCGATAGCGGCGCGGGTTGAGGTGCCGCGCGAAACTAGAATGATGTTCCGGCCTGAGATTGAAGAGGTGGTCAGCGCGATTGTGGCGGCGCTGGATGAACTAGAGCGGGAAATTCTCACCAATGTGCGCACGGGGCCGGACCGGCCACCGTCGGCGGCGGGATTGCGGGCGCGGCGGTCGCTCGATGCGCTAGACGCGCGACTCGTTGAATTGCGGCCGAACTATATCAATCGGATAGGCGCAGCGGAGCTGGCTAATTTCGCTGAATTCACCGAGATATTGCATGCGATGGTACGGCTGATCGAGCGGCCGCTGGACGAGCCGCCGGCGGAGGAGGTAGCAGCCCTTGCCGCGAGCCCGGCCGCGCCTGCCCAGTCGTGGACCCTGGACCCGGCGGTGGCGCGTTATGCGTTTAAGACCGGCCTGTGCGTCGTCGTTGGCTATGTAATCGGTATAATGTCCCATAAGCCAGAACTGGCGACGATCCTGACGACGGTCGTGATTACGGCGCTGCCGACCTATGGGGCGGCATTGCGCAAGATGATCCTGCGGATAATCGGAGCGCTGATCGGCGGGGTGATCTCGGTCCTCGCGATAATAATCGTCACACCGAATTTCGCTACGCTGCCGTCATACATGATAGTGATATTTATTGTTTTATACTTGTCGGGATATGCGTCGCTGGCGAGTGGGCGGACCGCGTATGCCGGCAAACAGATCGCGACGACGTTTCTGCTGGTATTCGCTGAACTAAGTCCCGCGCATGACGTGTACTCACCATTGTGGCGGTTGTGGGGGATTTTGGTGGCGACGGTGGTGGTGACGGTGGTTTTTTTCGTGATGTGGCCTGAATATGCGGGAGATTCGCTGCTGCCGCGCCTGCGCAAAGTTCTGCGCAACGCATTGGCGCTGGCGCCCGGCGGGGCGGCGGCAGATTCAGTTGTGAAGATTAATGCGGCGAACCTTGAGACGATGCATGTTCTATGCGAAATCCTCGAAGTGGCGGAAGACGCCCGGCTGGAGGGGCGGAGTAGCCTGATTAATCATGAATTCCTAGTGCAGGCGGCAGGTACGCTGAGAAGAATTGCCAACCGGTTCGCGGGACTGGACGCTTTGCGAATCGCGTCGCCGCTGCCGCCGCTGGATGAGGAGACCCAAGCTGCCCGTGAGGCGGCTTTTGGAGCGATCCGGGCACGGCTGGAGTCATGGCTGGCTTTCTATGAAAGCGGACAGTGTCTCGAGCGGAATGCTGCAATGGCGCTGGAAGCAAGCCATACGCGGGGCGAAGTCGCCCAATTGATCGAGTCGTTGAGCGAGCGCATCGGGGCGAACGGCTTTGTTCAGATCGCCTCATGGAGCCTGGAGCAGCGGCGGCAGATCCTTGCGGAGTTGGAATCCTTGCGGCGGCTGGCTTTCCTGATGCGGGAGTTGGACGAGTTCCTGGCGCGAGTGCCTGGGAGCCGGGCGGCGGCGTCAGGAGCGCTGGTTTTGCGGGAAGCGGAGAGCGGGTA
>DATJUF010000238.1:0-6661 GCA_035502655.1 Binataceae bacterium (SeqCode)
GTTTCGGCCTCGTCATTCATCAGGACGCCAGCGACACGGGTAACGGTGCCATCCTCTTCGCGGCAATCGTTCAGTTCGATGATCGCCACGACATAGGGTGCGGTATTGGTGAAGGCGCCGAGAATCGGCTGCGTCACCACGACGTAACTATAAATGACGCCTTTGCCGGTGGTCTCGAACCATCCGATATCCATCGAGGCGCATTTGGCGCAGGCGGGAATCGTCGGCGGAAACCATTTGTGGCCGCATTTATTGCATTGCCGCACGAAGTATTTGTGCTGTTTGGTGGCCGCCCACCATTCAGCAGTATCGAAATCGGGCAGGATGCGCAGGCGTGAATAGTCAATGGATCCAGGCATTTAATTAGTCCTCAAATAGTCACTAAATAGTCACATAGAGGCGCTTGCTCAGGCGGCCATCCCCCGCAGGATGAGGCAGCTCGCCATGTTCTCCCATCCCCAGGCCATCCCGCAGCAGATGCGCGCGTTGCGAAGCTGGCGGCATCCGGCGGCGCGGTCATAGGTGTGCTTTCCTTGGGCCCAGCCGGGACAGGCGTCGTCGGCGCGATGGCGGAGTTGGCGGACGTTTTCGATGACCATCTGAACGCCGTGGGTATAGCCTTCAGAAAGATGGCCACCAGAAAGATTACTCGGCAGCTCGTGATCGATCTTGAGCCGCCCGCCTTTGACGAAATCACCCGCCTCGCCCTTGCCGCAAAAGCCGTTGGCCTCGAGCTGAATCAGCGTGGTGAAAGTGAAGGCGTCGTAGCAGGAGATGAAATCAACGTCGGAGTGGGCAATCCCGGCCATCCCGAAGGCGCGCTTCCATCCGTAGTTTCCCGCTACATAATGTATTTCGGAGCGGGAGTAGTTCCAGTTCGGGCTTTCGGTCAGCGTGCGCGCGTAACCGCCCATGATGAAAACGGGAGGATGCTTCAGGTCGTAGGCGCGTTCGCGTGAGGTAATCACGATCGCGGCGGAGACATCGGTCTCCTGACAACAGTCTAACAACCTGAACGGTTTCGAGACCCATCGCGAACGCTGATGGTCTTCAATCGTGATCGGCGAGCGTTGGATGGCCTTGGGATTGAGGGTCGCGTGGTAGCGATGGGCGACGGCAATTTCGGCGAAGGCCCTGGTGGTGCATCCGGTATCGTGGAGATAGCGCATCGCGGACATGCCGAAACGCTGGGCGGGGGTGGTCCATCCCCAGCTCATGTTGAACTGATTGTCACCGTCGGCGGTAGCGGCAGAGACTGGTCCACCGGGCGCCTGACCGCCCATCCGGCGGCCCGAGCGGCCGTTCATCGAGCGGAAGCAGACGATGGTCTTGCAGTAGCCTGCTTCGAGCAGGCCGATGGCGTGAGCGACGAGAGCCTCGGTACTGGAGCCGCCGCCGAGGATGTCAACGGCGTAATTGAGGCGCATCCCGAGGGCGGTAGCGACGTGCGGCGAAGTAGTGGAATCGCCGGCCTGGTAACTGGTGAGGCCGTCGATGTCCTGGGGCTTGAGGCCGGCATCGGCAATGGCTTTGTTGATCGATTCGCAGGCCATCGAGAGCGTGGTGCGGTTGGAGGGGCGCATATGCGGCGTCTCGCCGACGCCGACGATACAGTATTTATCGGTGAGTGAGCCCATTTTGACCTCAGGAGTTAGGCGCGACTCGGATTCGCCGGGCCGAATTGATTCCCGCACGCTCAGCCGCGAGCGGTCCATAAATTCAGGCTATGCGGGTTTGCGGCGCATCATGCCGGCGCGCCTCGCCTTGACGACGATCTCGCCGCGCTGATTGACGCCGCGATGCTCGAAAATCACGACGCCCCATTGCGGGCGCGACTTCGACTCGCGCACTTCGACGATTTCGGTCTCGGCAGTAATGGTATCGCCGATAAAGACCGGCTTGGGGAACTCGGTCTTCTCGAAACCGAGATTGCCAACGGTGGTGCCGAGGGTCAATTCTCCTACCGATAGCCCGACCACCAGGCCGAGCGTGAAGATGCTGTTGACCAAGCGCTGGCCGAACTCGGTGTTCTTGGAGAATTCGGCGTCGAGGTGGAGCGGCTGCGGATTAAGGGTCAACGCCGAAAACAGCAGATTGTCGGTTTCGGTAACGGTACGGCCCGGTTGATGGTGAAAGACGTCCCCGACGCGGAATTCCTCGAAATATTTACCTGCCATGATGTCCTCGATTGTTAGGCGCGACTCAGATTCTCAAGGCGGCCGACTAGCGGCCGCAGGGCCTCACAAGTTCGGCCTCAACTGATAGCCGATTATGCCGGTATAGGCGAGAAGTGCAATCTGATGACTACTCGGGATTGCTCTTGGGAGGGGTGGCGTCGGGAGATAATTGTTCGAGCGATTGCCCGCGGGTTTCCGGCACGAAGAGCAGCACCAGCAGCGCGCCGACGAATGGACCGGCAGCGAAAATTGAGGCGGCATTGCCCAGCCCGCCCATCGGAACGGAAAGCCTGCCGACGATTACTGGTGCGAGGGTCCATCCAAGCTGGCCGAGCACCTGGACGCACATGCTGTAGCCGGTAGCACGCGAGGCGGTCGGGAACAGTTCCGAGGAGATGGCGGAGGCGGCAGCGCGCGCGCCCTGGTAACAGAACATCGTTGCCATGATTGCGATGGTAAGGCGCAGATGGCTGCCACCGCGGAACAGAATGAACATGGCGGCGCCGGCGGCGCAATAAAATAGCGAGGTGGTGGCACGGCGTCCGACGCGGTCGAGCATCATGCCACTCAGGAGGGTACCAGCCGAACCCATCAGGTAGGCGAGGATGAAGGCGGTACCAACCTGGCCGGAGGTCCATCCGTGATCGCGCTGGGCGTAGAGGCTGAAAAAGGAAATGGTCGGTCCGCCGACGAGGCCGATGCAGTTGCATAGCGAAGAGGTCAGCAGCAAGCGCGAACGATAAGGGCCGGACTGGCGCCCCATGCATTGGCGAATCGGCGCGAAGACGCTGGCGCGCGGCATCCCCAGCGTTATGCGCATCGTTTCCGAAGTTTTGTAGCGGGCGGTCTCGCGCATTCCGCGGCGCATCCAGGCGACCAGTATCAGCGGCGCGATGCCGAGCAGATACATGCCGCGCCAGCCGTAGCTTGAACGTGCGATATAGCCGTAAAGGAGCCCGGCGATAGTTACACCGATGAAGGCGACGGTATGCAGAATCGAGATGGCGCGGCCGCGCATCTCGTCGGGGAACTCCTCGCAGATGATGGTGACGGCGAGACCGAATTCAGCAGCGAGAAAGACCTGGGATGTGCTTTGGAAGATTGTGAATGAGACAAGGCCAGAAGAAAGCGCCGTCAGCAGCGTAAAGAAGGCATAGAACAGGACGGTGTTGCTGATAACGCGCTTGCGTCCGACACGGTCGGCCAAAGTAACGACGAAAAAAGAGAGAATGCCGCCAGTGCGGACCAGCGTGGCCATCAGGCCAATGGCAGAATCACTGAGATGGAAGGAGCGCGCGATATCAGGGGTGCATAAGTGGAAAATCGTGATGTCGTAGCCTTCAAAGATGGTGGCCGACACCAGCATCGCCAGCAACGCCCATAGATAGCGCTGGCGCGATTTGGGGGCGTCTTCCAGGCCGGCGGGGTACTTTGAGCGCGCTAGCTCCATCCGGGATTGAGCGGCCTCGTCCGCTCACGCTGACTGCGGGAATAAGCTTCCAGATTGCCGCACGACCGGCAAGCCGGTGTTCACCGCCAATCGCCTAGTTAGTTGAGCCATGCTGGACCGCAGGCTGGCAGCTAGCGCGCTGCAGCACCGACTGGCCCGCCTCGCTGAGCACGCCGCCATGTGAACTGGTCTTGAGCCCTGTGAAGTAAGCTTCGTAATCGGTGCCGCTGAAGGTGAAATGGAGCGGCTGTGAACGCGTGGAAACATGGAACGGCTGATTCTGATAGTAAGCGGTCAGCGCAGCAGCCAATCCGTGGCCGGCCTGGCATTGCAGCCAAGACATCATATCAGGCTGGGCGCAATTCACACCTGCCGCTTCCATTGCTATCTGCTGTACCGCGAGGTCACCACCTGCGCAATCAACTTTGCTGTCATAGGTGAGATTTTCGCTGATCACTTTGCCGGTCAGCGTAAGCTGATTGTCGCCGCCGTTCACGCTCAGGCCGTGCGCCAAAAGCGTGGCCGACAGGCCCTGGATACTGACGGGAACCTCGAAAGCGGGCGAGTAAATAGCGAGCATCTGGTTGATGAAGCCGTAGCGGGCCGCCGCAATCACATTGGCGGCGAGCGGCGCGGCCTGGATTTGCGCGTTTAAGGCGTCGTCGCTCGGGAAGCTGGCGGCAGGGTCACGAGCAGTCCCGCTCGGATAAGCATCGATAACGATACCAGCGCGCCTGAAACCGATTGCCAGATCGAATCTGAGATTCTGGCCGGGGCCGGTCAGCGGCTGCAGAGCGGCACTTGGGAAGTATACAGCTTGAGCCACGGACCGCAGGTTAGGGGCGGTATAACCTTGCCGCGCCGCCCCGGCGGCTTCGGCGATCGCGAGCGTCAAGCGCCAAGGTTGCCAGGTCAGGCGAAGGCGCGCTGCCTCGACCCATTCGGGAGCACCGGGAAAGCGCAACTCCCGCGCGGCGATGGTGGCGAGCGGCTGATCACAATCCGAAGCTTCGAGCGAGCGGGCGCGCAGAGGAGCGTTGCCCTCGTCGAGCACGCCAATCATGCGGCCGCTGCCACGATGATCGGAGCCGCAATAGAGGAGTTCCGTCAGAGTCAATTGCTGGCCGATGATATCGGCTGGATCGGCAGGCTGATTAAACCTCATCGGCAGTACTTGATCGGCGGCTTCCGCGATCAATGCGGGTAACAAGACAATACGCAATGGTGGCTGGGCCTCGGCGGCGGAGGCGGTAAATAGCGCGAGGACGGCAGCGGCCACGAGCGGGAGTGTACGGCGAAGAAGGGTATGGCTATGGCCTTCGCTAAGGCATCGGAGGCGTTGCGCGAAGGCGCGCATCCAAGACTCAGCCGCGGCCATCAGAAGAAGTAGGAATAGGCACGGGCCTCGATCATAGCCGATTCGTCCCACAAAAGAATGCACTCCGGGCACAAAAGAAAGCGGAACAAGGGCGGTCATTGTCCGCTATACGGCAACTCTCTACTACACAGTCAGCGCGCCACCTTATAAACTCGCCTGCAATGTATTGCCTTGAAGCCCTGACACCTTATTCGATCGTCGGTTGACCATCCGATGAAGACTGCCTGGGATAGCTTTGAACGGGAAACGCTCAGCCATTTGCAGGCGCTGATCCGCTTGAACACCAGTAATCCGCCAGGCAACGAGCAACTTGCGGCTGATTATCTGGCAAAGGCATTCGGCCCTGCCGGCCTCGAGCCGGTGATGATCGCGCCTGAACCATCGCGGACGAATCTGATCGTGCGGCTGAGCGGCCGCGATCGCTCGGCGCCGCCGCTGATGCTCTCGTCGCATACTGATGTAGTGCCAGTGGAAGCGGGACGCTGGACGCGCGACCCGTTTGGCGCGGAGATCGCCGACGGCTGCATATGGGGCCGGGGCGCGATCGACATGAAGGCGAAGTGTGCGATGGACCTCGCACTGGCGCTAGCGATGCAGCGAACCGGTGCCGTCCCAGCACGCGACGTGATAATCGCGGCGGTGGCGGATGAGGAGGCTGGTTCGGAGCGCGGGGCGCGCTATCTAGTGGAGCACCACCCCGATTTAGTGCGGGCAGGCTACGTCCTTAATGAGACTGGAGGATTTACACTCTACCTGGGTGAGCGCCGCTTCTATCCGATCCAAGTGGCGGAGAAGGGCTTCGTGACGGTCAAGATGACAGTGAACGCCGCGCCCGGTCATGGTTCGATGCCGCGCGCAGATACGGCGATTAGCTGGATGGCTGACCTGATCGGGCGGATCACGCGCACGCCGATGCGGCGGCGGCTTACACCGCTGATGCAACAGACGATGGCCGGTCTGGGCGTGGCGCCGGAGAAAGCGCCACCGCTGTTCCGTCCGATGATGGCAAATACGGTGACACCGACAATCTTGCAGGCGGGATACAAAGATAACGTGATTCCCGGCGAGGCATGGGTGATTCTGGATGGGCGGACATTGCCGGGTGAGGATGAGCGCAGTTTTCTGCGCGAGTTGCGCGAAATCGTCGGGCCAGAGCCATTGCTGGAAGTGATCAAATCAGCGCCGCCGACCGAAGCGAGCGTCGATACGGAGCTGTTCCGGCTGATCAAATCACGGGTCGAGGAGGCTGATGCGGGCGCAATCGCGATCCCGTGGATGTTGCCGGGCGCTACCGACAGCAAGTTCTACGCGCAACTTGGCGCCACCTGCTACGGCTTCAGTCCGGTGCGGCTCGATCCGCGAATGCCGTTCGGCTCGCTATATCACGGCAATGACGAACGGCTGCCAGTCAGCGGCTTTCTTTGGGGCCTCAAGCTATATACCGAAGTGGTATTGACTTTCCTCGGCCTCAAATTCAACGAACTGTTTGATTGATATGAGCAAGCGCCCAGTGGGCGTACCACTGGAGGCGGTCAGTTGGCGGTGGTCGCTCCATCGAAACCGGGAATCTGACCCTGATCCGCAGAAGCCGCGGGGGTGAAGGTAACCAGCAGCCGTGGCGGCTGATCGAGGGATACGATCGCATAGCGGGCAACG
>DATJUF010000239.1:0-4011 GCA_035502655.1 Binataceae bacterium (SeqCode)
GGTAGCACCGTCGATGCGTGAAGTGCCGCTGGAGGACAATCATGCGGCACTCGATTGGGCGGCGCGGCTGTTCAAGGGCGAATTCGATTGCACGGTGTTCCTGACGGGCGTGGGTACGCGCGAACTGTTTCGCGCGATCGAGAGCCGCTATTCGAGGGCGGAGATAGTGTCCGCGCTCAAACAGATTATGACGGTGGCACGCGGGCCAAAGCCGGTCGCGGCGATGCGTGAACTCGGATTTACGCCAACGATCGTGGTGCCGGAACCGAATACCTGGCGCGAGTTGCTGGAGGAGGTCGTGCAAAAGATCGGGCCGGCCGGCAAACGGATCGCGATCCAGGAATACGGGATGACGAATCGCGACCTGACCGCGGGACTGGAGGCTCGCGGCGCAATCGTGACAGTCGTGCCGATCTACCGATGGACGCTGCCGTTGGACCGTGCGCCGCTGCGGGAAGCAATCAGGCAGATCGCCGTGGGTGAGACGGACGTGGTGTTGTTCACGAGCGCGACGCAGGTGACCCACGTGGTGCAGGTGGCGGAGGCGGACGGAATCGGCGCGGCGCTGCGGGAAGGGTTCAAGAGGGCGGTGGTCGCTTCGATTGGCCCGATCTGCTCGCAGGAATTGCGCAATCGCGGGATTGAAGTTGACCTTGAACCGGTCCATCCGAAACTGGGCCACCTGGTAAAAGAAGCGGCGGGACAAACCGTAGCGATACTCGAACGCAAGCGGCCAGCTTCTTTCGCAACGGCGAGAGCGGCCGGCGCGGCGGCTCGGATCGAGGCGTCTAGACCGCAGCCCGTCACCCCGGCACGAGCTAACGCGTTGTGGGAGAATCCGTTCATGAAGGCGTGCAGGCGCGAAGCGGCGCCGTATACGCCGATCTGGCTGATGCGCCAGGCGGGGCGTTACATGCCTGAATATCGCAAGCTGCGCAACCAGCTTTCCTTCATTGAAATGTGCCAGCGGCCGGCGATTGCGGCGGAAGTGACCGTGACCGCGGCTGAGCGGCTGGATGTCGATGCCGCGATAATCTTTGCGGATATTCTGCTGCCGCTGGTACCGATGGGCGTCGGCCTGCGTTACGAAAAGGGTGATGGTCCGATGATCGAACGGCCATTGCGGACGGCGTCGGATCTGGATCGGATACCGCCGATCGGCGTCGAAGACGCGCTGGGCTATGTCGGCGAGGCGATTCGGATGGTGCGGGCTTCGCTCGGCGATCATAAGCCGTTAATCGGATTTGCCGGCGCGCCGTTTACTTTGGCGTCATACCTGATCGAGGGTGGCGCGTCGCGGCAATACCAGGCAACCAAGACGCTGATGTATACGAATCCCAGCGTGTGGGATCGGATGATGACGCTAATCGCGTCGGTGACGGCTGACTATTTGAAGATGCAGATTGAGGCTGGCGCTGACGTGATACAGCTTTTCGATAGCTGGGTGGGAAGCCTAGGCCCGGATGACTATCGGCACTTCGTCTTGCCCTATACGCGGAACGTGATCGATGAGATCGGCAAGACAGTGCCGGTAATCCATTTCGGCACCGTGACGGGGAATCTGCTGGAACTGATGTGCGAGGCGGGCGGGGACGTGATCGGACTCGACTGGCGAGTCGATCTGGCGGAGGCTTGGGCACGGCTCGGTTATGACGTGGGCGTGCAGGGAAATCTCGATCCGATTGCGCTGTTCGCGGAGCCAGCGGAAATACGCAAGCGGGCGAAGGCGATTTTAGATGCGGCAGGCGGGCGTCCGGGGCATATCTTTAATCTCGGGCACGGGATTCTGCCAGAGACTCCAGTAGACCATGTGATCGCGCTGGTAGAAGCGGTGCATGAGTTGAGCGCTCGCTAGAGCAATTGAAAAGCCAACCCGCCTGGCCTCTTGCTCAGAGGAGAGGGATTCTTAGGCACGGCAACGGCAATGCCAGTTATGCAGGACAGTCAATGAGCGTGCCGCAATAATGGTTGCAGCAATCGGGAAGGCCGGGGCGGTGATGCTGATCGGCTTTGGCGGGCCGAACTCAGCGGAAGAAATCCGGCCGTTTCTTGATCGCATACTCAAGGGCCGTCCGGTGCCGCGCGAGCGCTATGAGGAAGTGGCCCATCATTATGAAATGATGGGCGGGCGGTCGCCGTACAACGAATTAACGATGCGGCAGGCGGCGGCGTTGCGGGAGCAACTCAAGCGCGACGGCTATGAGGTTCCAGTGGTGGTTGGGATGCGTAATGCTGCGCCGTTTTTCGACGATGCGTTACGTGAGTTGGCACATGCGGGCATCCGGCGGGTGGCAGGTTTCGTGCTGGCCGCTTTCCGCTGCGAGGCAAGCTGGGATCGCTATCTCGCGGAAGTTGAAGAGGCGCGCGGACGCATCGGCAGCGACGCGCCGGAAGTAATCTATCCGCCGGAATGGCATAGCGATCGGCGTTATATCGCGGCAGTGGCGGAGCGCGTACAGGAAGCCTGCCAGCGGCTCGCGCCGGCCGATCAGGCGCAGGCGGAGCTGATTTTTACGGCACACAGTATTCCAGTGGCGATGGCGGAGCAGTCGCTGTATGCCGAGCAGTTCGAGGAATCGGCGCGGCTGACCGCAGAAGCTGTGGGAATCGAACGGTGGCAAGTCGCGTATCAGAGCCGCAGCGGCAGCCCGCGTGACCGCTGGCTGGAACCAGATATTGGCTCTGTAATCCGGCCGATGACAAATCCGGCGGTGGTGATTCCAATCGGTTTCCTTACGGATCATATCGAAGTGCTCTATGACCTCGACGTCGAAGCGCGGGCGATCGCGGAGCGCGCCGGGGTGAGGATGGAGCGCGCCGGGACGGTTGGCGGCGCGCCGGAGTTTATCGCGATGATGGCGGGAATAGTCGAGGCGATGCTGTAATCACTGCGGACAGCGCGCAGTACCCGGCGCTACATGGGACGTTTAATCGATGGGCGAGAGAAGAGGGTATCCGCGGGTCGTAGTGATTGGCGGCGGGATTACCGGACTCGCGGCGGCGTGCCGGCTGCAGGAAGGCGCAGCGTCGCGCGCAATGCTGATCGAAATAAAGTTGCTTGAAAGCAGTGCGCGGTGCGGCGGGGTGCTCGAAACGGTCCGGCGCGACGGATTCGTGATGGAGGCGGGGGCAGACTCCTTTCTGGCGGAAAAACCTGCTGCGCGTAACTTGGCGGAGCGGCTCGGGATTAGCAGCGAGTTAATCAACACGCAGGAGCAGTTCCGCAAGACGCTGGTGGTGCGGCTGGGACGGCTGACCCCAATCCCGGAGGGCTTTTCACTGATGGCGCCCACGTGGCTCGGTCCGATGTGGCGCAGTAATCTATTCAGTCTCTCGGGTAAACTGCGAATCGCTATTGAACCATGGATTCCACCGCGCACCGATGATGAGGATGAGAGCCTAGCGGCTTTCGTGACGCGGCGGCTTGGGCGCGAGGTGCTTGAACGCGTCGCCCAGCCGCTGGCGGGCGGAATCTACACGGCCGATCCGGCGACATTGAGTGTCCGGGCGACGCTGCCGCGCTTCGTCGCGATGGAGCGTGAGCATGGCAGCCTGATTCGCGGACTTCAGGGAGCGGCGCGGAAGCGCAATGGACAAGTCCGCGACACGAGCGGCGCACGCTGGAGCCTGTTTCTCAGCTTTCGCGACGGAATAGGGAAGATCGTCGAGTCCCTGGCGGAGCAGCTTGATCGGTCGGTTCAATATAACGCGCGCGTGACAGAAGTCATGCGGCTGCCGGAAACCGGCGACGCGCGATGGTTGGTGCGCTGCGCCGGCGGTCCCGTGCTCGAAGCGGACGCGGTGATTTGTGCGGCGCCCGCCTACGCCGCGGCAGAGATGATAGAAGGCGTCGCGCCGATGCTCGCGGCGAAGCTGCGCGGTCTCAGCTACGCGTCGGCGGCGACGGTAAACCTAACCTATCGTACGAGTGATTTCCCACAGCCGCCGAACAGTTTCGGTTTCGTGGTGCCGATTATCGAGCAGCGCAAAATAATCGCGGGAAGTTTTTCG
>DATJUF010000240.1:0-22684 GCA_035502655.1 Binataceae bacterium (SeqCode)
CGCTGGCGGCCTCATGATCGTCGCCGCCTTACACACGGAGCGGCGAGGGGGCGACCCCCTCGCGCTCTCCCGTCAGGCACAAACCCGAGGGGGGAGTTTCAAGTGATCAATAGGGGGTGACTTTCGAGTGATCATTGACAAATTGACCCAGGGCTGGGGGGCCCACGGCCGGCAGGCTTGGTTCGATGCCGCCTATCTGCGGCTCTTCTCCCATATCCAGGACTACGAGGCCGCCGAGTATCTGTCCAAGGCCTGCGGCGAATTTACCGCGCTCGGCGATTCCATTACCGAAGGTTCCGGCTCCTCCTCCAGCTGGGAGCACAGCTCACGCTCCTCCCATCAATCAACCAGCCAGCAACAGGTCGCCCGCCGCCTGATCAAGCCCGAAGAGGTCCTCCATCGCCTGCGCTACGACGAACAGATCGTCCTCATCCAGAATGCCCCGCCGCTGCGCTGCGGACGTGCGATTTATTTCCGGCGCCTCGAGATGGTCGCACGGGTCAAAACTGCCGGGGCTGCTCAAGCGGGAGGTCGGCGGTAAGTGGTTTGCCGATTTGCTATCCGGCTCTGCTGGGCCGCTTCCTTGCGGCCCATTTTCCCGCCGCTCTGGGCCTGGGCAGGGCGGCGGCGCGGTAGACTTTGGTTTTGAGAGTTGGATTCTTGGTGGCCCGTAGGGCCCACCTTTTAGGGTGTTCCGGCGTGAGCCGGCTCCTTATCGGAAAGAGCTATAGGTCTTAATTATAGGATTGTCCCACCAAGTGGTCGTAGATTTTTAAGGTGATTTCCCACCAAGTGGTCGTGGTTTCTCCCACCAAGTGGTCGTGGATAACTCCCAATGTTTCACTGCTGTGGAGGACATCGCCAAGAGCGAAAGATATGGGTTAGGAGAGGCGCTTGGTGAGGGCGGAAAAGCGGCGCTGAGGTGTTACAGGCGGAGGGCTGCTGAAGGCATAGAGACCTCGGTTATCCAATTCGACCCGTGCTTTTGGATAACGGACGATCACCTGCTTAAGGGTGCGGCGGAAGAACACTTTGAAGTGATCCATGCGCCCGTAATCAGGACCGAATTGTTCCTTGAGTGCGGCCCATGCGATGAAGGCTGGGGTGCCGGAATGGACGCGATAAAGACGCTGCGCGAGCCATGCGAAGAGGTCGAGAGCCACGGCGCTATGCGCAAGGGCAGCTAAATCGGCCTCCGGCAAGGGAATCGCGTGATTTCTGAGGCTCTCGAAATAATCGAGGGACAGCTGGATGGTGGAGGGCCATAGGACCCGCTGCCGATCGTCTTTCTCAAGCCACAAGTCGAATGCGCTGATAACCTGGGTGTTTACCTGCCTAGAATGGTCGCCGTGCGACATGGCAAGGCGAATGACAGCCGTCGAAAGCGCGGTGAGCTGATGCTTGAACATCCGGATTTCGCGGCCTTGTTGGAAGCCACGGATGCGTTTCACGAAAGCGGTGAGACTGGATTCAATTTCAATAACGGGCGAGTCCTGGCGCAGGGCTTCGGCGTTGAGGTGCGCGAGAATGAGGCGTGGTTTGGTACCCCAGGGTAACCCGACCTTGACCCATTCCTTGGTGTGCGGGTTTTGGGCTTCGCCGGCTTTTACAAGCAGGGACACGGCGCCTTGGGTGCGCTGCCATTCCCGCACATCGTCGCCAGGATCGCGATAGGGCAGGCCGGTCTGGCAAAAGACTGTGTGCTGAAAACAGAGCTCGTCATGCTCGTGCGTATCGTTAGCCCGCGCCCCGAGTAAACGGGATTGAACGCGGGTTAGCTGTCCTGGCGCGGCTTTCGGTTTCAGATGATGAACCTTGGCCAAGACAGTCTTAGGGCTAGTCTCGGCTGCCTTACTGAGAATATCGCCGAGGGATTGAAGGTGATGCTCGTCTTGGCTCATGCTCGCTCTAAACGCGATTTTCTCTGCCGGATAATATGCGTTATTCGGCAATCAACGCCGTTCCGTTCTGCTCCGCCTCCGGCCTGCATCGAAGTGAACGGCCATGCCCTACCTTCAAATGAAGTTATGAAGCTATGAAATTAGCTTCGTTTACTCGGGAAACCGCTGCTGCAGAAGTTCCAAGACAACATCCTTGATCTCTCTGCCCTCCAGCGCGCAGCGGGCTTTCACGCGAGCGCGGAGCGCCCTGGGAATTTCGACATTCAGGCGGACGGTCTCTTCCTTCCGGCCATTCACGAACTTGTCAAGGGTGACGACGTCTGCCGGTGCTGCTGCGGCCTTTTTCTTGCTGGGGCGCGCGCCCCAACTGCTGTTAGCCGTTTGCGACATTCAGTGGCTCCTTTCCGACTGGATGGCTCTGATTGAGAGTGGCGATAATCTCGGCCATCAAGGCGCGGATTTCGTCCGCAGCCGGACTGTGTGGCTCGGTTTCGAGCGCTGTCATGCCGCGGCGCGCTGCCTTTGCATATTCCTGCCGGTTGCGGATCGTCGTCTGGAAGGTCGGAAACGGGCGTTTCTCCAACTCCTGCTGGACTTCGTTGCCAAGGGTTGTATTCAGGATCAGGCGATTGATCAGAAAACGGGTCAAAAGGTTCGGCTTGATGGCCGCGCACTCGTCAATGATTTCCTCCACGTCCTCGGCCGCCCAGATATCGAACGGCGACGGTTGCACGGGGATGATGACAAAGTCGCTGGCGACGATGGCCGAGCGCGCGATCTTGTTGACGCGTGGCGGACCGTCGATGACGACCCATTTGTAATCGAGACTGATCGGCGCAAGCTCCCGGTGTAGCGTCTCCTTGGGCAGACCAATGACGGGAAAGCGGGCGGGCGCGCCTTCGCTTTCGCGTTGGGCCGACCAGTCGAGCGCGGAACCCTGTGGGTCCGCATCGACAAGAAGTACCTTATGGCCTTGGGCGAGGGCTGTGGCCACGTGGACGCTGAGCGTCGTTTTGCCGACGCCGCCTTTCTGGTTTAAGAAAGCAATGACAGGCATAAGAGTCCCTTCGGCTTCATAGCTTCATTAATTCATTGCTTCAAATTATCCTATGAAGGTTTGAAAATGGCAAGACCGTTGCGGGCGGCAAGAAAATTCCATCATCGGCACGGCATTCCGCCTGGGAGGTCTCAGTGCTGGGGCACCGGCTGCGCCCCTACTTCTACCTCGGCCGTTGCGGCATGTGCTGGCGCAGCACTTCGTTGATACGCGTCTGCCAGCCCTTGCCCTCCTGCCGATAGGCTTCCAGCACGTCCGCGTCCATGCGCAGCGTCTGATTGACCTTCTTGTCCGCCTTCGGCGGTCTGCCCCGGCTGCGGCGCATCAACTCCTGCGTCGCTTTTTCGCCAATAAATTTTAAAAGAACTTCTGCCGCTGGCCGCGCCCTCGCGAAATCTTCCTTCGTCCATTCGGGATTCTCTTCGTCGGGCCGCGAGACCCGGTCATTCGGTCTCTTTTTTGCCATACCGTTTTACCTCTTTTTTGTTTGCCTTGCGGAAGCTGATGACGTGCAAATCCTCGCCGCGAGGCGTCACAACCACCGCATGTAGACGGTCGTCAAGCCGGGCCATCACAAGCAACCGCGTCTCGCCGTAGTCGCGGCGGGTATCCTCCACAACCACCGCCGTTTCCCAATCGAGATCGGCCACTCGTTCGAACGACAGCCCGCGCTCGGCAATGTTTCGGGCGTTCTTGGGCGGATCGAACGTGATACCCATGTAATTTAACGCTACAGCCAAAAATAGTCACCGTCAAGAATAATTCGCTGTAGCATCAAATCGCCTGTGTGTTTGCCGCCGAAAGCGCGAGGCCTTCAGCTTTGAGCCGCGAGCCACGACGGAACCTATGAAATGGGCGAGGGGGATGAAGGACAAAAGAGGGCAGGGCGTCACGAATAGCCGGACATAAAAGTGGGTCAGAATTCAACTGACGTTGACACCGGCACGCCAGCCCAAATCACGTCCGGTGCGATCGCGCTTGGCAAACGCCGCGAGACCGTCGCGCCGGACTTCAGCCGAACGTCCTGAGGACGCGTAGGGCAGGGCGCTTTGTGGCGACTCCTGTTCGCTCGTCAAGGTCGTCGGATAAAAGTTCGGTTATGCCAATTCCCGCAAGGTCAGCGCCATGAGCAGGCGCGTGACGGCATGCGAGAGATGGTCTTCTTGCTGATCGCCTTCGCGCCGCCGCAGCAAATGCTCTTCGGCACGGCCGATGTGATACTCGGGCGACCGTCCGATCCAATCATTGTGGGGATGGCTGGCCTCACCCTCGCGCATCACGCCGGTGACTACTTCGAGGGCTTTGGCAAATGGTTCCATTGACTCATTTCTTCCGGCCTTTAAATTGCATCCGCCGTTGATGTGGTAACCGTGATTCCTCGGTGGCGCAAAGGTGTGGCTGCCGATCCCAGTTGCAAGGCCTCCATCGGTCAGCACGGCGGCGCACCATAGTACCAAACCCAAACATCCGTGCGTGACATTGCCCTCGGCTGGCTTCGCAGCGACGGGCTGAGCAACGGTAATCGCCAAACGTTTTCGGGGTCCACCGAACCTCGTGGCGTCCGCTTCTACCCTCAAATCCCATGTGCCACCATACGAATTATCTGATCCGCAGCCTGCACAATGGCATCGTGGTGCGTTCCCGCGTCAATCCGCAGTATAACCCCGCGTGGCGGAAACGTCATTTAGCACGGGGGAATGAATGGACAGATGGACAAAGGTTGGAGTCATCGCCGGAGTCATCGCGACAGTCGTGGTCGTGCTGGAGTTTTTTGGCGTGCAACCGAGCGGTGCCGTTGTGAAAGGCGTTCATTTGGAGACGATGGTTGTGGCGCTCATGATGCTGGCGACTTGGGGCGCGGTTTATCTCGGCTATCGCAATACCAGACGGCAGGTAACGGATGCTCCGCCTGTTCTCGATCAAGCGAGCGCCGTTCCCGACAAACTGATTCCTTACAGCGAGTGGGCAGAACAATATATCGAGCAAGTGTGTACACGAAAGCAGCATACGGGATTTGTTGATCTGCATTTCGCCAAGCATTGTGGTTGCACATTTACGAACTGCACGTTTCAGTGGGATGGCTATGTGGCAGTCCTTGATGATTGTTATTTCTCTGGGTATGCGCCAGTCACGGTGGACGTAAGACGGTTTCGCGATGCGGTTCAATTCTTCTGGACAAATGCGAGCGTTCCCAAGAATGCTGTACTCCGTCCTTCCGATGTGTAGTTCTCCATTTACCCCCTGTCACGAAGACCACCATAGCGCAGCGATTAGACAAGTATTATTCCCCTTTTTACTTAAGCACTTGCCAACAGCTTTCGGCTGCAGCTGCGGCTGTTCCCGTGTTTGCCAAGACTGTAGACCTTGGCCCGGGGGCACTGCCCTTTTCCCTCTTTCTCAATATAACATAAAGGATTCGGATATATTCCGAAGCATGGCGGGGCAGAGGTTAGATCTACCCACCAAATAGGCTTTCTACCTCAAACAGCGTGCACTCCCTCAAGTCCGCAACAATCCTTAAACCTTTAATCACCTGCAGGTACTGCGCATAGGTTTTGATGGAGTTAATGGGCTTTCCTATCGAGCACAACTCCCTGATTTCTCGACTTCTTTCACCCCCGTTTTTGCCCCGGCAGTATTCGTCGATGATCGCTTTGATCAGAGTGTTGTCGATTGGTGGGTGGATCAGCTTTGCCAGCCCCGGATGTCCCAAGCCCGAAAGGTACACTTCGACTTTCGTCACCATGTTGAGAATCTTAGCCGCCCAGCCGATCGCTTCATCGACTTTGCCAGTGTGATCATGCGTAAGCTTCTCGACCTCTTGTCGGTGCCATGTCGCAAACTCGGCTTCAGAAGGGCACCTCTCAGCGAATATGAATGTTCGATCTATTTTGTCGATGCGATCATACCAAGTGCGCCCCCTGATATTTGCCCCCTGGCGCGCGGCCGACGCTGCTGCCCAACGAGAAAACCTGTGCACAATGATCTGGCGCGTGTCTGCATGTGACAAATTCAAGGTTCCCTCCCAACTAGTGAATGTAACCGGCGCACGGCCTAACCGGTCGAGCTTCCAGACAATGAGCATGTCGCCGGGTTCGAGTTTCTTCAAGCAACGAAGCAGGGCAGGGCGCTTGGCCGTGGCTCTCGACAGGCCCGTCGTCCTTGAACACCGTTTTGCATCCGGCCCTTTTTCAGGGCCGCGAGTTGCAAGGCCGGGGTCTGGCGTCGGTCGAGACGCGGGCATAGCCGTATTTCATGCCCTCTATTTGCACTAGACATTTGCAACACGCAAAGCCTCTTGCCTGGAGGTTATTGGGCGTGGTTTCCTCGCGGACACCCTTTTTAAAGGGGGAGAGTGAATGGCAACGTGGCTGCGCTGTTCTCCAAGCTCAAAGAGATGATGACCGAATACAAGGAAATCATTGTCGCTCTCATCGCGGTGTTCGGCGCTGTGTTTCCCTACTTGCTTCAGAAGAACAAGGAATTGAACCTCAAAATTGCGGAGCAAAAACGCGAGGCATACGCCAGTTTTCTGAAGAACTTCACCGAGGGGGTGGTCGCCATAATGCACGATGAGGAGGTCTCGGGAAAAGATGCAGACCGAGACCGGATGTTGGCCAGAGATAAGCTGCTGCTTTATGCCAGCGACGACGTAATCAAGGCCTATGATGCTTGGATTAGATATCCGGACGGCGAAAAGCACGATTATGACAAGGAAGGTGAGCTAGTGAGTCTCATCTTCCTCGCTATCCGCAAAGACCTATTGGGCAAGACCAAAGTAACAAAGAAACACCTCGAAAACCTAAACCCCTTTAATCGTGGGTGAGCGGCGGGCCGAGGCGGTTTAAAAACTCGCCGAGCTGGTGCGCCGTGAGTGGGTGTGGGTGTCACGTTGCAAGCAAGTTGGAACCCTTTATGCCACGCGGCGGCGGGCGCGCTCGATTTTGAAAAGCTCCCAGAAAGCCGGGTGCAATGTGCTGTTCGCCCGCTTCCCATTTCTGCCCACGCTGTTAACGAGGCGTGAATCAAAGCAAGGGGCTATTCGTTTTGCCTGTGTATTTTGGTGTAAATTAAATAATTCGTCAGGAAAGGACTATTTGGAAATGACTTGTCAAATTTGTCTTCGCTGGATCGACAGCTACAATAGCATCACGCTAGAGTGCGAGGCGGGTCCATCACGAGATTTCGTCGCTATCGCAGCACGAGTCTGCATGTGTTTCGATTGCTACGAGAAGCCCGGGGGCTTGCGCGAAAAGTATTGGCACCTCATCGGCGACGTTCTCAGCCCACCGCCGTATTGGTCACGCTCGCGAGGTTGGTGCGTATTGTGGACTATCCCGGAGCACGGGTACTACATTCGGAACGCTGCGGCCTAGGGTGCTGGAAATATAATTGAGCGTGTGTCTTACATCCTACCCTTGCACAAGATGGCGCGCTCTTCGTCTCGAACCCGCTGATGCCACGCAATCGCCCGCTTCAAGCGCCGCGCCGCCGCATCGGGGTACTTTGACAACGCGGCTTTCTCGTTCTCGCTCTGGCCGGGGCGCTTCTTGACGGTGAGCTTAACAGGTCGGTCGCTCATCCAATCCCCCCGTGCGTTTCTTGCGCGGTCCAGGGCGGCTGTCAAAAGCCGCGAGTTCGCATAACCGGCATTTATGGCAACTCCGCGGGGCGCGGCTGGCAGCTTTGCATAATTCGTTGATATGTAAACCTCTGGATAAAGCGTGCCTAAACCCTCGATAGAGTGTCACCTTTTGTCGAGAAATAAAGCCTCCTCGCCGGTCCTGCGAACAGCTTTTGAGCCATGGCCAGGCAGGTAAGATCGTGGCCGTTAGCCGTACATAAAGGAGGTTATGTTTGTAGTAAGTGGAAGTATGGCACGTTTCGCCGGAAATGGGCGCTTTCGGCTTATCTGCCGATTTGAGCTCGAACTTTCCTTTGCCAGAACGCCTAGTGTTCGATGCGAGCCTGAATCGTGATTCAAAATGGATAGAGGAAATCCTTTATGTGGAGTACCCCGCTTCGCTTGGAAGATTATTATGCCGCGCCACCCATAACGGGATCAGGCAACTTGCCCCCACGGGAGCCTGGCGTATATGTTGCCTCTTTGGATCCGATTTCGCCCCAGCAAGGACCCACCTCTGGGGACCGAGTTCTTTACGTCGGCACCACTTATCGCGGCAGCCAACCCGATTTGCTTTTTCGTGTCTCGTCCCTGGTATTTGACGCGCTCGGATATACTGGCGATGGTAGTGAGCCAGGTTCTAAGCATGCATACTTTCACAGCGGCGGCAGAAAAATATGGCTGCACTGTCAGCGGTGCGGGCACGATCCTCGGATGGTGTTCCTTTCTTGGCAGACAGCCCAAGATTGTTGTCCGGCCCATGAGGAAAGATGCTTGTATCAGTTATTGAAGGGGCAACCACAATTTCTTAACGTCCAAGGGCCGTGGCGGTGTCTGGACGGGAATCATAAGCATTGAGCGATGGTCGGCAACTGCGCTCGCTGCGGGCGCAAGGTCTCCTGCGGGGCCGCATGACAGTTTCTCCAGGCTGGGTTGTGTCCGCACTACCCCAGCTCTCCCGACCGCCGCAGCGGCCCATGAAATCACCCTCAATAAAGTCGAACGTGTAGCTCGGTTATGCTAATAGTTCTATAATAAGAAGGTAGACCGGCAAAACGCGTCGGGATGACAGTCCTATGTCCGACGTTCCCAGAGGTTAGGTAACACTCGTTCAAAGGGAAGAATACCTCTGCTGCCACTGTTCGGTTTCAGACGCTGGGTCGCCAGATACGGTACCAAAGAACAACTGGACAAGCTGGTAAATCGGCCCTCTAGTGATATTCGTGCGATAGTTGCCGCACGAGGGTATCCAGATCATTTGGATCAACTAGTCAATGATCCGTCCATGGTAGTGAGATCAATCGTCGCTCAGCAGGGCCATCTTAAGCATCTGAACCATCTTGTCTCAGACTCCAGCGCGGTAGTCCGACTAGAAGTCGCCAAACATGGACATTTGCAACATCTAGATCAACTAGTTCACGACCGGTCTGACTGGGTCAGAACTGAGATTGCCAGCCAAGGTCGTGAACGATATTTGGTTCAGCTTGTTTATGATCCGTCATGGCTGGTCAGATTCCAGGTTGCCAAGCGTGGTCAGCCGGAACTGCTAAAGCAACTGATTGATGATCCGAAGCGCTTGGTCAGGAAGACAGCCATCGACAGACTGCAGGGAGTCAGAAAGTAGTTTGGAATTTGTCTCAAACTCATTAGAACCTGGGATGCGGCAGGCGGTAGCGTCAGATTGCGATCCGCTCAACCTCATCGAGCGAAATCTCATCCTGTCGGCGGTCGTAGAGCTTGGTCGTGCGGGGGGACTCGTGGTTGGCGATGAACTGCGCGGTTTCGAGCGTACCCTTGTTCTTCAGATAGGCGGTGATGCCGGTGGCGCGGAAGGTATGATTGCCGATGCGGGTCTTGAGGCCGGCGGCCCGGGCACGGCGCTGAATCATGCGGTAGGCGTCCTGCTGCCACATGGGATTGTGGGTAAGCTCGCCGGTCTTGCCGGTCGCCGTACGGAACAAAGGCCCGTCCTGGTCGCTGGCGATGCCGGCGGCGGCGATGTATTCGTCGAGGTAGAGTTCAAGATTGTGATGGCAAGGGACTTCGTGCTCCTTGCCGCCTTTCTCGT
Organism: Binataceae bacterium (SeqCode); assembly: GCA_035502655.1. Lineage (GTDB taxonomy): Bacteria > Desulfobacterota > Binatia > Binatales > Binataceae > DATJUF01. The sequence continues at coordinate 9,651 of DATJUF010000240.1, forward strand.
GCAAGCGCACCCAGCCGCGCCGCCCCTGCACGAAATAGTCGCTCACCTTCATCTCGAGCACGGCGTTGATGCGCGCGAAGCTGTAGACCATCACCCCGATAAGGGCGCGGTCCCGCAAACCGACCAGTGATGGCTTCGGAGGTTCTGCCTGGTGATCGCGCTTGCGCCGCCCCCCAGTGTTCCTGACGAGGGGAATACTGTCGAGCAGCTCGCGGGCCTCCTCGGCCGTGAGCACGGGTGTCTTGCCTTTTTTCACGATGTATTTCGGGCCGCGCACCGCATGGGCGGGATTGACGTCCAGAACGTGGCCGGTTACGAGCCAGTCGAACAGCATACGCAACGCGGCCAGATGCTGTTTGACCGTTGGCGGCGAAAACTTTCCCTGCAGCTGCTTGATGAAGGCGGCGATGTGAATGGGTTCGACGGCGGCGAGCTCGCCGATGCCGCGCGCTTCGCACCACTGCGCGAAGCGCCGCGTGGCATTGAAATAAGCCTTGCGCGTGTGGTCGTTATTGATCTGAGTAGTGAAGAATTCGGCCACGCGCCGTGCGGCCTTCGGCGTCGGCGTGAACAGCCGGGCGGGCAGCATGGCGGGGGCAGGGGAGGAGATTAATTCCTTGTTCTCGGTCATAGGCGCACGAAAAAAAGAATGGCTGCGATGCATGACACAAACACGAAATCTACCTCAGCCGATTTCAGGGTGAACGGGGTGGTCATGCCATGGCGGAAGTGATTATTGGCCATGTCGTAAAGCTTCTGCAAAACTGAGAGCGTTTCGGCGGACATCGACTGCTGCTTACGTGCCTCCGCGAGAACGTGCCCGAAGGTGGCAGTCGGCATGCTGAAAATCTCTTTGGCTACAGATTCGAGCGCATCAAAGATGTTCTTGCAGGCCTCGCGCCCGCGTTGTGGCCTGTCGTCATAGGCGCTCATAGCTTGCTGGAAGGACGTGAGCGCCGGCGCAAAGCGTGACTGGTTCAGTTCTTTGAATGCAGCTTCGACCTGGCTCTGAGCGGCATACGGGAGTACGCGATGGAGCTCACCGTCTTCGCCTAAGTCCCATGCAATGTGGTAAGCCGCGAGGACTCGGTTCACGCCAGTTTGATATTCCGGTCTAAATTCAGAGGGGAGCTCGGACCATAAGCGGCAGATGAGGTCGTACACTCGCGGCCAGTCTACGTCTGAAATGTCCCGGCCGAGCGCATGACGGAACCCAGCCCAAGGCTTTCCAGCGGAGCGTATGCCCAGACTCTGCGTGATAATCCTGAACAGACGCTCTTCGTCATACCTGCCTGTCTGCTCGAAGATGTAGAAGGCTAAATCGATGAATTCCAGCCGAAACTTTTCCGGGGCGTCATTGTCTACGGTTCGACCAGCGAAATTCTGCAATTGAGACGAAAAGTTTCGGATGCTCATGAGGTCCCTATCGTGTGTGATAAAGGACATTATCACACATGATATGTGCACAATAGAATGGCGACGGTTAGTGTACTACTCCCTCAGTTTCGTGTACTACAACCTTAACTCGTGGGCTCGACTTCGAGGGGACACTACATTGCCTTCGGGAGTTAGACGCTTTAATCAACTGGCTTAACAACTCGGACCACGGCGCCGCTCCTTTTTGTACGTAATCGGAGTGATGCCGAGACGCGCTCGAATTTTTTCCCGAAGAAGGTTATACAACCGGTAAGAATTTATCCGGCATGATTTTGGTTCAGTCCTGAAACGACATCAATCCTATTGATTGATCCGGCTAAGATTCTGTTGCTTAAAAGCACGGATTTCTGTCGCTTATTCGCTTCCATTCACTTGCAGACATTCCGCTCGAATCGCGGATCTGTCTCTGTAGCTTGGCCACTGCATCTGACTCGACTCGTCGACAAGTGAGACGTTCCCAGATGTCTCCAGTTTCGGCGTTTACACCGTAGGAACCGATCGTGACCAATCGCTGTGGAGTATCCGCGTAGACGTCGTAAAGATAGAAGGAGCTTTTTGTACTGTTGTTAGCGCCTTCATTAACTTCGATATCCAGCTTCGCGCTTCTCGTATCATATCCTTTGCTTCGTATATACACTTGCAGCAGATGACGCGCTTCCGACTCGGGTATTGTTACCTCACTAGCTATACTCTGGCCACATAGTTCAGGAACGAACACGCAACTCGTAATTAGAATCGTGGTGACAATTCTGCGCACCCAGTTGGTTAACCTACTTACTTCACACATGGTGCGACTCCTGCGATCGTGCTAGAAACCAAGGAGTTAAAGTCAGGATTCCCCCCCAATGCCGGATTGCGAGGGTTGAAGCTAGGCGGGATAGCTTTGGCGAACGCTGATGGATTGCTAACACCTCTTACATCACCACCCCATTGCCTTGCAAAGGCCTGCCCAGAGAGAAGGAATCCATCTGATGCAGGGAACCCGGAAACCGATACGCCGGTTGGCGTCCCGCGGCAATTACCTGTGCTTCCCGAGGCCCCACGGTGAATGCCGAAAAAATTATGACAGTGAGTTGCTATAGCACTAGTTCCATATCCGGTCTCTTCGGCTGATAACCCAAGAATGTTTGCTGCTGGCACATTCAATTCATCACCAATCTGCGCTGCGGCAGCTTGGTTCGCGTTTACAAACGCTGCCTTCTGTCCAGCACATGGCCGCGGCGCATCGCTTGGGGCCATGACATTGAAGGGCTGGTTGACGCCGGCGTTTTGGGCGATAACGCTGACCTGATCCTGCACTATCGCGCCTGCGCCCGCGCCGCCGCCGCCGATCTGGAACAGATCTTCCGGGGGCGGGGACGGTAAATCAGCACCGGGGTCGTCGGGGAGGATGGGAATTGGGGGAGGAGGATTGGGGCAGTCGCCATTCAGACAGCCCATCCCGCTGGGGTCGCTGCCGCTGACCGGATTGTTGCCTGCGTAAGTGTAGAGGTTGGCCTTACCGCGCTCGGGGTCTTCGCTGATAAAGCGCTGCACGCCGGGGTGATAGTAGCGCGCGCCCGCATGGTACATTCCATCCGGGTCGAACTCCATGCCGGCCAAAGTATAGACGTTGCCATAACCCGACGGCGGCGTCCCGCTCACGGTAAAATTGCCAAACGAGTCATAGCTATACTGGTAGGCAAAGCCGCCGCTGGCGCTGATCCCGCCAAGTACCGAGCCCAAGGCGTCGTGCACTTGAACCGCACCGCCAATGGTCAGGATTTCATTCGAGCCCGGCACCGCCACGATGTTGGTCGTGGCGCTGCCCTCCACCACCTGTACCGGAATGCCGCCGTCGTAGAGGTAGGTGGTAGTAGCACCGCCGGCGGTCACGCTCTCGCGCCGTCCAGCCGAGTCGTAGTTATAGCTCGTGCCGCCCGATACAGTAGTGAGCATTGCCCTTTGATCATATGTGTAGGTGGCACCGGTCAGCGGATCCGAAGTAAGCGCCTGGATGCCGTTGATGCTGGGGCTGACGCCATTGGTCCAGGTCTTGATTTGATTAGTGTTCGTATAGGCTGCCGCCTGGGGCGATGCTGCCGGCAAATTGACGGCCGCGAGGCTGCCATTTTTACCAATCACGCGGCTGTCGGCATCATAAGTATAGTTAAGGCCGCCCAGGCTTGGATTCTGGGTAGAGCCATAGCTGATGGCGCTTAGGCGCTCGGAGGCCGGGTCATAGGAATAGTTAGTGGTCACCGTCGTGCTGGTGCCGTTATTCACAGTCAAGGCCTGCCGCTGCCCATCCGGCATATAGCTGAAGCTCGCGCTGGTGCCGGTAGTCGCGAGCGTCTTCAGTTCATTGGCATTATCCCAGGAGTAACTGATGGCCGGCTGCGACGCCGGCTGCATCGAGGTGCGTCTGCCAATATTGTCATATCCATACGCGATTGATCCTTCGGGTGTACAGGTGCTGGTTACGTCATCCAGAAAGTCGTAATTGAAAGTGTCAGTATACTTGTTGCCATCGCTTCCGGTGCAGGGTGCGCCCGCGTCAGGATGTGTTGCGCCGATCATGCGGTTCGCTGCGTCATAGCCGAATTTGTCAAAGCGTGGGTTCGAACCCTCAGCATTGGAATCAACCTCAGTCAACCGGCCCAGAGCATCGTAGGTGAAAGTATCCACTGTGAGCTGCTTGTCTTGAAATGTCGTGACGCCTCCGCTGGTGCTGTTGAATGTATAGACATTACAATGTTCAGAGGGGTCGCATTCCTCCACATCCCAAATGCCGTTGCTTGAAGACGGAGCCCAGGCCCAGGTGGTCTCATTGCCAAGCGGATCCGTCAGGCTCGTAATGTCACCATTCCAATCATAACTGTAGTGGGTAATGTAACCGTTTGGATCAGTGGCTGAGAGGACATCGTCTTTATCATCATAAGCCACACTCGCAGTCTCGCCTAACGGCGAAGTGATATTCAAGAGGCGGCCGACCGCATCGTAACCAAAGGTCGTAGTCTCGTTGTCGGCGGCGCGGGTCTTCACTGATTGCAGATCGTCAGTACCGTTATAAGCGAAAGTCGCCAGCGGAACATTGTACGGAGGAGAGTTGGTTGCCGCATCAGGATCGCTGATGGTTTCGATCAGGCCGTCGCTGTAATAATCCGCCGACCAGGTTCGTGAGAGGGGATCAGTCACCGAAACCGGATTACCCAGGCTGTCCAGGCCAATGGTCCAGATGTAACCGAGCCCGTTCGTCACCTGGTCGAGCTGGTCGAACTTCGTATAGTCATATTGATACGAACTCGTCACTGAATTGCCGCCCAAATCGGCCACGGTGACGCTGGTAATGTTACCATCGGAGTCGTAGGTGTAGTCAGTATAACGGCCTAAGGGATCTTGAGATTCCTGAACCTCGGTAATTAAATTGGCGGAATTGCGTGTGTAGATAAAGCTCTCCTGCTTGCTTGCCGCCGCACTCGAATTTCTGACGTCCTCAACTATATAGCCAGCCGAATTTGGATAGAGGTCGCGGGTCGAACCATCCCCAAAGGCCGTCGTGACATCAGTGATCAGCCCGCCGCTGGTCTTATAGGAATATTTCAGCCCAACATTCGTGGAGCCATTGCCAGGATAGAGGCCGGCTAAGTTGCCCGTCGAAAAATCATAGGCCAGATTTATAAAGTATTTGTTTGAGCTGCTAAGCTGTACCGCAATCAAGCTGATCACATTCGGATGGCCATCCCCCCAGGTATAAGTGATATTGGCCTGAGCGTTGATGTTCGGATAAGTAACGGTAGTAAGTTGCTCGCTGTTATTGTAAGCGTAAGTGATTTTTCGTCCCGCGGCGTCGCCGCCGCCGCTCGCGCCATAGCCGGTGATACAGCAGTTGTTGGGCGAGCCCGAGTAATCGAGTGTCAGCGAACGCCCATTGGAAGCCGTGATGGTGGTAACGTTGCCGCGCTGGCTGTCGCCGCTCACTCCGGCCCGCGTAAGGCTGATCGAATTGCCATAACGGTCATTGATCGATTGCAAGGGCGCGCCGGCGCCAAACTTGTAAGTCGTGCCATCTTTGCGAGTCAAGTCCCAGCCGCCACCTCCGGGTACGCTCGCATCCCAAGTGATTTCTGAATTGAACCACGCACCTGTAGGCTGGCTATTACACGTAAAGACTGCGGCCTGGTAGTTCGAGCAAGCGGTATTTGAGGCCTGATTTGTACAGAGAATTTGACCCCCATCGGGCAAGACCACGCTGGCAGACGCGCAACTGCCGCTGCTTACCTCGCCGGCTGAGTACAAATAAATATCATAGTTTAGCGTGGTCGCCAGGCCGAACGCGCCATAAATCTTATTGCTGTTGGCGTCTACGTCGAAAGAGCGGTGAGTACGGGTAATTTCGATTGGAATCGGCGCTGCGATAGTAAGGTCGGTTTTCGAATACTCAAACAGGCCAGCAGTTTGTGCGGTGTATGCCTCGCCCGGCGCGGGTGCTCTCGCGGCCGGCGTTACCCCGCCGGTAACGACACAGTTCTGTAGAGTCGTGGGATTGCAGGTCTGAGCTAGCGTGCGGCCTCGCGTCAGGAGCAGTGCGGCTAGCAGAAATATCCAGATAAGCAGCAGGCTGCGCTTGGTAAATTTCATGATCCCCCTGAGGCAGGCCCTTTTATGGAGTGAAGCTGATAATGCTGGAATTGGACCCGCTTGGGGTCGTCACGGACACCAATCCGGCAGTGGCAGACGAAGGAACGGTAACGACCAGTTGCGTGGTGGTGGCTGAGGCTACCGTGGCGTTCACGCCATTGAACGTTACCGTGTCCTGGCTTGGAGTGGCGCTGAAGCCACAACCGTAAAGGTGCACCGTGGTACCCGCCGCGCCGCTGGTTGGCACCATTGCGAAGGCCACTGCGGTGCCGCGAGAAATGCCCAGGAGATTGCCGGCCGCATCATACTGGTAGGCGGCGCAATTGCCTGCACTATTAGCGACCGCATTCAACTGGCCGTCAGCATCGTATACGTAGCTGACGCTCTGCGCCCCAGCTGCGCGCGGCCACATAATCCATGCGGCCAAGAGCATTATCGGGATTATCTTGCGGCCCCAAGCGAGCATTTCGCTGCTGGGCTTGGCATCAGGTGCGAACCACGCAACACGAGACTCCCTTGCGATATCTCTGTGCGTTGGACCTTTGCGGGCTGTATTGAGCGGCACGATGACCTCGTTCCAGCGGATCAGCCAGCCCGGGGGAATTCCGCTCACGTCGGCGCCGGCAGGAGGGATTGCCTCTGCCGCGAACCGCGTGCTTTTATCCCAGCAGCACTGGCAGGAGCATATGAATCACACAACCGTGTTAGGAGTCAACACTATTATGTGTTAGCCATATGACAGTTACTTCGGACAAGCAAAACTATCCGCGCGGCAGCTTCGCTGAACGCCTGGTTCAGGTCATCGAACTGGCTGGCAGCCGCCGTGCCCTCGCTCAGCGGGCCGGCATTCCAGAAAGTACGCTGCAAATGTGCTTGCAGCGCCGCAGTGATCCCTCGCTGCGCCTGGTGCTGGCCATCGCCAGAGCCTCTAATGTGAATCTGCACTGGCTCGCCACCGGCGAAGGTGCTCCCCGCCAGGCGGCAAAGCTGGACGAGGAGTTACTGAGCGATGTAATTGGCGCGGTCGAGCAGGGGATTCGGGAGACGCGGGCGACGGGCTATTCAAGCCCGGCACGGAAGGCGCAGCTTATTGCCGAGCTTTACCAGCAATTTTCTGAAGAACAGCCGCAGCATGGGGGAGCGGAGCATCGGCCTCCGCGCTTACTGCGGCTGGTGCAGCGGCGCCTGGTGGCTTGACACCCCTCGCTTGGCGAATGGCCTCGCGGATTTCCCATGGTTCCGTTGCTTCACAGGCAATCACCAGTTTGACGGCTTTCAAGATACGTTCGCGGCGGCAAGCCATGAGTCGGAACTCCCCCCCTCGGGAACGGCCATTTCTGATTTCATAACCGCTTCGTCCGTTGCGATGCCGGTGGTGATCGAGCGATGGGTTGACCCCGCGAGGATGAGGGTTAGCGCACACTGCCTTTCCTGCTGGGCTGGTGAAGCTTTCTGATAGGAATTAAACTACACAGCCAGTCAACGCTGCATACTGCTGGTTAAACAAGCTGTCAAGTGCAGAGAGTAGATTATGGTCATAATTTGTAGGTAATTGCGAAATATTGCGGACCCCGCATCCCACAAAAGCCAAGGTCGTCAGCTCAGGATCATGCAAGCCTGGGAGGCCAATCGCGGAACGCTGCTCCTAGGCGTGAGGCTATTGTCTGGCTACCGTTCCAGCCCCTCATCTTTCTCGGCCTCCCTGCCCTTCTCGCGCCCGCGTTCCGCCTGGCGCACGAAGTTTTTGACCTGGGGGGCGAAGCCTTCGCGTTCGGCGGCGCGCATGCGCGCCGGGTCTTGGGCGATCGCTTGTGAGGCCTGCTTCATCTCGGCGCGCAGTTCGGCGCTACGCGCCTTGGCTTGGGGATCGAAGTCGGCGAGGCCGGCCACCTGAATGAATTCCTTTTGCGCCTGTTTGAAGCGTGCAACCGGATCGCCGCCCTGCCCCGCTTCGGCCTTTTCCTGACCCTGCGTCTTTGCTTCCCGCTCCGGGCGCTGCTGCGCTTGCTGCCGCAGCGCTGATTGCTTCTCCTCGGCCCGTTGGGCATGGGCGGCTTCGAGGCCGCGCCGCTGGGCGTAGTCGAGAGTGGAATCCTTGGGGCGGGCGCGGGAGAGCTGCGCTTTTAGTTCGTCGAAGCTTTGGAAGTCGTCGTGGCCGGCGTAAAGTTCGGCGCCTTCGCGGTGGCGGGTCATGCCGACGTAGGCCAGATGGCGGTCCATGCCGGGAGTGGCGAGCAGGAAGGTTTGATCGACGGTGGCGCCCTGGGCCTTGTGCACGGTGGCGGCGTAGCCGTAATCGAGCGCGGCGTAATCCTTGAGCGCAAAACTCACTTCGCGCCGTTCGCCGCCGTCGAGTATCACTCGCATCGCACTGCCACTAACCTCAGTGACAGTGCCCAGCGAGCCGTTCTTGACCCCGAACTCGCGATCGTTCTTGAGGAATATCACGCGCTCGCCGGCGGCGAAGTAGCGTTCGCCGCGTTCGATGCTGATGCTGCCGTCATCACTGGCCAGCTCGCGCACGACTGCAACTTTAACTTCCCGGCCCAGCTCGCCGCGCTCTCTTAGTATCGTGCGCGCCTGCAGATTCAACTCGCGCACGTCGGCGCGCGTATGGGCGAGAATCAGCGCAGCTTTTTCCGCCCCATGGGCGGCGCGGTACTCGGCCCAGCCTTTAATCAGATCCTCCTTGGCCTGCTTGCGGTCTTCGGCCAAGTGAATCGCGCCATGGGCCTGATAGCGATTGAAGGCACGGTCTGGTGCGCCGCGGGCAAAATCATGGGAGGCCTGGCGCTGCCAGAACTCCTGCTGGCGGCGGATGCCGGATAATTCCTGATAGCCGGCGCGTTCGGCGATCGCGCGGAAGGCCGCGCCCGCCTCGATCGGCTGCAGCTGCTCGGCATCCCCGACCAATACTACTTTGGCCCCACGCTCGGCGGCTATCGAGACGATCCGTTCCAGCTGGCGGCTGCCCACCATGCCAGCTTCGTCGATCACCAATACGTCGCGCTGATGGAGCCGCTCGCGGCCCTCCTTCCACGCCTTCTCCCACGAGGCCAAGGTACTGCTTTCAACCCCGGATTCGCGCTGCAGGTTCTCGGCCGCGATCCCCGAGAGCGCCCCGCCCAGCACGCGGTAGCCCTCGGCCTGCCAGGCATCGCGCGCCGCCGCGATGGCGGCCGACTTGCCCGCCCCGGCGAAGCCGGTCAGCGCTTCGATTGAACGCTCACTGGTAATGAACCTGACCGCCTCGCGCTGCTCGCCGCTGAGATAACTATGCCGCCCGAGCGCTTCGTCGCGCTTGCCCTCCCCTACTCCGTGGGTCTTGGTATCCGCCATCTCCTGCGCCCGTTCGGCCATGCGTGATTCCACCGCCAGCATCTCTTTGGTGGTGTAGCGTGGGGGTTCGACCACCTGGCCGCGTTCGTCCCTGGCCGCACCCGTGAGCTGGATCAGTTCGGCTGAGCCTTCCAGCCGTGCCATGAGATTTCTGAAACGGCCGCCCTGGTCGATGTAGCGGAACACCTCGCGCGCCATGTCGCGGCGGGTGAAGGTCGCTTGGCGGCGGGTTAGATTGTCGAAGACGATTTCCGGCTTCTGCTCGATCCTCTGCGCGTTGCGCTCGCGGACTTCCTCCAGCCGCTGCGCCCGCTCGGTATAGGCGCCCCGCTGGCGCATCTCACCGACCGCCTTGCCCAGATGCGAGGTCGGCTCCAGCACCACCCCCTGCTCCTGATAGGAGCGATGATCGACCCGCATGTCGTAGCCAGCCCGATGCAGATGCTGATTGGCCAGATCGGCCCAATGCTCGCGCCAGCCCTTGAGCAGCTCGACCCGGTTCCATTCGGCCGCCTTGCGCCCGAAGCCCTGTTCGTTTACCTCGCGCAGGGTCAGCATGACGTGGGCATGCGGATTGGCTTCTTCCCAATGCACGTTGAGATCGGCCACCATCCCGCGCGCCACAAACTCACGCTGCACGAACTCCCGCGCCAGCGCGATGCCTTCGCCCTGGCTCAGCTCCTGGGGGATGGCGAATTCGATCTCGCGTGCCACCTGCGAGTCCTTGCGCCGCTCGCCGAGCTCGGCCGCGTTCCACAGCTGGGAGCGATCGGCCATCCATTCCGGCGCGCCGTCCGGCAGCAGAATTTCCGAGTGCACTACATGGGGCTTGTCAGAGTAATCGAAGGTTTGGCCCTGGCGCTGGTCGCGCAGCTCGCTGCCCGAGCGGTAGGCCGCCGCCGCCACCGCGCTGCGCCCCTGGCTGCGGCTGATGATCTTGGCCCGGAAGTGGTAGATGGCCATCGCGCGCTTACTTTTTCCGCCGCCTGTGGGCGGCGCGCGGCGGTTTGGCGATAGGTGGCTTGGAACGGCGACAGATTCCCAGCAGGCCAGCCAGGCCATTGGCCGCGAGCGTCAACGGAGCGTGATACCACGGCCGCGCGACCGGCAATGGAGTTATCTTCTCGGATTTAGGTTTGCGGACGGTTGAGCGCTTCTTCGGCATCGGCGTTCGGGCAGCTTAGCACGGGGTTGCGCAGCAACCTATAAGTGCGCACACTCCGCTCCGCTTTGCTCCGCTTCTGTGACCTTCAGAAGGTTGACCCGCCGCGCTGCCTGAGCTACTCCCTTCGAGTCGCTGGCGGTGCCGGTCTCTTGCTTACCGCGCGCCGCAGCGGCGGAAAATGCGCTTCGCGCTACCGATCCAGATTGGAGCCAGAAAAAAATGAAGGAAGCCAATGACTACGGCTCACGCCTTAAGGCCCTCAAACAAGAACAACAGCGCCTCGAACGCAAGCAGGCCGAATTGCTCGATAAACGCCGCAGTGAAATCGGCCGCTTAGTCGAAAAGCTCGGCCTGCTCGAAGCCGATGACGACGCCCTGGCCGGTGCGTTGCTCGAATTCAAGGAGGCCTCGGCCAAGTCCGGTGATGAGCGCCTCGCGAGGTGGCGTGCCACCGGCGCTTCCTTTCGCCGCAAAAACTCAGACCGCAAGGCTGATGCAGCGCGCCCGGGCACTGGTATGGCGGAATCTAATTCAGATGCAGCGCGCCGCTGACGCCGAACGCCGCCGCGATACCCGGCGCAAAATCCAGCTCGGCGGCCTCGTTATCAAGGCCGGGTTGGCCGATGAGGAACCCGCCGTCATCCTCGGCTTGCTCGCCGCCGCCAAACGCGTCTTGAACGGCGCGCATGCCGCGGACTCGCGGCGCCGCTGGAAGGAGCTGGGGGATCAGGCTTTCACTCAGGAGTGACCCCATGCCCGCTGCCGTCTATCCGCTGCTCCTGCTGCTGTGCGTCTTGGTGCTCGGCGCGGCCTTCTTCAAGAGCGAACTGTTCGGCCACTTCTTGCTGCTGGCCTTTGCCATGGCCCTGATGGTGGTCATCAACCATTATTCCGAGCTGTTCGTCTTGGACCTCGCTTATCAGGCCCGCATCCCCTGGCTGCGCTATTTCCTCGCCCGCAGTGCTATCACCGCCGCTTCCATCGCCCCGGCCATGATCCTCGGCCTGGTCTGGAGCGTCCGTGAACGGCTCCACAACTTCGCCCTCTATGCCGCCGCCATCGCCACCGCCACCTCCGGCCTCGCCGCGGCTTACGGCGAAATCGCCCGTCTCGCCCCTTACTACCCGCGCCTTTCGCTCCTAACCCTGCTCGGCTACACCGATCCGTTTGCCGTGGTCGGCGCCGTAGTGCCGGTCGCCCTGAGTATCGCCGCCGTGCGCAAGGCCCGCCTCCCTCTGGTTATTCCCCAGCCGGTGCGCCGCGCCGCCTCGGCGCTTCATGGTGAGAGTGATTGGCTGCCCATCTCTGCAGCTAAAGCGTGGTTCAAGCAGGGCGGCATTATCATCGGCGAGGCCTGCCGCCCCGACTTGCAGCCCAAACAGGCGGGCAAGGCCCCCCTGCTCCGCTATGACGGCAATGAGGGTTCCGGCCACCTCCTGGTCTTCGCCGGCTCGGGCGGTTATAAGACCACCGGCACGGTGGTTCCTTCGGCGCTGGAATGGCGTTTCGGCCTGGTCTGCCTCGATCCCTCAGCCGAAGTCGTGCGGCTGGTCTACGCGGCTCGGCGGGGCCTCGGCCATCGCGTGGTTGCGCTTAACCCCGAAGATCCCCACTCAGACTCCTTCAACGCCCTCGACTGGATCGATCCCGCGACCGATCGTGCTCTGATCGATATTCAGGCGGTGGTCGGCTGGCTCTGCGGCGAGACCCCCGGCGAGCGCTATGACGATTACTTCAAGCACGCCGCCCGTGCCCTGCTCGGCTGCCTCCTCGCCGATATTATTTTCGATTCCGCCCTCCCGCCGGAGCACAAAACGCTCGCGCTCCTGCGCCAGCGGGTCGCCCTGCCGATCCCGGAACTCAAGGAGCTGCTCGAAGCGATCTACGCCAAAGGTGCCAGCTACGGTTTCGGCTTTCCCGCGCAATTGGCCGGCAATCTGAAAGACATCACCGAAAAGCAGTTCTCCGGCTTCTATGGCGAGGCCGGCAACGCCACTGCCTGGCTCGCCATCCCGTCCCTCGCCCGCCTCGTTTGCGGCCAAGGTAACGGTCAAAGCTTCCAGACCCGCCACCTCCTTTCCGGCAAGCTCGACGTCTTCATCAACCTGCCGCTCAAGGTCCTGCAAGCGAGCCCGCAGGCCGCCCGCGTCATCCTCGGCGCCCTGCTCAATTCAGTGTATGAGGCCCGCGGTACTTTGCGCGGCGGACGCATCCTGTTCCTGCTCGATGAGGTGGCCCGGCTCGGCTATATGGGCATTCTCGAGACCGCCCGCGACACCGGCCGCAAATACGGCATCAATCTCTGCCTCATCTACCAGTCGCTCGGCCAATTGTGTCAGGGATCATGTGAATCTCCCCCCTCGATGATCATCTGAAATTCCCCCCTCTGAAGCAGACGGAGGGAAAGAGAGATGGAAGAAGGACTGGATCGGATAGCTTCTGTGCCGAACGAAGCGGGTTCGGCGGAGGAGCG